>JAKIUK010000078.1 GCA_021647585.1 Methylococcaceae bacterium
TCAATTATAGAAACTAAAAATGACTCATATCGGTTCAAACAAAGCCAACAAAAGGCGCTAAAATAACAACCCAAGGGTGGGTCAATATTCGATGCCTATGTGGGTCAATTTTGGATGCTCATTGACAAATTGTGATGCTGGTTTATCACCGATAGTATCAATAAATGCTGATATTTTACTTGTGACTGATGTTTCTGTTCTACTACCTTTGCCACCCGACCAATTTACTTGTTTTTCAGTAACAAATAATTCAAGGCATTCAGAAAGTAATTCATTAGGTTTTGGTGTTATGACTGTAGATGATTGATGTTCTAGTGTAGTTTGGGGAAGGGTGGCTGGCTTTTGTTTACTTTGCCAAAGTTCAAAACATTCCATGTCATATTGGGTGAACCTACCCATATATTCTTGCGTACTGAGATTATCAGTATCAGGGTCAATTCCTTCTAACTGGTGTGATATGTTGAATCCACGAGTATATCTAATCTGGTAGTCATCAATTTCATTTGTAAGATTGTCAACAGTGGTTAGCTTGTTTTTCATGGTCATCAACTCATGCCCAAAACCATTTGGATTATTATTAAATTTATCTTCGAGTTCTAATAATACAATAAGTAATCTGTGGGTATGCTTAACAGCATCGCGTTTGATGGTGGTTCTTAGTGACAGCCTGAAAAATTTATTACTGAAATTATCATTTTTCAGGTGTTGAGGTATCCACCATTGGAAGTAATAAATTCCATGTCGGGACATTGTGAGGTGGTTTTGAGTCATTTTACGCACTTTCCTACGCATTTGACTCAAATTTTACAAAATTTAGACAATAAAAATGCCTGATAAATCAAGCACTTAAATCTGAAAATGGTGCCGCAACCAAGAGTCGAACTCGGGACCTACTGATTACAAGTCTATTAGTCTCATCTGGTGTTTTAGTTTCTATCTTCTTCCGATCCTTGTGCCCGAATTTACACGAAAAACCATTATAAGACAAATATTTAAGCGTCTATTGGGGTCAGCTCCTCAAGAGAATTTCTTAGTTTATCTACATTTTTTTCAATGTATGTAAGTGTTGTTTTAATGTCAGCATGACCTAGTAATTCTTGCACCTCAATAATATCTTTTATACTGCTATGACTTTTTACTAAATCTGTAGCTATTCGATGCCTAAATCTATGAGAGCTACATTTTACTTTAGTTCTATCAGATAGGTTTCTAAAGAAGCCTGATAATTGTGATCTTTTCAACTTATTTCCATGATATTTATGATTGAACAGGGTTACATTGAAAACTTGAAGATCATCGAGATCAGTAATAAATCTTGGCTCGACTATACTTTCATGTTTTTGACGAAGTATTAGTAGATCATTGTAAATATTTGAATGCAGAGGTATATCCCAATAACGCTTGTTCTTTGAACTTTCGGCATTAAGAGATATTAATTGCTTGTCAAAGTTAATATCTTTCCATTTAAGCTCTACTAGCTGTCTTCTTCTCATGCCGGTATAAAAAAGTGTTTTAATTGTTATGATCCAGAACCAGCCAGGCGATAACGGGTTTTCTGATTTTTTTAAGTATGTGATAATTTTATTTATATCTTCAATAGTTATGCTCTTATATTTAGTTTCAAGAACTTTAACCATTCTGAACCTCGCAAAAGGGTTTTGATCAATTATTTCTTCATCGAATGCAAAGGAATATAAGGCTTTCAGATGTCTTAAATAATTATTGCATGTCTCCGCTGAAGCTCTTTTTAGCAATATCATTTTCCAATTGTTGAGAATTTCTTTGGTGGTTTCTGAGAACAAGAAGACGCAGTTTTCTTTTTGATAAAGATTTATTACATACTTCATGTGTTTAATTGTGTCAGTAGCTAAAGCGCGATCATTGATGTATTGAGAAAAAACAACCTCAAAAGTATCTTTTCTATTCATAACCTATCTCCATTATATTTTCTTATTATTTGATAGGTTCGACTATAGTGTAGTACAAATAGCCATAAACTGAATATTAGATGCTAATTAACTGTTTATATTGATATTATTCAGGTGGAGATTAGGTGTGTGTTGCTTGTAGGGAGTCGAATTTTTAATTTTTCTTCTGGATCTTCTATTAACATACCACTCAGTATGTTTGATTTTTTATTCTTTCTGTCACTGATTGTTTTGAACTTCCAAATATTTGTGTCTTTGGGTGTTACTTTGTGAATATTAAGATTTTGAAAGTCTCTTTGTAATTGCTCAAAACTGATACTATGTCGAGATTTAGCAAATTTTCTAAATATTAAAGGGCTAACTAACAGCAGGCTCTTTTCATCACCTACGGTATGTACCAATGCCCCGCTAACATTGATTGGCATTGAACCATCAGCAATACCGCTACTAAACCAATCTACAAAATCTTGACCATCGTTAGATTTTGATTTTACTTTAACTTCAAAATTATTACTAGCTACTTCGGGTGTTGAAGTGTCAGGTGCGTCGGTTTCTTTAACTTTATTGGCTGATTTTTTCTTCTTGGAACTATCATCTACCGGGATGCTTATTCCTGGCGGGGTAGGCAGGTCTAACAGTGGAGAAGTATTAGTCGGTTTATCAAGCTTCTCGTTTGAAACGCCATCATTATTATTTGTTTCACTGGGAGTAGGGTCTTCCTCACCAGTGTCTGTTTGGATTTCAATGTGTTTTGGTGTATTTTTTTCTTTAGAGTCATTCTCATTCGTAGTTTTTAAAACTTTGACATTTTCAGGTTGGGCTGGCCAAGCTGTTTGGTCAGACCAAAGTTTGTTCATGGGAAAACATAGACAAGTAAAATTATTTTTCCATGTATCCACATGCACGGTCATCTTCCAGATTGCTCGATCTGGTTCTGAGGCAATAATAATATTGTTTTGCATTAGCTCGTCCATAAGGCGAGTGTTGTCAGAAGGTATACCGGTTTGACCTTCTTCAATCATCTGTTTTTTTAGCTCATCAAGAACTCTCTTACTAACAAGCCATAACTTATCATCATAAACCCAGCCAGCTGCTCCTGAACGATTTAAAGGTATGTTTGTACCTTCATCAATCAAGTAGATCAAAGCAGTTCTTAGGCGTTTTGCTAGTGGGATGCTCTTCGAGCTTGGTAATGGAGTATTTTCAGCACCAGTAAGATTTTGTGCCGTAGATAGTTGGTCTGCATGGGTGACTAGTTCACCTAAAGTATTTGCCTCATGCTTTCTTCCTGTTAAGCAAAACGACCAATCATCAAGAACATCGTTGTTACTAGTAATCCAGTCTAAACCTGGCGAAGGTATAATCTTAGAAGCGAGTAGGAGAGCTACATTTTCGTGAGATCTGTATTTCCGACCACGCCTAAACTCTATTCTATAAATAGCTTTTACAGGTATTTTCTCAGTCAGCGGTGTCAGAATTCTCTTAGGTTCTTCTGAGATAATAGTAATAATTTGATCCGTTAAAGGTTTACCAATATCATGTAGCATTGCTGCCGTGAATATAGCATATGACCAAAGCTCTTTTTGTTCCTCAATGACTTCTGATGATGCGCCGACTGGTAGCATTCTACCCTTGCGAATTTTTAATGCATTCAAACCGACTTCAAGGGAATGGGTTAACAGTCCACCAGCACCTGAATGATGATGAGATTCAGAGGCTGGTAGCAACTGGACTTGCTCTGCAAAATTTTCAATAAATTGAACATAAAGAGCTTTCCAGTGGGTTTCAGGCACTCCTACTTGTTGATGTATTAGTTCAAGTAGATTGGTGTATGGGGCTAACAACTCTTTGACTGGGAGCGCAGTTAGTCCATTGGGCTTTTTTTTCTTAAATAAACTAAACATTATTCGCTTACCTCAAACGGTAATTCACAATCACCGCATATCAGTGATAAATTTGGTTTTCCCCATACATTTGTATCACATGACTGACAGCAATACTTAATCTTTGATGGTGTTCTTGCTGCTATTTGGAATATTGGCTCATCATCTTCAAGGTCTGAATCATTTTGAACTAGCTCACTTACTTGTGTGAAAAGCACTTCAAGCTCAACAGAATGCTGAGTTGATTCGCTGACAGCAGTTTCTATGTTTTGCACATTATCTTCTGCTGTATATGAAGGTTGTTCCGCCTCTATTGCAAACCTATCAAACCAAGTAATTGTTATTCCTTGTGATATAAGGTCTGTACAAACTTCTAAGAATAAACCACCGTCAATTGGATAATCAGACATTTTTTGCCCAGTTCTTTTTCCATCAAGATAGCCAGTGGTACTGGGCATCAATCCAATAGACTCCATCTTATCGGCCCATTCTTTATTATGGTAGGTACGTCTACTTGGTTTTCCATATTCGTCTTGCCATAAGTGGCATTGTTCATGAACGAGTGTTTGAAATATTTCAATGACTTTACGCTTACCAAAATAACTGGGGTTCAGCGCTATTTCATGAGTTTTTATGCCTTGTTGGTTGATCCAACGATTCTTTGAGTAATACCCCATTGTATTTTTCTCACGCTGTAATGTGAGTAGGCAATTAGACAGTTTCCCTCCAAACAAACGCTCATTAAAAACTTCATAAGCAGTCTCTAATAGGGAGTAGAACTCTTGAGTGGGTGACATTTCTTTCTTCATGAACTATGATTGTATAGTACGATACAATTAAATACAAATATGACAATGTTAGAGCTGTGGATACATTCAGGTAAAAGGAGATATTACAAGTTCGTGATATACAGCGATCTTTTGGGTGATCGTGTTTTATTAAGAAGCTGGGGTTCTCTTGACAGCAGAGTAGGGGGAACAATGACACAAGTGATTTCAACTACGGATGAAGAACTGTCTTTAATTGACTCAATAAGGAAGAGACGAACCCAACATAATTATGAATTAGCAACACATTGAGGAAATGTTATGACAGACACTAACACTAGCACTAACAGTAAGTTTAAAACTACGTGGTTTTATGCTTCTTTGTCTTCAGAGGAAAAGGAAGTAGGGTTAATCAGTAAAAAAATAGAAAAAACATACTCAGAAAGAAGTGTCAATTTTGATGAGTTTGCTGATGAGCTTCAAAAACGCTATGAAGAGTTTGATAGTGATGGGTATGATGTTGTCAATATCGTTCCAATATCGATGGGGCAAACGGAAATGTTTGATCTCGGGTCAAAAAATAAGGGAAGCGTAGGATTTTCAATAACGCGTGGAGCTGTAATTGTTGGTAAGAAAAGAAACACTAAAGATGACGTTTAGAGCTTAGGCTTATTTTTACGGTTTTTTATTTCCTGATATTTAATGTAGTCAGTATCGTAAGAGGTATCACTAAACCACAAGCCAGCACCAGTTAATTTAAGTACGGGACCTTTGAAGCGTGAACAAGTGAAGTAATCATCCTTGCCAGGGTCTTTACACCAAACAGCATCCGCCATAAGCGCATTACTTCCTCCAGATGATCTGCCATATTTTTCTATGGCTGCTTCTTTCAGACTTTCTCTGTTTTGTTGAGGCATTGAAACTTGGATAGCAGTAACAATAGTGGGTGACTTATCATCATAAATATTCTCACCAAAAAATATGCTATAGGTAGTCTTACCAATATAAACCTGAAGACTTTTTGGCGGTTTTCCTGTTGCACGACTGATTGAATCAATATTTATTTTGTCCTTGGTGACTTTTAAGTTCTCTTGCAAAGCTTTGAATGAATCTGTTGCATTCATGCCCAATTTAACACCCGCAATATCAAAATTTGAGGCATCTACAGATCGAGGGACTTCCTTTGCAAAAATACTTATTGAACATAGGAGTAGGGTGGCGATAAATGTAGGCTTGAGATAATTGCTTTGCATAATTTATGTTTGCTGTGGTTAAGATATTGAGCATCTTAACATTCATTTCCTTAAATAAAAAAAGCCCCAAACTGGGGCTTTTTTGCTAAGTGGCCATTAACTGCTTGGCCAAGGTTACTTCTATACTATCTCCTGCTTGATTTAAAACATCTAAACCAGTGTCGGGCATATCCCCAGACGTTGATTGGCTTACTGCAATTTTTTCAGCCATCAAACTCAAACAAGTAATCTGAGCTGTCTTTGCGTAACCGAAGAAATACACATCAACTTCATCCTTCTGTCCAATACGCCAAGATCTCCTCGATGCTTGTTGGATTGTGTAGACATTATATCCAGACTGCATAAATGCAAGCGTTGGAAACTCTAGTAAGTCGAGTCCAGTTTTTACCAGTTCAGGATTGCATATTAGAATATCGATACCTAAATCAACCTGATCCAATATCCACTCTTCACGGCGGTCAGTTGCTACAGTAGAGCGAAGCACTGATGCTTTAAAGCCTGCTGCACTCAAAAGACGTTTCAACCTTGCAGTCGTATCATGCTTGCCTGTGTAGGTTGTATAAACTAATACACGTCTATTGTTAGCCTTCTCTTTACGACAAAGTTCTATTAGCTCCTCTTCCTTCGGAGAAAGAACATCATCACCAAAAATAACATCAGCATTAGCTAATTCATCTTTGGTATGAGGATGACGAACTGTTTCCTCACGAAAGCAGCTGTCAGGCCATCGTAGAAGGGCGTTCATTACAACGCCCATCAATGATGTATCACCCTTACGCAAAGCATCATTAAGCTCTTGTTTAAGCGTCCTCTCAAGATGACTGTAAACATCAGATTGCTCTGTAGTCATGTCAATGTCGATGTAGTGCTCATTGTACGGAGGTAAAACATCACCCACATCTTTCAGCTTTAAAAACACCGTGTAAGGCAGCACATATCGGCAGATACCTTTAGGACCGAAACCTGGTCTTTTTTTGGTTCTAACCGTTATGCGTTTACCTTTGGCTGTACGATGATTATCACCAGACTTTTCAACATAAACGTCTTGTAATATTCCATGCTCACGCATGAATGCCATCGATGCAGAACCAAGAGAGCCGTTATCGCTATATTGGAATCCATCCTCGATCATTCTAGCTGGCATCATTCGCCATAGAAGATAGAACAAGTCGCTTGCGTATCCGCCCATAAGTGTTCCAGTTAACAATAAGACTTTTCTGGACTTATTGGCTAGTACGCCCATAGCTTGACCTTGAGCAGAACCTTCATTCTTATACTCATGACCTTCATCAACTATCAAAAGATCAAAAAAGCCATCGGGAAGATAGCGCTTAATGAACTCTGTTGGTTGATATCCACCTTGTCCAAAACCAAACTCTACGCGTGACAGTGTTCGTTCCATGCGTGTTGCTTGACGGTCAGAGAATATTAAATTGCCATCCTCTCCCATCAAATTAACGAATTCATAGATATTGTCAGCAAGCATGTTAGATATCATGTCCTCACCAAAGGCAGTAAGCAGCTTCTCAGCTGTTTTGGGGCCAATGGTAGGCAACTTGCACACAGCTTCTTTTACAAGCTCTCTATGAGATTTCTGTTTGGCAGAACGTGGTCGCATTAATGTCCACATGGGAGCATTACAACTTTTACACCAATGTTGTTTATCATTAATGCTATTAAGCAGTCGTGCTGGTAGTGGATTACCCTCCTCATCTTCATGTAAAACGCCACAATCAGGGCAGGATAATAAATGTTGAGTAGATACCTCATCAAGGCGATTGCGAAAGTGCTGTTGGGTAACTGCAAAAGCAGGCTTCCAGTGATAGCCCATTCGCATCCGTACACGACCTATGATGAAAAACTCGGGGTGTTCAGTTTGTAACTGACCACCTTGAATCATTTCTCTTAGCTTAAGTAGTTTTACAAGAGTATCTGGACCATTAAGAATCCATACCTTTGCATCAGGGATGGTTTCTAAAATTTCTCTTCTCCATTTATAAACTAGGTGAGGAGGACAGATAACCATTGAGCGCTGATATCCTTCTTGAAAGGCTACAGCAGCAAGGGTAATTGCCATCATGGTTTTGCCAGTCCCCATTTCTGCATTTAGTACTGCCGCTTTCTCTTTGTTATCAAACAACAAACTAGATAATGCATGAACCGCATTTCTTTGAGAGTCAAATGGTTGTCGCAACATGCCATTCATCGCAAGATCACGATAAGGGTCTGTATTATCTTCTTGAAAGAGTGGTGGATTTTGTTGATTAACAGCATCCACGAGTGAATCACCAAAGTCGGTGATAAAATCAGTAAGTTTGATAATATTATTATCAGTATCTTCCTGGTCTTCTTGTTGCAGGGGTACTGCAGTATTTGAATTTAAAATAGCATTCATTTTGTATCTCCTTAGATTAAAAATTAAGGGAATACTCCCCAAAGGGAAGTGTTCCCTTTGGGGTTAAAATAAATATAACTAACTATGCGGCTTCTTCAAAAGCATCTCTAGCTAGAATGGTGTACCACTCATTGCCAACAGGCGAGTCGTGGTGAAAGTTTTGTATTTTGATCTCTTTAAAGGGATGTGACTCATCAATGTAAACATGAAAAGTGCAATCCGTCGCTGGTAAAATCTTTGATAAAAATGTTCGAGCATCAACTGCTTCAATATCTTGTTGTCCAGAGATATTTCGCCAGCCATAATTTTCTACCTCAACATGCCAATACCCATCAGGGTTAATTTCATTTAGCTTGTCTGTAAGGTCAACGAGTAAGTTTTCCCACTGATCATCTAGTAGGAATTGATCCTCACATGCCATTGTCCAGCTGTCCTCTGTATTTTTAGCAGTTCCAATTTCAATAAGGTAATTGGCTTGCGCTTCGAGAATAGCGGTGGTGTCCCAACTAATGTAAGGTTTGATTTCTTTTTTGGTGTTCATAATGTGCCTCCATAAAAGCCAGAGACGCACAACCCCAGCGGGAGTGAATCCCTGGTGGGTTATTAAAGTATGCTCTATCAGAAAAATCTGATACCTGTCCCAAAGAGCGTGGGGGGCAGGATTTTGTAGTTTTCGTTGAATACGCAACGACACGGTTAAAAAACAACAATAACACAATTTGTTTTTTAATGGATTCTTATCAGAACACATTAAAAAACAAACTCACTCCCCTGAAGGAGTAAGTTGTTTCCAAGCTTTTACTATGCCTGTTTTGTTACTTTCAATTTACCATTGTTGTCTATCACAATAGAAAATGAAGTGTTCTTTAAAGTACTATAAATACCAATATCTTGAGAGCCTAATAGTTCCTGAAGCAGTGCTTCTGGGTCTTTAGCTCTTTCCGATAGAACAAAACGATTGAATAGCTTTTGTTCGTTATACAGTTCTTCATCACTCCAGTGACCATCATCACTCCAACAAATAAGTTGTTTCATAACCTTTGCTGATAGTTCACTGCTAGGATAAAAAACATTCCCATTAGGTAAAACAAAAGCCTCATTAATCAATACTGTTTGACCAGACTTTATATGAGTAACTTCACATACAGCCTTTGTATCATTTGATTCACAATCATTTACAAAACTAATTGTTGCTTCATTTACCCATGTCCCCTTAAAGATAATATCTTCATGAGAACCCATAAACCGATACGAGAAATGTTCCACTGGATCTTCAATTATATCGATGTAATCGTATATCCAATGGGCTTTGTCAAACTTAAAGCTATAGCTACCTTCCATGTAATATATAAGTACATTTATGGAAGCCTGTGCAAACATATACCCAATGGCACTGCTATTACCCTCGTATATAGAATAAATTGGATTTAAACCAAGCACTATAAAATCCTTGCTAGAAATATCACCTTTAGAAATGAATTCATTTGTACAGCCCCAGTCTTCAAAAAAGTCACCTGGTTCTTCGTCATCTCTTAAAACAAAAGGATAGTCATACACCAAATTAAAGATTTTCCCGGGAACAAAAGGAATGTCATTAAAGAGTGATTTATAGTTAAACTTTGATCTACGATGCCCCATAGAATGAGCTAAATCCCAGCGTTTCTTCATGAAATCCTCAGCGGATAGTTGCTTTTTTTCTGTCACAAAACAATTCCAAAACAGTTCTGCCACACAATCAACAATCTGTTGTTCACATAAAGTTGAGTCAATTAAAACATCACGATCAGGGACACGAGCAATAAATTGTTCAGAGTCTAAATGCACAACATTACACTCACTGCTTGACCCAGGATGACCAAAAGGAGTTAAGAAATGATCACCTCTACCCGGCAAGTGGTCTCCGTTATAACGAATGGGTAAACCTTGTAAATATACTTTCGTATACATATTTGGCTTAAACACATCAGTGTGAATGCCTGTCATGTGCATGAACCCCATAGCAGTATTCTCACCTACTAAAGAGTCTTCTGCATGAGGTCTTAATACTTCTCTACTATTGATAAAAATTGAAATAGGAAAACCTACTGATAATGATTCTATATCGGCTTGTAGTTTGTCCAGTTTATAGTCAATATCTAATAATGAAATAGATGTGCCTTTTCTAATTAAAGAATGACTTAGACTAATCATTTCCTGATCTAGTATCTTTTGAGTTGAAGCTTCAAGCAATATGCCATTACTTTGAATGTTGATGGTTTTACAAGCATAGAGTGCTGCTAAAAAGCCTAATCCAAATGGACTTTCTTTTTGGATTGTCTCTGCATCCCACCCTGATGAGGCTACGGTGAGAAGGTTTGAAAAATCATCAATACCTACACCATCGTCATCGATTGTTAAATAATCATCTTTGATAGTGAAACGTATTTCAGTAGCGCCTGCTCTTCTAGCATTTTGCATTAATTCTGAAATCACATTTGAACGCCTTGTAAAAGCATGGCGTAGATTGTTTACTAATTTTGACTCATCAACTTCAAGTCTTACTGTATTTTGCTTCATAAGTGTATCTCCAAATATAAACGAGATACATCTATCCAAACGGAAAAATGTTCTCCCGTTTGGGTTATGCACCAGCTAAGTAAATAGCTGACCAGAATCAAGTGCGCGGGACTCTGGTATTTTTAGGTTTCGTTGAATACGCAACGATACGGTTAAACTTCGTTTTATTAAAACCACTCATTAAATGGCCTTAATAAAACAAACTTACTCCCTAGGGAGCAAGTTGTTTAGTTGGTTTATTGCATTATTCCTGCATGACAATGATTACAAATATTACCGACATGCTGATTGTAAGATTGTAAATTACACTTAGCACAAGTAACCGTTGATAATGCAAGCCCAAGAGCTTGAACTTCTGTCACTCGCGCATCAGGTCCATTCTCTCGCTCACACTTACATACTGTACAAATAACAATGTTTGAAGGATGAATATAAGAACCGTCGCATTGACAATCCCAATACTGGTTCGTTGTTTTAAATATCATTACATATATCCTTCCCTTCATCAGGGTCTGGAGCGGTTAACCCACAATTGGAACACCATTCCGTACTCAGTGCATGGGCATAGTTTTTTGAGCAATTACAGTGCCAACTAGCTATTGATGTTTGTTCCTTATCATCTGGAATAGCAGAGGTATCGTTAATAATTTCTTGAATATCAAGATGACCAGGACCATTGCCTTCCTCATCCACTAAAACAAAAATATTTCTAGTGATACCGTCAGCAGACTTAATCGTAAATCCATATCCTTCAGGCTGATAACTCTCCTCATCTGCAGGAGTGATAAAAACACCAGTCACAATACCTCCAACCATTGTTGATAGCATAGATTCTGCCATTACGTTTGAGTAGCTTGTTGAGCTTGAAGCATCTCTACTGGTCATGCTGATTCTCCTGATTTTTGGGATTACGCATCTGTTCTAGCATTTGATATGTACCTGAGTGTTGAATACTCACTTTAGTGATTCGTGTCACAAAACCACCAAACTCATCCATACGAAGTTTGTCACATGTAAAAGCACCCATGATAACGATCTCTTTTTCTTCACAGTCTTTCTTTTTCAAGATAGATTGAAAAATAGTTTCTATCGTTAACTCGTAATCCGAGCAATTACAATCATCGTTGATTTCTTCAACATTGAAATCAAAAATAAGTGTTCCATCGGCGTTAGGCTCTTTGTCATTTTCCTCAATGTAATCAAGATATTGCTTAACAACGAAATTACTTTTGTCATTTAACATCTTTTTCTTTACCTCTATATCATTCCCCCAGCTAGGATCTTCTGAGTAAAAATAGAGATGCCCATTTTGGGATTGCTCGTGCTGCATACCAAGTGCCGCTAATGTTAATAATTCCAACTCCGTAAACAATGTCGCAGATAGCGTTGGATTAACTGTAGATTGTTCATAATTGTTCGCCATGATTGGCCTCCTTAATAAAAAAATAAAGGAATCCCCATGAGGGAATCCCTTATGGGGTGAAAAATGGGTAAAACTCAATTCATTTTGATTACATCAACGGCATAATCGATATTTGACAACATCTCTTGATGCGTCATTGCTAGTTTTACTTTGTTTGTTTTGAAGTATTGATCGCATAAGTAAATATGCTCACAGTTTTCAACTTTTGGAATATAAAAATTGATTGGGTATGATGAATTCATCGGTAATGGGACTTTAACAATCACAATCGGAATTTCTTCTTCGTGAGTGTTGTCACAAAATTTGATAAACGCATCAATTAGATCAGTTGCAGTTACCCAGGTGCGGATAGATGCAAGGTAGTAGTGATGTTTATTAGGCATCATGTATCTCCTTTGTAAAAGCAAAGGAATCCCCATAAAGGAGATTGTCCTTTACAGGTTAGATGAACGCACAACTTTAGAATGGTTGTGCTTTTTAAGTGTAAATAGGTTGCTGGTTAAGCTGCTTCGTAATAAAACACTGTCCAGTCACCGTACCAGATATCTTGAAATACAACCATGCCAGCATCAATATCTAGATCAATCATCGAATCTGGATTGAAACTGTACTTTCTAATATCATCTTGGGAACAAAACTCCAATTTAATATGAGTAGCATAGGTTGTATGAACGTGTTTTAAAGGGCCAATGATAGGGCCATTAGTACCCCAATCATCAATGGTTTTATCAGGATCATCACGACCATGAAAAAGACCAAGATAAAGGCCTGGGATTAGTGGGTTTTCTTCGTTGTAGATTGGTAATTTAGACATGGGATATCCTCCAAAAAAAGAGAATATTCCCCAAACGAGAATATTCCCGTTTGGGTTAGTGTAGTACCAACACGTTGCGTGTCGGTACTTTAAGTTAATCTTCTTTTTTGACTACCTTGTCTTGATTCACGACTAAGTAAATTCCGAATGCAAGAAACGCCAAAAGAACAATAGAGATAACTATGTTTATAGTTGACATGTTATTTGCTTTTGTCACCATCTCTTTTAACGATTTTATCTTGATTGAAAGCAACATAGGCTCCAAAAGCAAGAATTGGGATCATTACGATGATAATCAATGTGCTGATTGACATAGTTATTTCCTCATTACAATTGATAAAGTTAGTGTGATTATAGCTATAACAATAAAAATAATTCCTTCTAACAAAGAAATTGTTGCTTTATCTATAACAAAACCATTAATAAAAACAGCTATGCCAAAGGCCAAGCCAATTTTTTCAAAAATTTCAGCCAAAATTTTAAGCTGATTTTCTGATAATTTAAATCTCAAAATATACCTCCTTTCATTACGTTAAATAACCTGAAATAGAGGCATCATCCGAATGGAAGAAAACCTCCATACGGATTGAGTTATGCTCATCAACAGAAGTTGATACTTATCTCAGGAGCGCGGGAGATAAGATTTTTTAGTTTCTGTTCAATACGGAACAGCACGGTCTAAAGAATTGATTGTACCATAAAAGTTGTTTTTCAATAAATACTTAGTGTGATTCAAATATTCATAAAAAAACAACCTACCCCAAAGGGTAAGTGTTTAATACTTCTTAAGACTCGTTAGGTTTCATGATGGTTATAACGTGTTCTCCATTATCACCAGGTCCCGATACCAATTTTAAACTTACTTCGGTAGCATCATCACCTTTTTTACTGTTATGCGGAACGCAGTACAATTTATAAAGCAAGTGCTCGCCATTTTCTTTGTTTGTTTTAATGGCATGGTGAGCCATGAACAGAACATCCCAAAGACGACCTTTCTCATCTTGACCACCAACATCACTTGGCCAAGCAACATAGCTGTCCCAAACATCACAGGTTAAAGCTACTGGTACAATAAATCCTGATTCTTTTGCTTCGCTAGTTTCACTAACATCTACCAGAAATCCGTCATCTATAGCCTGTGAACGAGTGTAGGTGCTGACAGGTTTACCAAATATTTCATGAAGTGGTGAATCACCTCGTTTAATGCCTTCTTCAAGATCAGCAACCGTACTTTCCAGCTCTTCACTTAAATCAGTCAAACACTTTGGCGGTAAAAGTGTTGTTTTAGCATGATCAATAAAACTTCCAGTAACGGAAGCTTCAGCCATTAATGCACCACTTTGAATATTCGCTTTTAACATTTCTGCTAATTCGTCCTCTGGAATAGTTATCGCATAGGCTGAAATTACTCCTACACCTGGTAACTCCCTCAACCAGTGTTTAGTTGTAAACAAACCAATGATAACTTCTCTCCATTCATCTAAAAAGGGCAGGGGAGAGAGGCTTTTTATCAAAGTCCATAATTTATCGGAATGATCTTCTGCAGTATCTTTTTTAAAGAGCTGCAAAGATTTACGATTAGCAAAGTCTGGCTTTTGTGCCAAATTCTGATAAACAAAGACTTGGATTAAATCACCAAATAGCTTTGTAGATAAGCGGCCACTTAGAAATTCTAAAGTTTCAGGGTTGCCTATGTTTAATCGTGCAGTACCATCAATAGTTTCAACCTGAAAATCAGTCAAACCTCCTTGTGTGACTGGAAGTGACCATCTTGCTCGAAATTCTTGTATAGCCGTGTCCTTACCTATCAAAGATAGAAAGGCAACTGAACCAGATTCATCGATTAAAAATCCATCTGTGAAGACATCATTGATATCGGGAATTGGCATAAGTGTATTTGTAGTCATGGTGTTTCTCCTAAAAATAAAAGGAACACCAACCCTTACAGGGCGATATTCCCTGTAAGGGTTAAGTTTAAGCAGTAAAATAAACCGTGTTACATCTACCGGCTATTTACTTCGTAGATTGAAAGGCTCTGCATCAAGCCCATAGTCAAATGTAAAACCAATATATTCAACTTGATGAAGAAATTCTTCACACTGCTGGTAAGAGAGATCCCCCGCCTCATAATGGCGACAAATATCTTTTAACTCAGGTGGTTGTTGATCATAAAATTCAAATAAATCCAGTGTGATATCTTGGACTGAATAAGATTTGATCATCCATCCATCGTCATGCGCTTTTTTCATTAGCGTATCGAGTTCAGTTAAACTGTTCACATAGTAATGTATCGAATTATCATGCAGACAATTCTTGCATTTCCCACAAAAGCCACAGGTCTCCAAGTCTAAGTATTCTGATGTATTGGAGATTGTAACTGTCTCAGGCTGTTGTGATTGTCCGACCCAAACAATATCAGCAGTTACATACTTAAAATCAGTTTCAAGCTCTGCACGTCGAGATTTTGATAGTGTTGGTTTGATGCAATAGTCGCCACGATTAAATGCAGTAACAATCTCTTCTTTCAAGTAAGAACATTTTTTCAAATCCAGTTTTGTACTCTCTGGAATTGTTACTTTATATTCTGGCTCGCCGTCTTTCGTACAGACGTATAAGAAAGGCGGTAGGCTTGTATCTTCCTTTTGGAAGCAATATAAAGAATGATCACCTGTTACATAAACACGACAATTATCAGTGTCTTTACTGTGTAGTATTAAAGTATTTTCTTTTGATTTACTCATGTTGTTTCTCCAAATAAATAAAGAGAAACAACCCCAACAAGGAGTGTTTCCCTGTAGGGTTTAAAAGTGTAATCGCTACTTATAAAGTTCTTCAGTATCGATTGTAAGGTACGGACAAGTATCATCGAATAATTCCGATAAGACCTCGTCCAGTTTCTTTGAGCGTGGTGAATTAAGGTCAGCTTCTGATTGATTCAGAAATAATCGTTTAGCTTTATCCAAGGCTTTAACCGCGTTTTTTAAATCACGTAAAGCCCAGCGTTTATCAGTCATGATGAACACTCTGCAGACTTAATCAGTCCTTCATGCTCTAGATTTGAATCAAGTGCTGCATCGATGTGATCCCATGTAACGCCATAATTAGCATCATGAGTGTGTTCAAGTGATTCAAGAATTTCAGCGGTTAGTTCATCACTGACCGTAAGTTTCCTTTCATTGGCTCTTGAAATAACATCATCATCAAGCCACAACACCATACAAGCTGGTGAATCTGGTGGATATTTTGACAATCTTTCGATTGCTGTTTTTATAGTACTCATACTGTTTTCTCCTGGTTAAAAGAGATCACCCCCAACAGGAAGCTATCTCCCATTGGGTTGAGTGTTTTATGCACCAACTACGATAAGTAGTAGACCAGAATCAAGTGCGCGGAATTCTGGAGTTTTTTAGGTATTCGTTGAATACGCAACGATACGGTGTAAATTTTTGTTTAATTAAAGTCACTCTATGAATGATTTTAATTAAACAAACTCACTGTAGTAGTGAGTTTGTTTAGGGGTGTTGATTAAAGTCGAGACATCTCCAGCAAAAGGGTTCTCTCAGGTCTATATCTATATGATCCATATTTGATAACTGATCGATAGAAAGTAGCTAGTTGATATTTCCCATAATGATTAGGGTATATACATCTAACATCCCAATAGTCCTTAAAATTACGCTTATTCACTAGGTATTCCTTCTATTGAATTACGAATGCTTCACCTAGAGTAGGACTCTTTGGTGTTGCATCCAATGCTCGTATTGCCGGTACAAACTTATCTGTAACAATACGTGTTTCTTTGAGATTTCCATCATCGTCGACCGTGGTTTTGACCTCGCTGGTTTTATCCTTGTAGGTATCACCTTTGATGACAAAAATACGACCATCTTTAGACTTAACTGTGCCAGATACCTGTCCTGCTGCTAAAGCCAGTGCTAAGTGCCAATCAGTCATTTTGCAAAGTGGTCTTTTTGACTCACGTATCTGTTGGCCGAAGTGCATACCAAATTGTTTCCATAGACCTGAATTAAGTTGCAGCTCTTTTTCAAGCTGTGCAGCCTCCAGTTTTGTGTAAACAAATTTAATATCTTTACCTGATGTTGTTGCTGGTACTTGGTATAAATCATGTTCCCATGTACGTGGCAATT
>JAKIUK010000010.1 GCA_021647585.1 Methylococcaceae bacterium
AAAAATATCTAGTGCTATCTTTTGTTTTTTTTGACGAAAATAAAAATCGCAATAAAACATAACGTTACACTTCTCTTTATACTGAATGATAGACTCTAATTCTACATTGCCACATTTGAATGGATACTATACAAAAGTATCTTCGGTGCGTGCAACGCACCCTACATTTATAATTTCCCTAAGTAAGGTTTTACGCTTTTAATCGACTCACTTTCGTCATAATAGATAACTGATATATTACTATTCAGCGTATTATTGCTGGAGCACTTGATTTTATTGTCATTTCGACCAGCGGGACGACTTGTATGGACACAGGAGGTAGGGCAATGCAGGAGCAATTTGTCGAGAAATCTTGTTGCTCAAGTTGTGCTTAGACTCAAGATTTCTCCCTTTGGTCGGAATAACACGGTTTGTGAAGTTAACTTACAAACGTCAAAATCGAGAGTAACCTGCGATAGGTTAATAGTCATTCTAAATAGATACACTAAAATATCATAAAATCACACAATGAAACTATTTTCTTTAACTTTAACCTTTTTATCAATTATTGCATTTGCCGTTAATGCTGCGGATATTCAAATTGGTCATTTTTCTTCAGGTAATTTAGATCAATGGAAAAATAAAACATTTTCAGGAAAAACCGATTATCAAATAATCCAGCTCAATAATACCCAGGTTTTAAAAGCAGAAAGTCACTCTACTGCTTCAGGTTTATTTAAAGAACAACAGATTGATTTACGTAAAACACCTTTTTTAAACTGGCGATGGCGAATTGACAACCGTTTAGAAAAAAATAATGAACAAAGCAAATCTGGAGATGACTATAGCGCTAGAGTTTATGTTGTTATTAATGGAGGTTGGGCTTTCTGGAAAACCAAAGCAATTAATTATGTTTGGGCTAGCAACACCGTCAAAGGTAGCAGCTGGCCTAATGCTTTTACAGGTAAAAATGCTATGATGATTGCTGTACGCTCCTCAGAAGATAAAACACACACCTGGTATCAGGAAAAACGTAATATCATGCAAGACTTGAAACAACATTTTGGAGAAGGTATTCACACTATTGATGCAGTCGCCTTAATGACAGATACAGACAACGCCCAAGGCAATGCAGTTGCCTATTATGGTGACATATACTTCAGCGCCCATTAGACAATCATGCACGATACTTTACCCTATCTGGAAAAAACTGACTTTCCGGCCATAAAACGAAATAATCTGGAAGTTTTACAGGTCAACCTGGGTTATTTATGTAACTTAAGTTGTACCCACTGTCATGTTAATGCGGGCCCTAACCGTAAAGAGTTGATGGATAAAAAAACTATTGATCAAATTCTGAGTTTTATTGATACACATAAAATTCAGACGCTTGATTTAACCGGTGGTGCGCCGGAAATGAATCCTCATTTCAAATATCTGGTATGTGCTGCACGGAACAAAGGAATTAAAGTCATAGACCGTTGTAACCTAACCATCTTACTTGAACCCGGTTATCAAGATCTAGCAGAGTTTCTAGCAGAAAATCAGGTTGAAATTGTGGCATCCTTGCCTTGCTATATGGAAGATAATGTTGATAAACAACGAGGCAAAGGTACATTTAACGCCAGCATTACTGCATTGCAGCAATTAAATAACTTGGGGTATGGCACTGCAGATACAGAACTAGTACTCAATCTGGTCTTTAATCCTCAGGGTGCCACTTTGCCACCGGAACAAAAAGCACTGGAACTTTCCTATAAACAACATTTAAAAGATCAGTTTGGTATCGTCTTTAATCAATTATTTGCCCTGACAAATTTGCCGATTCAACGATTTGGCAGCGTATTAATCAGCAAGGGTGAATTTAATAATTATCTGCAGTTATTACAAGACAATTTCCAGCAACAAAATCTAAATCAGGTGATGTGTAAAAACACCCTGAGTATTGATTGGCAAGGTTATGTCTATGATTGTGACTTCAATCAAATGTTAGCACTGCCATTAGGTAGCAATAAACACAAAACACATTTAACTGAGATGACCCGACAATCTCTTGCTGGCCAGTCAATAAAAACTCTGCAACATTGCTATGGTTGTACAGCCGGGCAAGGTAGTAGTTGTGGTGGTGCATTATAGTTTAAGGTGGTCTGACGAAATAAAGTTACCTAAGTTGCTACTTAAAAAACCGGCTATTTTCGTTCCAATGCTTCGCATGGAATGAGTAATCTCTAAGGATATTCATCCGAAAAACCAATATAATTGTGTAATATCTTCTCGAACACAAACTAAGTCCCGTTAAAACTCAACACTTTCCATCAATGATTAACAAAAAAAGGATTCTTAACTCAGATATTCGTCACGCTTGTGGCGATACCTACTTTGCCCGTGGCAGACAATATTTTGAACAGGAACGTATCCTTAAACTAGCCGTAAAAAAAGAAGAAGAATTATACGTCATTCTTCATTCTTCGATCATGGGTAGTGGACAAAATTACTATGATCAGCAGATAAGAGTCGACTGGAAGGATGATTATAATACTGTCATTATTGATGGTGATTGCACCTGCCCCATGGAATTTAATTGCAAGCATATAGCAGCGGCATGTTTGCAATATATGCTTTTGGCGCCTCAATCTAAAACCAATACACCGACATGTTTAGACTGGTTAAATGATTTTAATGATATCCCTGAGTCAATCAATAACCAACAAGAGTTTATAGCCTATCTATTGAAGCCCAGTAAAACCAGGCATGTTTTTACCCTGGATTTTGTGATTACTAAACACAATAAAAAAGGTGGGCTCAATAAAGGTCGAAAAACCACATTAAACAATCTGCGCTACAGTTATAGTTATGCAAACTATATTCAAGCAATTGATAATGAAATTGCCCGCCTCTTATATAGCCTGGAAGTGACTTATCATGGAGAACCCGAACTTGCTGGAAGCGCTGGCTTTATCGCCTTATCCAAATTATTACAATCAGGCCGTTTATTTTGGCAAACACATCAATCGGCACCACTACAAAAATCAGATGATCGCGAATTAGAGTTCAGATGGCAAAAACAAAAAAATAACGATTATAAACTTGACTGGAAAATTGAACCTGAGGCTTTATTAATTTTAACAGACCCACCTTCATACCTTGATGATCGACTAAATACACTGGGTGCATTCAAGCCATTAAATATCACCTCCAATCAATTTAAAAAAATACTTTCAGCCCCCTTAGTCCCTAAAAAATATGCCGATGAATTTAGCCAACTGTTAACGATTGATTATCCTTCCATCCCTATCCCTGCACCTAAAAAAATTGAAGTTACAGAACTTGCAGATATCACCCCTACGCCTAAAATTACATTATTTGGCGCACAGTTAACTCCCGATCAATACAGTCATTTTATTCAACTAAATTTTGTCTATGCTGATATTACGATTTCAGCTTATTCCCCTGACCCATTCAGCCATGTAAAAACAAATCAGGGGGTTTTTCGTGTGCAAAGAGACTTTGATGTGGAAATTGTAGCTGTCAAACAACTTGTGAAACTTGGCTTTGCTCCTATCGACTTAGATGATAAAAAAGAATTGATTTTTGCAAGTCCTGCTGTTAATTCAATAATGGATAGCGCCAGTCGTTGGTCCAAGTTTATTCAAGATTCCCTACCTCAACTAGAACAACAAGGATGGATAGTCGATACTGATGACAACTTTAAGCTAAATTTTCAACAAGCTGAAGACTGGCATGCTAACATTGAAGAAAGCTCTAATGACTGGTTTGAAATGAATTTTCAGATCAAAATTAATGGTCAGTCCATGCCATTATTACCTCTGATTATGCCGGTATTAGAAGAGTATTCACTCGATGATCTTCCAGAAAACCTTAGCATACCCATAGAAGATCATACATACATCAACATGCCTTCTAGCCAGCTCAAACCTTTTCTTGAGATAGTGTATGAGCTATTTGACAGCGCTACACTGGCTGACAATGGCGCCCTGATGTTTTCTCGCTTTAATGCAGCAGCTATTGCTGATCTTGATGCGCATAGTTATGGCATCTTTAGTCTCAATGGGGGCAAAGCATTAATTGAAACCGGTAAAAAACTTAGAAACTTTAAAGGCATAACAAATATACCCGTTCCAGACGGCCTTAATGCCTCATTAAGGGACTATCAACAACAAGGGTTAAATTGGCTACAGTTTTTACGTGAATACAATTTCGCAGGTATCCTGGCCGATGATATGGGTTTAGGAAAAACCGTACAAACCCTATGTCATTTATTAGTAGAAAAAAAATCAGGACGAATGACTCGTCCTTGTTTAATTATTGCTCCCACCAGTTTAATGGGAAATTGGCGTAGAGAGGCTGAACGCTTCACCCCTGATTTAAAAATACTGACTCTACAGGGTACAGAACGCAGACAACACTTCGATAAAATCAAAGACTATGATTTAATTCTGACCACGTATCCACTATTACCCCGGGATAAAGACACACTTATATCTGAAGAGTATCACTATTTAGTTCTGGATGAAGCCCAGGTTATTAAAAATCCACGCTCTCAGGCTGCTTTACTTGTCAGGGAAATAAAAACTCGTCATCGCTTATGCCTAACAGGTACTCCAATGGAAAATCATCTGGGTGAGCTATGGGCTCAATTTGACTTCCTTATGCCTGGTTTTCTGGGCAACAGCACATTCTTTAAAAAAACATATCGCACACCTATCGAAGTACATGGTGATCAACAGCAAAGAGAGCGCTTATCCAGACGGCTACAACCCTTCATGTTACGCCGAACCAAACAACAAGTCGCCACAGAATTACCGGCTAAAACAGAAATCATCCGCTCCGTTCCTTTGTACGATAAACAAGCCGTACTTTATGAAAGCATCCGTATCACTATGGAGAAAAAAGTACGAGATGCCATTGCGGATAAAGGCCTGGCTCGTAGTCATATCACCATTCTGGATGCCCTGTTAAAACTGCGTCAAACCTGTTGTGACCCACGCACTTTATCTTTAGAAAAAGCAAAGCATGTTCACGAGTCAGCAAAACTTGATTTGCTGATGGAAATGCTCCCAGAACAATTAGAAGAAGGACGACGCATTCTGGTTTTTTCCCAATTTACCAGAATGATTGCACTGATAGAAAAAGAACTGAAATCGCGCAATATTGAATACAGTAAATTAACCGGACAAACCAAAAAACGGGATGCAGCCATAGAACGCTTTAAAAGTGGTGCTGCAGATGTATTTCTGATCAGTTTAAAAGCTGGAGGGGTCGGTTTAAATTTAACTGAAGCCGACACCGTTATTATTTATGACCCCTGGTGGAACCCTGCCGTAGAGACTCAAGCCGCTGATAGAGCTCATCGTATCGGACAAGACAAGCCGGTCTTTGTTTACAAATTAATAACTGAAAACACTGTAGAAGAAAAGATTCTGGCAATGCAGGAAAAGAAACGCGCCCTGGCAAACAGCATTTATGAGAGTGGTAAAAAAGAATCGTCATCAATGCTCACATCGGATGACTTAAACGAATTATTTAAACCGATGACATAAGGCAACTAGCAATAAATATTCATCCCCCTTAAGCTTTTCTTAATTCTTTCAAAAAAATAAAACTGATTATCAATAACAACAAAATCGAAATGGCCACCAAAACCTGAGCAAACGGAACGCCCACAAAAAACATAAACTGTTGTTCTATTATCGCACCATCATCGGTATGCACCCTCAATTTAATTGCATAAATATCTCGCTGTTGGATGTCACTTGCTATAGAAACCACCTGTTTGGAAAAGTACTGTATAGGCAAATGTTTAATCACAGAATAGGCATCATCTTCGTTTAATATCAGGCCCAACCAGGATTTTCGTTTTAATAATTGCAATTCTACCGCCATATTCTTCAAGTCAGCAGTTACAGAATCAATCCTGATAATAGTCTGTCCTAAATGGGGATAATGGCGACAATAATGTCTATCCGGGTTCGATCCCTTAAATTGATACCCATTCAATCTCAGTTCAATTTTCCCCACTTTAACAGTACATTCATCATCGCCATGAGATCCAACATGGGCATAAGCAGCGCCCGATTGAAGTAACACCAGACAAATGATGATTATTAATTTTTTTAACATAATACCACTCAATTCTATCAATACAAATTTATGCAATCAGTTTTGTGGCGATAAATATTGATGCCTTTAATCCTAGAAAAATCGGTTGGACATGAAGTTTGTGAAAAATCTGGGCGAAAAAGACAAACAATCACTCGCAGATAAAGCTTCCGCGTCCTGCTTTCGCCCTTGACCTACTTCCATGTAGGCAATGGCCATAGTCCTTATCAAGAGTGATTCTGCAGGATTTTTCGTCCAGATTTCTTCACAAAATCATGGAGCGGCTTACTCTCACCAAACGGGGTAGTCGCAGTAATCTTGACTACCCATATCATTCAATCGATTTGGTAAATTTTCAGCGGTCAACTGATTTTTCTAGGTTAATTCTTTTCATCCAGGCATTTTTCCAATCGCTCACAATATGCCCGTATTATCTTTACACGTGCATATTTTTTATCATTACCTTCAACCATAATCCATGGGTTTTTTTGCGTACTCGTTCGAGTCACCATCTCATTTACAGCGATATTATATTCATTCCACTTTTCACGATTACGATAATCTTCATCAGTAATTTTATGTTTTTTATAACTTATTTTTTCACGTTCTTTGAAACGTCTTAATTGCTCATCTTTATCTATATGCAACCAAAACTTTAGCATTACCATACCGTGATCAGACAAGGCTTCTTCAAAATTTACAATTTCAGAGTAGGCATGTTTCCATTGATTTTCACTAGCAAATCCTTCAACCCGCTCAACCAGCACTCTACCATACCAACTCCTATCATATATTGTAACCTGCCCTGCTCTGGGAATATGCCGCCAAAAGCGCCACAAATAATGATGTAGCCTTTCCTCATCCGTAGGTGCCGCAACAGAAATAACTTGATAATTTCTGGCATCTATTGCATGGGTTAATCGCCTGATAGCCCCTCCCTTCCCTCCGGCATCCCAGCCTTCAAAAACTAAAATACTAGACCTTTGCATTTCATGTGCTTGCCGAACCAGTTTATTTAGTTTGCCCTGATATTTAGACAACAAATTGTTATAGGTTTTTTTCTCCAACTGCAATGACAAATCCAGAGAATCCAGCAAATTCTGTTGTAACAAGTTAGATATTTGGCTAATCGATACTTTAGTTTTCTGCTGTTTTGCTATTTCCCTGAGCTGCATATGTTGTTCGATACGACTTAAAATATGCTTGCCTACGGTTAAACTGCTATAGCGAAGATCAGAGCCATCGACAATTAACCAAGGCGAATCTCCCGTACTTGTCTCTGTTAATACATTCTCGGCAACTTTTACAAAATCATCATACATCGACAAATGTTTTTTATCGCGATCAGTTACTTTCCACCGGGTTTCCGAGTTTTTTTCCAGCAATTGCAAACGTTTCTTTTGTGCACTTTTTTTTAAGTGTAACCAGCATTTAATTATCAACGTTCCATCATCAATAAGCTCTTGTTCTAATTGACGAATATGCATTAAATCTAGATGTAATCGATTGACGTCTATATCACCATAGACTCGCTGTGAAATTGGATCGCTATACCACGAGCCTACATAAACTCCTACTAAGCCCTTGGCGGGTAATGTCCGCCAATAACGCCAAAACTTGGGGCGTTCATTTTCCTCATCTGAAGGCTTACCAAATGCTACGGTTCTAATAAAACGAGGGTCCATCCACTCGTTCAGCAAATTAATAACATCGCCTTTTCCACCGCCATCAACACCCGAGATTAAAATGATAACAGAGAAATCACTATGCTTAAGTTTTTCCTGAATAAGTAATAATTCTGTTCTGAGTTCAGGTATTTGACTATTATAAACAGATTTTTTGACAGTATGCCCTAACTCGGCAATTTCAAACACTTGCTACTCCTTTCCTCGCTAGTTAAATACTTACTAATTTACCTTATTAAAAACAAAGGATAACTCATCATTTAAAGTATAACTAATATACTAAGAAAAACTGTCAAAAAAAATAATTCATAATAACTTTGCACAAACCCAGTAGTTATGTTTAAAATACACCGTCGGAAAAATAATAATTCGCTCGACAAGCAGCTTAAGATACTTAAGTTGCCACCCTCCCTTTGAGGAAAGGGGGATTTAAAAATAATATAAATCAACACTATTTGAGGATTTAACAATGGCTGAACAAGAAAAAAGTAATTTTTATGTAATCTTAGGTATTTGCGCTGCTCTATCTATCACTTTAGTTTTAATGTTAAAAGCTGATGAAACTAAGCATTTAGAATTGAAAGGTGCAAGTACAACCTTAGAAAGTAATGCTGCAGCATTACACGAAGTTAAAAGATATAAAAACGACTATTCAACTGAAAACTAAGTTGTTAAGGCCTTTTATCATTTCTTGATGAAAGGCCTTTAAACGCTCAAGCCCCCCCCTCTTTATTTCCCCAGTCTTTATATCATACGTAGCACATTCTTTATAAAAGTATATTGATACTTTTAGTTACAGCCTCGGCCTAACAATATATTATAATATTCTGCAAGCTTAAGTGCTTCTTTTGATTAAGCTAAGAAATTTAATTTACTTGTTATCACTACACTAAGGAAAAAGCATGAAAAAATCAATCAAAACACCTTTAGCTATTGCTGTGGGCAGTACACTGGTATCAGGCTTAACTTCAACTGCAATACAAGCTGAACCTATTACAGACATAGATGCCAACCCCTTTGCAGTAACCGAACTATCTGCTGGCTATATGCAAACAGCAAAAACAGATTCTGAAAAAGATAGCACTATGAAAATGAAAGATGGTTCATGCGGCGAAGGAAAATGCGGCAATAAGATGATGAAAGGTTCTGAAGAAAAAACAGCAGAAGGACAATGTGCTGGAAACAAACCTATGCCTAAAAAAATGAAAAAATCAGATAAAAACATGGAAGGAAAATGCGGCGAAGGAAAGTGCGGCTCATCCATGTAAAAACAGAACTTGCTCTCTCCAACCACTTTGGATAAATGAATGAAAATGTTCTAAGACTCTTCAGAAGGGAGGGCTTAGAGCAGCATTCATTTATCCTAGAAAGATCATCAGTCAGGCACGGAATAATAGAAACCGTGAACCAACTGATTTTCTAGATTTATGGTAGTTGAAGCTAAAAAAAAATGGGGGGGGGGGACAAATAATCACCCAATCTCCCTAAAGGTTGTGATATCCCGTTTCTTCATGCAACACAATATCCAAGCCTTCAACCTCTTCATCAGCAGATACGCGTAACCCTATACATTTATCAATTATTTTTAAAATAAGATAACTGAAACCAGCACTCCAGACAATAGTAACCACAATCGCCAAAGCCTGAACACCTACTTGATCAATTATAGAGACACCATCAGGCAAGCCTAACCCACCTAAACTGCTGGCAGCAAAAACACCTGTTAACAATGAACCGGTAATACCACCGACACCATGCACAGGGAATACATCCAGTGAATCATCAATTTTTAGAATACGCTTAATATACTGAGTAGCGAAAAAACAAACTGTGCCTGCCGCCACACCAATGACTAAGGCACCTGCCGGCCCAACAAAACCGGAAGCCGGTGTAATCGTACCTAAACCTGCCACCATCCCAGTAACTATACCCAATACACTCGGCTTGCCAAATTTTACCCATTCGATAAACATCCAGGTTAATGAACCTGCCGCTGCACCAATATGTGTTACTAGCATAGCCATTCCAGCCGAACCATCTGCTGTTAATGCACTACCCGCATTAAACCCAAACCACCCTACCCATAACATGCCTGCACCAGTGACTACCATAGTCATATTATGCGGAGGCATAGGCGTAGTTGGAAACCCTTTTCTGTTACCTAATACTAACGCTGTCACTAGAGCTGCGACACCCGCATTAATATGAATAACAATTCCTCCGGCAAAATCCATAACCCCCAGATCTGCCAGCCAACCACTTCCCCAGACCCAGTGACATACAGGCATGTAAACAATAACCAACCATAATGCACTAAACCAGAGCATTGCCGAAAACTTCATTCTTTCCGCAAAACCACCCACAATCAAAGCCGGAGTAATAATGGCAAATGTCATCTGAAACATAAAGAATACAGTCTCTGGTATATCGCCTGTTAAACTGTCTGTGCCCAAGTCAGGCATAAAAACTTTAGATGCTCCACCGATGAATTTCTGTAATTCACCACCATCTGTAAAAATGAAACTGTATACACCCGCCAGCCATAAAATAGAAACAATACAAGTTATGGCAAAACACTGCATCAATACTGATAATGCGTTTTTACTTCTAACCAATCCTGCATAAAACAAAGATAAGCCTGGTAACGTCATAAATAAAACTAACGCTGTTGATGTTAATATCCACGCTGTGTTTGCCTGATTTATCTCAGCTGCACTTGCAATGCCAGGCAACAACAGTAAGCCTAATAGTAATTTATAATTATTTTTAAAATTCATTTGTCTAATGATCTAACATGTAAAATCTAAGTTGTATAAAAAAGAGTATGTATTTAGTGCCTCATGTGGATCACATTTCGCTTTGTCCAGCCGACCAACAATCAATTAATCCTGCAAAAGGAACATTCGACAATGTTACTCTCTAAATAGCATCAGCCCCTGTTTCTCCCGTTCTAATACGTATTATCTGCTCTAGACTGGTTACAAATATTTTTCCATCACCAATTTTTCCGGTATTTGCTGCGTTTACTATTGTTTCAACCGCTTGATCAACAATGCCTTCATCCACAGCAATTTCCAGTTTAACTTTAGGTAAAAAATCCACAACATATTCAGCACCTCGATATAACTCAGTATGCCCTTTTTGCCGACCAAACCCCTTAACTTCTGTTACCGTTACCCCTGCAACACCAATTTCAGATAGAGCTTCCCTAACATCATCCAGTTTGAATGGTTTTATTATTGCTGTTATTAATTTCATATTATTCCTGGTTGCCTGTTATAAAACCGAACCTCAATGAGGTCGTAACGCAATCATAGAGAATTATGCCCAAACATACAATTAACAAATGTTAAATTAGTACAATACTGTACAAAAAAACATCTTTTTTTGTACAAAAAAAAAGCGGATGCCAATGCACCCGCTTTTTATAAAAACCTTGTTAAAAAATATTTACAAAACTTACCCTTTACTAGAATCGGTAAATTCTGGATAGGCCTCCATACCACACTCTGAATAATCAACCCCTTGATATTCATCTTCTTCACTCACTCGAACACCCATTATCAATTTTATGAGATACCAAGTAATAAAACTCGCAATAAACACAAAACCAGCAATACTCACAATACCAATCAACTGAGCTTTAAGTGTTGCATCAGGATTTGAAATGCATACAGCTAACAATCCCCATATCCCAACCACACCATGCACCGAAGTTGCACCCACTGGATCATCAAGCTTTAACTTATCAATAGTTACAATTGAAAGCACAACCAGCCCCCCCCCAACAGCCCCAATTAATGTCGCTACCAGAGGAGTCGGTGTCAAGGGCTCAGCTGTAATGGCAACCAACCCAGCCAAAGCACCGTTTAAAGTCATAGACAGATCCGCTTTACCAAACATCATTTGTGCCGTAAGTAACGCAGCAACAACACCTCCT
Source organism: Methylococcaceae bacterium (assembly GCA_021647585.1). Taxonomy (GTDB): domain Bacteria; phylum Pseudomonadota; class Gammaproteobacteria; order Methylococcales; family Methylomonadaceae; genus QPIN01. The sequence continues at coordinate 11,725 of JAKIUK010000010.1, forward strand.
GCAGCAGCGGCATTGGTATTTACAAATACCATAGCAACAGCATTTGCTTCACCCACATCAGAAAGTTTTAATTCTGAACCTCCATTAAATCCAAACCAGCCCAGCCATAAAATAAATGTTCCCAAAGTAGCTAATGGCATATTACAACCTGGAATAGGATGTATTTCACCATTCTCTCCATATTTACCTTTACGGGCGCCTAGCAACATGACACCTGCTACAGCAGCAGTAGCACCACATAAATGCACAACACCGGATCCTGCAAAATCCAGAAAACCCAGTTCATCAAGAAAACCACCACCCCATTTCCAGTAGCCTTGCAAAGGATAAATAAAACCAGTCATAACCACTGCGAAAACCAAAAATGCCCACAATTTCATCCGTTCAGCAACCGCACCTGACACTATAGACATTGCTGTTGCAACAAATACAACCTGAAAAAAGAAATCAGACATTTTGGAATAATATGTCTCACCTTTACTACCCAATACTGCTTCTACTGAATTATCTTCGCCTAATAAAAAGCTAATACCTGGCCACACACTGTTAACCGCTTCTCCTGGATACATAATGTTATAACCACACAACATATACATGATGCAGGCAATTGCAAATAAAGCAATATTTTTAGTTAGAATTTCTGTGGTATTTTTAGCACGTACCAAACCTGCTTCTAGCATGGCAAAACCTGCGGCCATCCACATTACCAATGCCCCACTCATTAAAAAGTAGAACGTATCGAGCGCATAGCTCAACTCAGCTAATTTATTTAAAGCTTCCATTTGTCACCTCTTTTTTAGTTATTATTTATAAAGCTTCTTCGCCAGTTTCACCGGTACGAATACGGACAACTTGTTCTAAATTAGAAACGAAGATTTTACCATCCCCTATTTTACCTGTATTAGCTGCTTTGGTAATTGCCTCAACAGCTTGCTCAGCTAAGTCGTCACCCACTGCAACTTCTATTTTTGCTTTTGGCAGAAAATCAACCACATATTCGGCTCCTCTATAGAGCTCTGTATGTCCTTTTTGACGACCAAACCCTTTAACTTCAGTGACTGTAATTCCAGAAACCCCAATATCAGAAAGTGCTTCACGCACATCATCTAATTTGAAAGGTTTAACAACAGCGGTTATTAATTTCATAAGCACCCTCTTTGCAATAGCGATTAAACATAATTTGTTAAATAACAAATGCATTTAGCATGCCAACCTTTTAACCTAGAAAAATCAGTTGAGCACGAATTTTGTGGAAAATCTGGGCGAAAAAGACAAAAAATAGTGCGTAGATAATGGCCATAGTCCTTATCAAGCGCTATTCTACAGAATTTTTCGTTCAGAATTCTTCACAAAATCGTGAAGCGGTTTCATCTCACCAAACGGGTGACAGGTAAAAGCTTTGCATACAATTAATATACAACAAGTTACGTACAAACCTAGCGGTCAACTGATTTTTCTAGGTTTAACTCAGCTTTAATCAGTAACTTAAGAATTTGGCCTCACAAATACACCTAAATTGGTGCAAAAACCCTCAAGATCGCACCAAAAAAGAGCGTTAACTGTGTAACCATTTGTTTTATAGCCTTTATTATTACACTCCTATATTTTTTACAACTCTTATTTTAAAAACAAAAACTAGCGGGATAAACAAATAACAAAAACACCTTAACAATCATTAGCTTATAATAAAAGGAATTTTCTGTTGCGTAATTGCAACATTTTCTGTCGCACCAACACAGAGCGTTATAACACTCTCGATTCTAGATAAAATACTTAAACTAATGATATATAACGATATATTTTTTGGCATTTTTATTGCTTGATAAAAAGACAACTAAATAACAAGGAATCATCATGAAAAAAACCAACCTCTCTGTTGCAATTGCACTACTTGCAACAAGTTCAGTCTCATTTGCTACTGATGAAGATAATTCATTTTACGGATTTACACCCTCTGCGAGTGCCGCACTAACTACTGATTACATGTGGCGGGGTGTATCACAGACTAATAATGATCCCGCTATTCAAGGCTCATTTGATTTGGCGCATGAATCGGGTGCATATGTGGGTGTATGGGGATCTAATGTCGAATTTGGCGACCAAAATACAAGCATGGAGCTGGATATATATGGCGGCTTTGCAAACGAAACTGATTTTGGTGGCGTACTTCCTTTTGCTTTTGGATATGATGCCGGGGTATTACGCTATGAATACACTGCATCACCAGACCTAGGCTTTACTGAATTATATTTTGGTGGATCAATCTCACCGATAGAGAATTTTAACTTTAGCACTTATTACTATTACGGCTTAAAAATAGACCATACCCGCCCAGGTGAATACACTGATATTTCTGCCGACTATACACTTCCTGATGAGCTGGGTGGAATTACCATCTTAGCCCATGCGGGTTATTACAACCAAAAAGACACTAGTGTTTGGGGTGATGATTATTGGGATTGGAAAATCGGAGTAGCAAAGGACATAGGCGGCTTTAACTTTGAAGTGGCTTACTTTGACACCGATAATGCTGGTGACCCTGTTTCTGCTGCTGGGGGTATTTATGGAGGCAGCCAAAGCCGAAACGATGGCCGGATTGTAGCGACGATCTCCAGGTCTTTAGGTGGTAACTCATCTTCAGCCATGTTACCAGACGGCTTCACTACCAGTGCCAGTGTTGCTTTAACTACTGACTACATCTGGCGTGGCGTGTCACAAACTAATAATGAACCGGCAATCCAAGGTTCTTTTGATATTGCTCACGAATCTGGTGCTTATATCGGTGTATGGGCTTCTAGCTACGAATTTAAAAACCAGTCTAGTATGGAGTTGGATTTATACGCTGGATTCTCTAGAGAAACAAATTTTGGCGGCGCACTTCCTTTTGCATTAACCTATGATATGGGTATTCTTCATTATGAATACACATCAGCATCAGACGCGAATTTCACAGAATTATATTTTGGTAGCTCAATATCACCAGTTGAAAACCTAAATGTAAGCGCATATTATTATTACGGTTTAAAAATTGACACCCCAAGAGCGGGTGAATATACCGATATGTCAGTTGACTACACTCTCCCTGAATCACTTGGCAGCATTATACTTCTTGGTCACGCAGGCTACTACAACCAAAAAGACACCGCCAACCTAGGCGATGATTATTGGGACTGGAAGGCGGGTATAGCAAGAGATTTCGGTGCTTTTAATGCTGAAGTAGCATACACAGAAACAGACCAGTCTAGTGACAGTAATATACAAGACGGTCGCGCTGTCGCTACTTTATCAACAACTTTCTAAATGTTTCCCCTTAATTCTACTTTGTCAGATTATAAATGTAGGCTGCGTTACACGCACCCAAATTATTTTTTGTCTTTCTATTGCCGAAATGGTGCGTACAACGCACACTACGAAGATACTTTTGTATAGCATCCATTCAATTGCAACCAGGTAGAATTAAGTAATAAAAATTAAAACGGGGCTTAATGCCCCGTTTTTTTATTAGCCTTAGTTACGGAAAAAATGGTATGGTTATAGAAGTTTTTTTTAAAACTATACAAACTATAAAAACAACCCATCGGAGACAAGTTAAATGTCAGTAGATAACGTTCTTAAAATGATTCAGGAAAACGATGTCAAATTTGTTGATTTTCGTTTTTGTGATACCCGCGGCAAAGAGCAACACGTAACCTTCCCTGCTCACTCTATAGATGAAGATACCTTCGAAGAAGGCAATATGTTTGACGGCTCTTCAGTCGCAGGCTGGAAAGGCATTAATGAATCTGACATGATCTTAATGCCAGATCCTTCAACTGCTGTTTTAGACCCATTTTTTGACGACACCACGTTGATCTTACGTTGCGACATTATAGAACCTAAAGACATGCAAGGTTATGAACGCGACCCTCGCTCAATTGCTAGACGCGCTGAAGCTTACATGCAATCAACGGGTATTGCTGACGCTGCTTTTTTTGGTCCTGAAAATGAATTCTTCATATTCGATGATGTCCGCTGGAATACAGATATGGGCAGCTGTGGCTATAAAATTGACTCAGAAGAAGCAGGCTGGAACTCTGAAAAAATCTATGAGGACGGTAATATTGGTCACCGTCCAGGTGTAAAAGGCGGCTACTTCCCCGTCCCGCCTGTTGACTCCTTACAAGACATGCGCTCTGCCATGTGCCTGGTTCTTGAAGAAATGGGACAAACTACAGAGGTACACCACCATGAAGTAGCAACGGCAGGACAATGTGAAATTGGTTCTAAATTCAATACCCTTGTTTCTAAAGCCGATGAAGTTCTGGAACTGAAATATGTTGTAGCTAACATTGCTCACGCATACGGTAAAACAGCAACATTCATGCCTAAACCCTTAGTAGGTGACAACGGCAACGGTATGCACGTTCACCAATCTATATTTAAAGATGGCCAAAACCTGTTCTCAGGTGACTTGTATGGTGGCTTATCCGAAACTGCGCTGTTCTACATTGGCGGTATTATCAAACACGCTAAAGCACTTAATGCATTTGCTAACGCATCAACCAACAGTTACAAACGTCTGGTTCCTGGTTTTGAAGCACCGGTTATGCTTGCTTATTCTGCCCGTAACCGTTCAGCATCTATTCGTATTCCTTTTGTAAATAATCCAAAAGGTCGCCGCATCGAGCTTCGTTTCGGCGACTCTACTGCAAATCCATATTTATGTTTTGCTGCGATGTTAATGGCTGGCCTGGATGGCATACAAAACAAAATCCATCCTGGTGATGCAATGGATAAAGATTTATACGATCTTCCACCAGAAGAAGAAAAAGAAATTCCACAAGTGGCCTTCTCATTCGATGAAGCATTGAAAGAATTAGATGAAGACCGTGAATTCTTAACTCGCGGAGGAGTATTCACTGATGACGCAATTGATGGTTACATTGAACTAAAACACGAAGAAGTTCAACGTCTGCGCATGAGCACACATCCTGTAGAATTTGATATGTACTACAGCCTGTAAGCTCGAATCAGAGCTGCTTTGTAGCACAAGCAACAAAAAACGCCCCTTTCTGGGGCGTTTTTTGTTTATAAAGCAGCCATAACTCCTTATACTGTCTACTCATACATCGCCAAGTTACAGCAACTTCAGGCACATACATTACAAATAAGCCACTGACCAGCCTTGCTAATCATATGCATTCAACTGGTATGAAATTTGCTTCATAAGAAATTAATCCAACCCATCAACCTGTCATCGTGCATCAAAAGATACTTGCTCATCTCAATGGAGCGATTTTATTATTTAATCGCCAACTAATACTGACCTATATAAATACCGCAGGTGAAATTTTACTGGCTGACAGTGCGAAACATTTACTAGGACTTAGTGCAAACAAACTATTTAAATCATCTGACTCAGCTTTATTAAATGACTTGCAACAATGCTTAACGATGAATGAACCCTTAGTTGATAGAGAACTGAACCTGACTCAGCTTAATCAAGTAACCACCATTAACTTTAGCGCCACACCACTCATAGAAAACGGACAACTCAACGAAATCCTGGTCGAACTGCAACAAGTCGATAGACAGTTACGCATTAGCAAAGAGCAACAACTCATTGCCCAACAGAATGTCAGCCGGATGTTGGCAAAAGGTTTAGCTCATGAAATTAAAAATCCTCTTGGAGGAATAAGAGGCGCAGCTCAATTACTTGATTTAGAATTACAAGATCCTGAATTAAAAGAATATACCCAAATAATAATTCAGGAATCTGACCGTTTAAAGTCTTTGATGGACAAAATGCTCGGGCCTAACAAACCATCAAAAAAAGATACTTTAAATATTCACGAAGTTCTTGAGCGCGTTAGACAACTGGTTAACGTAGAGGTTAGTAATGAAATCATTATTAGTTTTGACTATGATCCCAGCATTCCCCAATTAAAAGCCGATAAAAACCAACTCATTCAAGCTGTACTTAATATTGTTCAAAATGCTGTTCAGGCTATGCAAAAAACAGGGAAAATTACTCTTAAAACCCGTATTCAGCGCAATATGACTATTGGGCGTAAACAATATAAGTTAACCGCTAAAATAGATATTATCGACAATGGCCCAGGCATTGATAGCAGCCTGATGAACCAGATTTTTTACCCTATGATTTCCAGCCGGGCTGAAGGTACGGGGCTCGGCTTATCAATAGCACAATCACTCATCAATCAACATAATGGACTTATTGAATGCGAAAGTGAGCCAGGAAATACCATATTCTCAATCTACTTACCCCTGGAGAATAACCATGAATAATCCTGATTTAGTCTGGGTAGTTGATGATGACAAATCCATCCGCTGGGTGCTTGAAAAAGCTTTACAGAAAGCATCAATTAAGACTAGTAGCTTTTCAAGCGCAGTTAATTTATTAGACGCGTTAAATCATGAAATACCTGATGCACTCATTACCGATATTAGAATGCCAGGTATGGATGGACTTGAATTATTAAAAAAAGTACAACACCAGCATCCTGACCTACCCGTTATAGTGATGACGGCTCATTCCGATTTGGATAGCGCTGTTTCAGCTTTTCATGGGGGTGCTTTTGAATATTTACCCAAGCCTTTCGATATTAATGAAGTGGTTGAGGTTGTACAAAGAGCCTGCCTGCAAAGCAAGCAACAAGATACTCTTGAGACCAGCGAACCTGAATCCACCGAAGAAGCACCTGAAATAATTGGTGAAGCGCCTGCTATGCAGGAAGTATTTCGTGCAATTGGTCGTTTAGCTCGTTCTCATATTACTGTTTTAATTAATGGCGCATCTGGCACAGGAAAAGAACTGGTAGCCAAAGCTTTACACCGACACAGTCCAAGAAGCAAAAAGCCATTTATTGCCCTGAACATGGCTGCAATTCCAAAAGACCTTATGGAATCTGAACTTTTTGGTCATGAAAAAGGATCTTTCACGGGCGCGCACGCACGAAGATCTGGACGCTTTGAACAGGCCAACGGGGGTACTTTGTTTTTAGATGAAATTGGTGATATGCCAGCTGAACTACAAACAAGATTGTTACGCGTGCTATCTGACAATGAGTTTTACCCCATTGGCGCTCACACTTCTGTTAAAGTTGATGTACGTATAATTGCTGCAACTCATCAGAACCTGGAATCTTTAGTCGAAAAAGGCCTGTTTAGAGAAGATTTATTTCACCGCTTAAATGTCATTCGCATTCATATTCCTCCGCTACGAGATCGAAAACAGGACATCCCGCTGTTAATGCGACATTTCCTCAATCTTGCCGCTATAGAACTTAATAGTGAAATAAAAATACTAAAACCTGAAACAGAATCCTATTTGAGGGATCTGCCCTGGCCAGGTAACGTCAGACAGCTGGAAAACATTTGTCGCTGGTTAACTGTCATGGCATCTGGAAGAGAAATTCATCTGGAAGACCTCCCGCCTGAACTAGGTAAAGTAGATAAAGAAAGTTCAGCCGAAATCAATGACAAATGGGAAACTTTACTGGAAAAGGCAATAAAAAATAAATTGTTAATAGGTCAGACAGATGTGGCTAAAAGCATAATTCCCGAGGTTGAAAACATCCTTATTAAATCTGCGTTACAACATACCTCTGGCAGAAGAAATGAGGCCGCTTTATTACTGGGATACGGAAGAAATACTCTAACCAGAAAGATTAAAGAGTTAAATATTGAGTAACATGGCTATTAACTAAGCACAGGTCAAACTTTAAATCGTTGTCATTCCGACTAGAGGGACGACTGCAGGGATGCAGAAGGTAGGGTAATGCATAGTGCCATGGACGGCATGTAGTAGGGTAACGCAGGAGCAGTTACCGAGGAGCAATTACCGAGAAATCTTGTTGCTCAAGTTGTGCTTAGAGTCAAGATTCCTCACGCTGGTCAGTATGACACCGTTTGTGCAGTTAACCTAATGAAACGTCAAAATCGAGAATAACCTCTGCGCGATAGGTTAATAATCATTTTGAGTAATATTAAAATTCTTGCATTGTTTCCCCCAATCAGCGTTCTTCCTTGGAGAAGGACATTATATGCAACAACCTTTAGGACGGTTTATACAGACTGGAAACTGCTCTGCCTTATTTATCACAAATATGGCCTGTTGAACTGTCTTGCTCATTAGTCGGCTCAACCGATGATAAATCAGGCATGAATCCTTCCATTATTTTTCCACATTTTTTTACATCGCTCATAGTAGAATCGGATGCTAGCTCTTTACTATATGACAACGCCTCAGTCACTGCCTCTTCACGCTTCCCAGCCGCACACAAGGCTTTAATTTTTGCAGACATTTGTTTTCCACGCTGCTTAAAAGCTTGTATCTTGACTTGATCCACCTTTCCCATACATTGCTGCATTTCTTTCGCCTTTTCCATCATCGCTTGCATTTTCTGAGGGTCAACGCCAGAAAAACCTTGCGCCAAGACCATTGCTGGCATTAACAGAATTATAAAACGAATTAAATTTCTCATATCACATCCTCTACCTAATTATAGTATTAATATTTTCTTATATTAATCATAAAAGTGCAACTTTTACTAAACGGGATCAATCAATATAGAAAACCCAACTCAACCCAACAAAAATACGCTCTCACTTTTTATCCATATACATTAGTAAAGGAGGTAAAAATAACAAATCCAGAACTAGAGCAACTGCTATGGTTATCGCCGTCATTAAGCCCATTTGGGAATTCAATAAAAAATGGGATAGACTCAGTATCATAAACCCCCCTACCAATACAGCCGATGTTATCCATAAAGCCACTCCCACTGTTGCAAAAGCATAACGCACCGCATCCTGACTACTCATTGCCTTTTCAATCCGAGCGTGCCTGTATTTACTAATAAAATGCACTGTATCATCAACAACTATACCTAAAGTCATACCTGTCACTACTGACAATCCCAGCCCTATTTGTCCGTCAATCAAGCCCCAGATACCAAAAGCTATACCAGCAGGTACCAGGTTAGGAATCAGGCTAATCAGGCCCAGTTTAATAGATTTAAAAGCAATCATAAGTAGAAAAGAAATTAAAATTAAGGCTAAACCAGAACCCATAACCATACGAATAATATTTCGACTACCTATATGCGAAAACATCAGTATAGGACTCGCCAACTCGACTTCATACTCACTCATATTCAGAGCCAGCCACTGCTTAATACGATCTTCAACAGCTAACATACTGTTTGAGCTCATACTCTCTAAGGTTGCAATAACGCGAATACCCGATTTATCAATATTAATCTGGTCATTCAAATCCAATCCATAGGGTAATGACATTTCGTACATCAACAAATACTGTGCAGCCAATTCACGTTCTGCAGGCAACCGATACCATTCATCATCATCTCCATGCATATTTTTATTCAATCGTTTGAATATATCTGTCAGCGTATTAGTATGGATAGTTTCAGGTTGAATCAACAACCAATCAATCAATCCTTGTACATCCTGTAAAAACTTTGGTTCATTAACCCCACCCTTTTCTAAGGCATGAATTGAAAACTCAATGGTATACATACCACCCATATTGTTATTCAGGAAATCGGTCGCTTGCCTAAATTCAGTAGTTTGATCAAAATACTTTACAAATTCATCATTTAACTGATTTTTTGGTACAAATGACATCATTACTAAAGCAATAATTCCATTGACTATTAATAAAGGTTTACGATACCGAATCACCCACTCAGCGATATGCTTCATCCCAGAATTATCCAGGTCATCTTTTAATTTAACTTTCGCCGGTAAAATTGTCATCATCGCTGGCAAAAAAGTTATTGACAACAACCAGGCCAACATCACCCCCATGGCCACGATATTCCCCAGATCTCTAAAAGGGGGGGCATCACTAAAATTCATACTTAAAAAACCGATCGCAGTGGTCAGACTGGTTAAAAAAATCGGTTGGAAGTTAATTCTTAAACTTTCCTGTATGGCCTGTTTTTTTTCATGTCCAATACGCATATTATGCAGCTGTGTAACAAGAAGATGCACACAGTCAGCCACTGCCATCGTCAAAATTATGGTAGGTGCTATTGCTGATGTCGGCGTTAAAGACAAATCTAGCCAACCGGCAATTCCTAGTGCAGAAATAACAGAAAATACAATTAAAACAACAACTGCAATTGTTGCTGTGAATGATCGCAAACATAGCAACAAAGTCAAAGTAACAATCATATACATAATAGGAACCAGCAATTTATTGTCATTCATGGCTGATTCATTAAAGGCGTTACTCATCATGGCCATACCCGTCAAATGGACTTTCATACCTGGAAACTGTGCTTCAATTTCAGCAGACAATTCTCTAGCACTCATGGCCACTTCCATGACTTCATTCGGACTTTCTCCAGGTAATTGTATAATGACATTGACACCCGCAACATGTCCTTGCTTAGCCACTAACCGATTAACCAGATAGGGTTCATGTAATGCTACTTGCTTGATTTTCTCTATTTCCGCAGCAGAAACAAAAGGATCAACAACTAAATCAGCAACCAGCAAATCATCTCCATTAGCTTGTGTATGCTGAAAATTAGTGACAGAATCGACTCGACTTGAATAGGGTAACTGCCAAGATTTTTCTGTTAAAGTTTGAATCGCCTGCAATGTTTTCGAGGTAAAAATATTACCATCTTCAGGTTGCAACACGAACAGAACTGAGTCTGATTTGTTATATGTATTCTGAATCGCATTAAATGCCTGTAATTGTGGGTTTTCTTTACTAAAATATACCCGATAATCATTATCAAATTCCAATTTAACTACTCCGGCCCCCATACTTAAGACAGCAATAATGACTAATAGCAAAATCCACCAGGGGTGGGCGGTAACAAATTTGGAAAAATTTAAAATTAGATGGCCTTTCTTCATATATCCTCATCAATTAATAAAAACTCAATGCAACGCTTGTTAGCGATAAAATAGCGAGTTTCATTAAAACCATTTATAGCCTACTCTCATGAAAATTGCGCCTACAGTCCAACGCATAGCCTTAACTCCAGGTGAACCAGCAGGAATTGGTCCAGACTTATGCATTCAACTTTCGCAACAAAAACAGTTATGCGAAATTGTAATGATAGCAGACCCTGAGTTAATAATTCAGCGTGCAGCACAACTTAAACTGATCATATCGATTAATTTATTCGATGCTTTAAAAAAACCTCAAGCAAGTACTCCCGGTTCAATCACTGTTTTACCTGTTTCACTCAAACACAATGCTATTTGCGCTCAATTAAACCCAGGCAACAGCAGCTATGTCATTGAAACCATTAAACTAGCTACTCAGGGATGCATGGATAATTTATTTGACGCCATGGTTACTGCCCCCGTTCACAAGGCTATTATTAATGATGCGAACATTCCATTCAGTGGTCACACAGAATTTATAGCCGATATTACTGGCGGCCATCCTGTTATGATGTTGGCAACGCCAGGGCTACGAGTAGCACTGACTACAACCCATTTACCACTTTCTGAAGTTAGCAATGCAATTACTGTTGACCGGTTAACTCGCGTTATCACTATCTTGAATAATGACTTACAGCATCGCTTTGGCTTACCTGAGCCAAAGATTTTAGTTTGCGGACTCAATCCTCACGCAGGTGAAAACGGACACTTAGGACATGAAGAATTGGAAATTATTGCACCTACATTACAGACTTTAAAGAAACAAGGTATCAATATACAGGGTCCATTACCTGCTGACACCCTCTTTACGCCCAAATATTTAGAGTCAGCAGATGCCGTTCTTGCCATGTATCATGATCAGGGACTGCCCGTGCTTAAGCACATGGGTTTTGGACAAGCTGTTAATATTACATTAGGCTTACCTATTATTAGAACATCTGTTGATCATGGTACTGCACTTGATTTAGCAGGAACAGGTAAAGCTAATATAAGCAGCTTAAAACTTGCAGTACAAACAGCTCTAAAAATGGCTGAATCAAATACCATCATTGAGTAATAACAAATGAAACATAAAGCACGTAAACGCTTCGGCCAAAACTTCCTGCATGATCACAATATTATCTATAACATCTTGTCGAACATTCATGCCCAAAAAGGCGAACATTGGGTAGAAATAGGCCCTGGACTTGGTGCGATAACTGAACCTTTATTACAACAAAATATAACTTTAGATGTTGTTGAGCTGGATAGAGATCTGGTGAAATTTCTGCAAAATAAATTCATCCATAAGAAAAACATTACCATACATAGTGCAGATGCTCTTAACTTTGATTTTTCTGCACTTGCAAAAACCGGTGAAAAACTTCGTATTATTGGCAACCTGCCTTATAATATTTCCACTCCCTTATTATTTCATTTACTGGATAGTACCTATTGCATAGAAGACATGCATTTTATGCTACAAAAAGAAGTGGTAGATCGGATTTGCGCAGAACCTGGCAGTAAAAAATATGGCCGCCTAAGCGTGATGATTCAATATTACTGTGAAACTGAATGTGTAATTGATGTGCCCCCAGAGAGTTTTAATCCTATACCTAAAGTAATGTCTTCCATAGTAAAACTAATTCCTCATAATATACCTCCAGTTGAAATACAGACTATTGAAAAACTAAATAAAGTTGTAACTTCGGCTTTTTCGCAACGTAGAAAAACTATTAGAAACTCTCTTATAAAACTATTTACTGAAGAGCAAATAGTCGCTTTAAAAATAGACCCAACTCTCAGAGCAGAATCCATTTCACTTTCTGAGTATGCAAAATTAAGTTTTCTAATACCGGATTAGGCGCGACAAAATGTCACGCGTCAATTTGCCACATTTTCAAATACCCTGCTTGACGATAAAATATATACAACTTGAATGCTTTCCCTCCTGAGTGAGGATACTCATTTGGTTAACCCTAAAAATTACTCTTAATGCGGCCTAACAGCCGCATTTTTTTTGCCCGTCATTCTAAAAAATTAAGGACTATAAACAAATAACAAATACGTAGGCTGATCCGTAGAGTCGCAAGATTAATAACAACTAAACAGATAAATGCTCCTTGAATTTCCGCCATCTTTGGCAATTTGATGCTGCATACAAGGCTAGATTGATACAACTAGCAACATGCTAAAATTACTGTATAACTACAACCTGATAATCAAAACTGGCAGTTACTAAAGCACAAAATTCATCCTGAATAAATCAGCTTTCCACTCATTTTTCTACTTATATAAATAGTTGTATGACATTCTTAGCTACTATTTGTCCCTCTAATTTTCTTCAATGCATAACAACTTCCGTTTTTTTAATTTTTTCTCATCTTTGCTCACACAATTGGGCTAAATTTAGCTATGATGAAGATATTATCCTTGAAAAATAAGTTCGCTCACAGTTTATAGCATATGCTCTTGATTCCGTGCCTAACTGATCTTTCCAGGATTAACTTGATGATAAGGATAAAATGATGACTACTATTACTGACCCTGTCATTGGCAGCTGGTATAAAGACGTTGAAAATGACCTAACCTTTAAGGTTGTTGCTATTGATGAAAGCAATGACGACATTGAAGTACAATATATGGATGGTGACATTGGCGAATACGACAAAGACACCTGGTATAGCTCTACATTCGATTTTGTTGAAGCCCCAGAAGACTGGAGTGCGCCTTTTGGTGAAATAGAATCTGATGACCTAGGATACTCTGACCCGGATACCCATACAAAACCTGGGCAGGAAGATATGGACATTTCTGATATGCTGGATAAATAGGACACAATTAATGAAAATGAGCCCTCAGCAATTTCTGGATTGGGAATCAAAAAGCATTACTTTGCTTGCAATGTCCGGAGCCGGTAAAACGACTCTGGCAAATAAACTCCCTAAAGATAAATGGTTTCATTACTCGGCCGATTACCGCATTGGTACTAAATATTTAGGTGAGCCCATTTTGGATAATATTAAACGGCAGGCTATGGACGTGCCGTTTTTAAAGAAACTGTTGTTATCCGACTCGATATACATACACAACAACATCACCGTGGATAATTTAGCACCTGTTTCCAGTTTTCTTGGGAAACTGGGTAACCCGGAGCAAGGCGGTTTAACCTTAAAAGAATTCAAGCGCAGACAAGCTTTACACTATCAAGCTGAAGTTGCAGCTTTAAATGACGTACCAGAATTTATTCATAAAGCTGAAGATATCTACGGTTATAAACATTTTCTAAATGATGCCGGCGGCAGTGTCTGCGAGTTAAATAGACCGGATGTATTGGAGACACTGTCAAAACACACGCTTATGATATATATAAAAATCCCTCCATCATTAGAACAGAGCATCATTACACGGGCAAAAACAGATCCCAAACCTTTATATTACCAAGAAACTTTTTTTGACCCCAAATTAGCCGAATTTTTAGAAATCAATGGCTACAACGACCCTGACCTAATACCCCCCGATGACTTTGTTAGCTGGATCTTCCCTGAGTTATACAAATCCCGCTTGCCCCGGTACCAAGCAATTGCAGATCAATATGGATACACACTGGATGCCAATGATGTTGCCAATGTAACAGATGAAAATGATTTTATTCAGCTTATTGCTGATGCCATTGCTACACAGAGGGAAACACTAGCATGCCTTTAGTTGCTCACACCAATTTACCCACTTTTCAACGCCTTCTAGAAGAAGGCGAGGATATACTTAATCCAGACCGTGCCTGTCACCAGCATATTCGTGAATTACACATAGGCTTACTCAATATAATGCCTGATGCGGCACTTGAAGCAACAGAAAGACAATTTTTCCGTCTTGTAGGTGCATGTAATCAAATTGCTCAGTTTCATGTACATCCTTTTACCATTGATGGACTGGAAAGGGGGCGCGAAGCAAAAAACCATATAGCTCAGCATTATGAATCCTTTGATAAAATAAAACAGGATGGGCTTGATGCATTAATCATCAGTGGAGCCAACGTCACTCACGACCATTTATCCGAAGAAGATTTCTGGCAACCATTAACTGAAGTTTTTGATTGGGCCAAACAAAATGTCACTTCAATATTATGTTCATGCCTGGCTACTCATGCATTAATTGAGTACTGCTATGGTATTGAACGTACTCCGCAACCCCAAAAAAAATGGGGTGTGTTTTCACACAAAGTTCTCGAACGCACCCATCCTTTAGTTGCCGAAATCAATACCCGTTTTGATGTACCTCATTCCCGGTTTAATGAAATTTACCAGCATGACATGGAACAAAAAGGACTTATAGTCCTGGCTGCCAGTCAACAGGCTGGCGTTCATCTTGCTGCCAGTTCTGATGGCATTCGTGTAGTTTTTTTCCAAGGTCACCCAGAATATGATGACCTCAGTTTATTGAAAGAATATAAAAGAGAAATTTTACGTTTCTATAATGGCGATAAAAGCAACTATCCCCCTTATCCCGAACATTATTTCAATGATCAAGTACAACATATTTTGACGGCTTATGAACAACATGTAAAAGAGGCCAAACAAAACAAGCTTCCAGTCAATGACTTTCCTGAACAGTCCATTCTAATTCATCTGGATAATACCTGGAGAGATACAGCTAAAGCTGTTTTTAACAATTGGTTAGGTAAAGTCTACCAAATCACAAACCAGGATAGACGTTTGCCTTTTATGGACGGCATAGATCCTACAGATCCATTGGGATTAAACAAATTATAACTCAGTGCGGATATTGAAAGAGATACCCATCCATTTTCTCAGGAAAATCCAATGCATAAAGAATTTCTGCAACAAGCAATAGAACTAGCCTGTAGTAATGTAACCAATAATAATGGTGGCCCCTATGGTGCCATTATAGTAAAAAATGGGGAAATTATTGCGGCCAGTGGAAATTGCGTAACAGCTAACATTGATCCTACAGCACATGCTGAAGTTATGGCTATTCGTAACGCCTGCCAGGCATTAAAAAATTTTAAACTTAGTAACTGTATTCTCTATACCAGCTGTGAACCTTGCCCCATGTGTCTGGGAGCTATTTATTGGGCCAGGCTTAAAAAAGTTTATTTTGCATGTAATCGCAAAGATGCAGCTAACGCAGGGTTTGATGATAGTTTTATCTACGATGAAATTCCTTTGCCACCAGAAAAACGTCATATTGCAATGTTGCATTTAGTAGTGCCTGATGCGGAAAAGCCTTTCACCGCATGGAACACGCAAGAAGGTATTACACTCTATTGATATTATCCTGAGTAGTGGGAAAGTAGCCCACTACTCAGATAAACTCTTATTCTTCCGTTGTCGCAGGCACTTCCTCTGCCGCTTTCTTTATTTTTATTAACCAGCCATCTTTAGCCTTACAAAAACCTTTTTGCGCCTTAACCTTAAGATGTATACGAGCATATTTACCATTTAATACTGCAGGTAACTTGGCAGTCACTTCATAATAACTTTTTCTATCAATATAATTAACCTTAAGCGGCTGATCTTTAGCTACGATCCTAATGGTCGTTGGATCAGCTGTCCCAGAGACAGTAAAGCCAATTTCTGATTCTGGCTCAACTTCAGGAACAGGATTCCCTCTCGTCTGCTCAGGGGGAGAAAAACTTCTAAACTTTGGAGGATGACAGTCTTCACCTACATCTGTTGCGCTATAAGCAAATACAGAACCGGTAAAAAGAGTGGCTGCTAAAACAAGGGGGAATTTCAAGCTTTTTATTATTTTCATAGTCTGCCTCAGTTATTTCAAAATCTTTATACATTTTCAGTATGTATTGTACCTTCTTGCAGCAAACTTTAATCACTTTTAGAATGCAATTCAAGAAACTTATCAAAAATCATTCAATTAATAATTTATATTTCACTTCCGCTACCTTCTGCCTGGAAAAGTCTTCTCTTCTTAACAATTGTCCATTTGCAAGAGCATCATTCAAATCCTCTCGCCTTCCCTGATAAAAAACCCTGTACACATTATATCCATCTTCTACGCTTACCCAGGTTGCCGTCTTAATCATGGATAAAGACTCAAGATAACCAATAACCTTTGTTAAATCCTTCATTCCATTGATATTGGCAACTTTCAGAATTACAGAAGCTATTTTTTTTATATCAGGCTTTACTGCATAATATTTTGATAACCGATCATAGACCCCCTGAATCCCAGTTAAAACAACTTGATTAATGGAACCACATTCGCTTCTCCATTGTTCAATTTTTGCATCAAAATAGAATGTCCATTCAACCTTCCAGCAAGCCTCCTCCTTAACCATCTTCCCTGCCAAGGTTGAAACCACATCATAGCGTTGAGAAACCTCCAGCAAATGGGTAGAATATGCACTTAATACATCATTGACTGAAAGGGACCGCGTTTCCTTCAAGTCTTGAATAGGATACAAAACCGGTATTTTTTTTTGAGCTGAAGCCTTGTTAATGGCAGCATCAACTTCAGGCATTAAATCTGCATCAAAAAGAAGTTTTTTTCCATCTTGCTCTACGACTAACCATACCAACGTTGCTGGCCTTATTTCATTCCAGAAACCCAGTTGACTTGGACGAAACACATCGATAAGTAACTTTTCATCAAACAACACCCGCATTAATCGAGCACTCTCCCCTACATTTGCATCTGTTGCAACCAAAGAATATTGATATTCATCCACATAATAGATAGCATTCATTAATACAGCATTTACCGTATCATCCTGCAAAATATCATTGCCAGCTAAAACACGTGTCAAAACAATACTCAAAGCATGCCTGATGGCAGCAACTCTATCATTTTCCAATTCACTTTCAGCAACAACCTCTACCTCATATAACCGTTCAACCTCAACTGCATACGATGTTTGACAGACTATCCACAAACAAATCAATAACGCTCTAATAGCTACTTTCATATCCTTCACACAAATACCAAGATGTCTTGTACAATATCGGTAGATTTACCATTAACTTTAATTAAGAGAACATCACATTGAGCGAACAAAATCAAGAAAGCCTGAATTACAAAAGTGCCGGTGTTGATATTGAAGCAGGCAATGACCTCGTTGAACGTATTAAACCCATCGCTGCTAAAACACGTAGACCAGGAGTAATGGCAGGGCTAGGAGGTTTTGGCTCATTATTTGAATTACCCTTGGACCGCTATCAAAACCCCATACTGGTTTCAGGAACTGATGGAGTAGGTACAAAATTAAAATTGGCTTTGGAACTTGGAATTCATGACACTGTAGGCATAGACCTTGTTGCCATGTGCGTTAATGATATTATCGTATTAGCTGCAGAACCGCTATTTTTTCTTGATTATTATGCGACTGGAAAACTTGATGTTGATGTTGCAGCTTCAGTTATTGCGGGTATAGGTAAAGGCTGTGAATTAGCTGGAGCCGCCTTGGTCGGTGGTGAAACTGCAGAAATGCCAGGCATGTATACAAATGGTGATTTTGACCTGGCAGGCTTTTGTGTTGGAATCGTAGAAAAAAATAATATTCTGGATGGCAGCCTAGTTAAAGCAGGGGATAAACTTATCGGAATAGCTTCTTCCGGTCCACATTCTAATGGTTATTCCTTAATTCGAAAAATCATTGAAACCAGTAATGTCTCTTTAAACGAAACATTAGATGGAAAGCCATTAGGCAAAGCATTACTTGAACCCACAAAAATTTATGTTAAATCCCTATTGGAATTATTAACAAAGACTCCTGTTCACGCCTTAGCTCATATCACCGGTGGAGGATTAACAGAAAACCTACCTAGAGTTTTGCCTGAAAATCTCAATGCCGCAATTAATTTAAGTGCCTGGGAATTACCCGAAATATTTAAATGGTTGCAAGAACAAGGCAATATTACTCAAGCCGATATGCTAACCACGTTTAACTGTGGTATAGGGATGATAGTCTGTGTTGATCCCAAAGATGAAGCAGAAACAATAGAAAGCTTAACTCAACAGGGAGAAACTGTTTTTTCTATAGGTGAAATTGTTAGCTCTTCAGGAAAACCAGAAGTCATTTATAGTAAAAATTAATCCCTACACCTGTAAACGGACAAAAGTGATTCAAAGGATAAGTTTCACTTTTCACATTCTGGAACATGCTATTTTATATGCAGGACGCCTACTTTACTAAAAAAGTCCTGCATATGATAGATAATGTTGCTATCTTCTTGTGTTTAAGTTAAAAAATTAGTTTTCCACTGTTTGTTTAAAACTATCATACACATAATTAATAACCGCTATGGTTACAAATATAACGGAAGACACAACAAATGCTCCACTAACAAAACCAAAAATACCTGCTAAAAACAAGCCACTTATAAAAATATCTTTATTTAATTCAGTCATATACCCTCTCAATATTTTATTAACATTCGACAAAACTATAATAAAAATATTTTTCAAAAAAAATGAAATGAATCACAAACTCATTTTTTCCAGGTAAAAAGTGACTGTTATTTTAAATAACTGTGGACTATGCACGATTTTTTTAACTTACTGTATGCTCAGAACAGTCAGTTCTTGCTATAGCCAACCGATCATAAACATTATGAAAAAAACGGTAAACGTTGACTATCAGTACATAATCTCTTCTTCGCTGTAACCAATGCATTGACCTCTAAACGACTGGAAAGCATAACATCAACAAAACCAACAGACTTTAGTTGCTGTAATGCTACAGATTCTCTCATCACATGGTTTTCAGACTCATCATTAAATAAATGAATAATCCAGTGCTCCAAAACATCCAGCTTATTAAGCTTAGTTAATACTTTAAAGTAACCAGCCACTTCTTTTTGTATCAGCTGGGTATGCAGAGCAATATCATCCAAGCCATAGCGATCACCGTTAATAAACATCCCGTCTTTCTTTAAAACACGATAAATTTCTTGGTGTACTTTTTCTCTATAACAATGCTCAAAATTATGTAAAGTATAAGCAGAGGCAACCAAATCAACACTATTTGATTTGACCATTTTAAGAGCTGTTAACGCGTCATCTGCAGAAAAACTTAAACGTCCTTCTTTCACCCAGTCACTTAAATTTATTTGTGCTTGAGATTGCATGGTCGGTTCATTATCAACACTTACAACTGATAGGTCTTTATTTGCTAACAATATAGCGAGTGTTGTGATACCCGTTCCCCCACCTAATTCTATCACCTTAAGGGGATCAATATTAACAGAGGCAAATTGTTCAACAGCATTGCCCACTAGCCGGCTCATTTCGGTTGCCAAGGGACAAATAAGCTTTAACATATCATATTCTCGACCTATCACACCCGAAAACATTTCACTAAATGCGACTTTACTGTTCTGACTATTTTTGTTCATTAAATTACTATTTATGAAATTAACATGAGAGCATCTGGTTAAAACGACTCCTGACGAAATTGAACCACATTACCCTCAGGGTCGAAACCATCGCAGGCTATAAAATTTGCAGCCCCCCATTCGCTTTCTTTCGGGTTAACCTTCCCTCCTAATTCATTTGCTTTAACTCTGGCCTCAGCAATAGAAATGACAGGTAAATATAACTTTACTGGTGTGTTTTCTCTAACTTTTGGTGGAACTGATATTTCAATATTTTTGGATACATCAATAGGGATAGCATGTATAACTAAAGAGAAATACTCAGACTCAAGTATCACCTTATCTCGGTCTTTTATTTTTATTACCATTGAAAAAATTTGCTCATAAAACCGAGTTAATTTGCTTACGTCTTTAGCGAAAATTACGGCACCGGGGTTAACTTTATCTATAGGATTCTTTTCCTCTAACAAATTAACAAGTTCTTTGCTCACTTCACTTTTTTTGATTTCTCTCATTTAACCTCCTTACATATTTATTCAGGCCACAACTATTCTGCTCAGGAAATTTACCCTGATAAGCTGATATTAGTTTGTAAACCAAGCAAATTTACCTATCAATTTTTTTCACTTATCCTATTCACTAGCCGCCAATAGGTCAATTAATAAACACTCATCTAAACGTCAAGTTAATCCAGCTATAAACCCGCTTAATCAGCAGTCCTTCATCGTGTTGAAAGGTATGACCTTCGCCCTCTATTTGAAATTGCCTGTAGACCGCACTTGTTTTACCTGCAACTCTTCTTTCCCTTGCACTATCTGTTACTTCCGGCAAATCAAATTCTGCAAAAATATCTAAAAAGGGTTGTTCTATTTTGTTGATAAAATCAATAATCTGTACTTGTTTTCGATCACTCTTTGGCACACCCAAGCTAATTGTAACAATCGCTTTAATATGAGTTGCATTAACATTATCCTTAATTGAATATACTGCCATCATTGCTCCCATACCGTAACCAATTAAAACAATGTTTTTAACCCCTGCTGCAACCAAATAATCAATCCCTGCCTGAACACGTTTTTTTGCATCAGCAAACAATGGATAATATTCCTCTTCTTTTGCACCAATACCCATAACTGGCATCTGCAAAGAAAGTGTGGCCCAGTTATGCTTCGGCAGATACGTTCTTAACGGATTAATTAATTTTTTTTGGTCTGGGTGTCCATCCATAGGGTGTAAAATAATTGCTGTTCCTTCATTATTATTATTTTCTGTTTCTGTATATAAGGCTAAAAAATTTTTATTTTTCAATGGTAACCAAACGATTTTTCCAGTGGAAAAAGTGGCTTCTATTTCTTCTGCATATTCCAGTTCTTGCAAATCATTCGATGCCCAGCTATTAACAATGTGGCTGTTGATAATGAAAAATAAAACCAGCTTCAACATTATTTTTTCTCTATACTATAGAAAGTACTATCACGGTAAATTTCATGGATATGTCTTAAGATGACCATAACCACCGAGGCAACCGGCAATGCTAATAAAACACCTAAAAAACCGAACAATTGTCCCCCCGCTAATACGGCAAACATCACTGCAACAGGATGAAGCCCAATCTTATCTCCGACTAGCATGGGTGTAAGAATCATACCTTCTAACGATTGTCCAACTACAAATACGATTGAAACAGGTATTAAATACATGACATCTTGAAATTGCAGTAATGCTGCAATACAAGCCATTGTAATTCCAACAATTGAGCCCAGATAAGGTACAAAACTGACTATCCCTGCCAACATCCCTATTAACAAGGCCAAGTTCAAACCTACTAACCATAAACCTATACTATAAATGGCTCCCAAAGCCAGCATCACATAAAACTGCCCACGCAAAAATGCAGCAAGAACATTATCTGTCTCAATAGCTAACTTTGCAGCTGTAGGTGCTGCTCTACGAGGTAATAAATCATGAACTTTTTTTACTAAAACATCCCAGTCACGTAATAAATAAAAAGTGATTACTGGAATTAATACCAGATTCATTATCCATGCTGCCAGCACGGCACCAGAACGGGAAACTGAGCCCATAAATGCGAGTGCACTCCCTCCCGCTTTTTGCCAATGGCTCTTAAGCAATGAAATAATTTTATCCCCTTCTATCAAACTAATTTCCAAGCCTAGATGCTGATCTAGCCAGGGAATAACAGCTTCATTTAACCATTTCGTATAAATAGGAAGATGTCCTAAAAAATGACTGATCTGGAGTTCAATTTTTGGCACCAGGATAACTATTACTGTTGAAACAATCAGAAACATTGCCATAAAAACAACTATCACAGCATTTGTGCGTCCCAATTGATAGCTCCTGATTTTAAATACTTCGAGTTTATCTGCTAAAGGATCCCCCAGATAAGCCAACATAGCCGCAAATACAAATGGCATTAGTACAGGAGATAACTGATATATTAACCATCCAGTCACTAACATAAAAGTAAGGGTCAACCATTTTTGTGAGTCTGTCATTTGGCTAATTTGCTATATGTGGTAGTTGATGAGACTGGAACAATCAGTTACCGCTCATCTTAAATTCGATGATTGAACTGATTATTCCAGGTTTAGTTACCGCTTTTTTATTAATTTATGCGATTGATGTGAATTATGGTTTTCAGTAAAATCAGAAAACCCGGGAAATTTTTTCTGCGCATAACTTGAATGGCACTGGATACAGCTGTCGTTCATTTTATAAAAATAAAAATTGACTATATCGATATTTCTAACTTCTGCTGCATGTGCCAACATACCCGCATACTGGTGAAATGAATGATCAAGCTTTATAAACTGTTTAGGCAAACTATGATGTAGATGTTCCATCTGCTCTGCCGTTAAACTTTGTTTCATTATATAACTTGCCTGAATCTGCTTTCCTATTTCTGCAGTTTTCCCCCAATTCCCTGTTGCAATAGTACTCACCAATTCTTGCATCGCTTTTTCTATTGCCCGCATTTCCTTTGTTAATAACGGTTGAATATCTACCGGAATATTTAACCCTACTATTGATGGCTGGTGAACATGGGGCTTCTCTTCTGCAATACTACTGGCAGAAGTTAATACACTCATTAGAAAGACTAATGTAAGCGTTTTAAACAATATCACTTAACACTCCAATATGCAGCAACGGCTGCACTGACTAACCCTAAAATTGCAGCTATAATCCAAATCCATTTTTTGCTGCCACTTGTTGCCTTAGTTATCTCTACTCCTTCTATACTTGCATTGACTGCTTTGGATTTACCATCCTCACTGTGCTCTACTTGATAAAAAATTGTATCTCCCCGATAAGGACGCCTTGCGCTATTACTTAAGGCAGAAATGTGTATAAAAATATCATCGCTACCATCTTCAGGTTTTATAAATCCAAAACCGCGATCATCTTTCCAGGTCTTTAAAAAACCTTTTTTTTCTGTCGTCGCCATACTAACTATCCTCTATTAATCATGTCTTTATGTATTACTTGTATTTTGCAGCGTAAGCCACTCTTGTTTGGAAAGTAAATTCTATAACATCCACAACCCACTTGTCTGCAAAATACATGGATGTAATGAATGGAAATCATGCAAGGCGCAATTATTTGCAAAATACATGGTGTATTGAATGGAAAATATGCATAACACCATGGAAGGCGTTTATCGGAACAACACAGGAGTAGCTACTGAAGAACTATTATCAGCGCAAATATGAAACAACCAGTTGAAAATATGTGGAATTTATAATGCAAGGATTAGACCTGAACCCGCATAACACCACGGATTCAGGAAAAATTATAATTAATCTTTATCAATAAGGACTTTACCATCAATTACTAACTTAGTAACTCCGCCTCGACTCGAAGATAAAGTACAAGTTGCTTTTTTAAAGTTATCGCCTTTCTCACCGACCCATTCCAGAGTCAAATAGGTTGCTTTATCCGTCTCCTGATTAGAAACTAATGTTGTTATCGATGATCCAGTGTGTTCTTTAATTAACCGAGGACATTTTTGATGCGCCATACCTTGCATTCCAGCAACCGCCCGTACCATTGCAGCTGCTTCTTTTTGTTGATCAGTCTGTTCTTTATTCCCCCCAACCAATAAAAAACCGATAACAAACACACCTACAACGGCGGCTATCATCTTCTGTGCATTACTCATTATATTCTCCAGTAGTTAATTTCTTATTATAATTGGTTTATCGCAAGCGATAAATAAACATACATATTTTACGGTATCAATTCTATCTTTAAACCAGCCATACATCAATTAAAACTCAACGCCTTGTTCTGCTTTAATTCCTTCTGTGTATGCATGTTTTAGCTTTTTCATTTCGGTCACAGTATTAGCCACCGTAATTACTTCTGGTGGCGCATTACGCCCAGTCAACACCAAATGCATCCAGGACGGCTTTTCGTCTGTAATAAAACGGGCTATTTCCTCACCTGTTATCCAGTTATAACCGCAACAATAATTTATTTCATCCAGTAATACAAAATCATATTGTTGAGACAATATTTTCTGTTTACTAAACTCCCAAATCTCACGACTGGTTTTAATATCCTGTTCAGGGTTTTTAGTATCCCAGGTAAAGCCATCTCCCATCACATGCCACTCAATATTATCAAAGCGCTCTGCCGCTTTCTGCTCCCCCGTCTGCCACTTGCCTTTTATATACTGAATCACGCAAACTTTCATACCCCAGCCAGCAGCTCGGAACACCATTCCCAGAGCGCTCGAAGACTTTCCCTTTCCCTCTCCAGTATGAACCAAAACAATACCCTGACGACGATCTCTAGATTTCATTTATTCCACATTTTTAACTTAAAAAAATATATTACCGTAAACTATTATAAATAAATTTATCGATAACACATTAGAATCTGTTCAAGGTCCCATTGCTGCTACAATGCCTTTTTTTATTCTCAATCCAAGAAACACCAATGGACGTTATCCAGCGTATAGCCAACGAATTAACCATTAATATTAAACAAGTGACCGCTGCTGTTACTTTACTGGATGAAGGAGCAACTGTCCCTTTTATTTCCCGTTATAGAAAGGAAGCTACTGGAGGACTAGATGACCAACAACTTCGAATCCTTGACGAACGCCTAATCTATCTCCGAGAATTGAATAGCCGAAGAGCAAGTATTCTTGAAAGCATATCATCCCAAGGCAAACTGACAGCTGAGTTAGAAAAAGCAATCAAACAGGCTGACACTAAAACTTTACTGGAAGATTTATACCTGCCTTATAAACCCAAGCGTAGAACTAAAGCTCAAATCGCAAGAGAAGCAGGACTTGAACCCCTGGCTGATGCTATTCTTGAAGACCGTAACATTGTTCCAGAACACATTGCCTGTGACTATACTAATACAGACAAAGACATCCATGATATTGCTACCGCTTTGGATGGTGCAAAACAAATCATTATGGAGCGTATTTCCGAAGATGCTGTACTGCTAACAGAACTTCGTGAACGTATTTGGAACAATGGTATTATCCATGCAGTGGTGGTTAAAGACAAGGAAGCAGAAGCGGCAAAATTCAAAGATTATTTTGATTATCAGGAAGCGATAAACAAAATCCCATCTCATCGTGCATTGGCTTTATTTCGAGGTCGTAATGAAGACTTATTAAGTCTTTCCCTTAAACCAGGAATAGATGATAAGGAACAGCACCAAATATGTGCACAACTGGTTGCTCGACATATTAAGGTAACAGATACGTCGAGACCTGCCGATGCATGGCTGGCTGAAACAGCCCGCTTAGCCTGGAAAATTAAATTATTCACCCGCATTGACCTGGATTTAAAACTACGCTTACGCGAAGCCTCTGAACTTGAGGCAATTAAAGTATTTGCCTGCAATTTAAGAGACTTGCTATTAGCTGCCCCAGCTGGTCCTAAATCTACCATGGGGCTTGACCCCGGCATCCGCACTGGCGTTAAAGTGGCTGTCGTTGATGCTACAGGAAAAATGTTAGCCTTTGATACCATATATCCACATGCACCCAAAAACCAATGGGATGCATCTATCAACACTCTGGCAAAACTGATTAAACAACATCATGTAGACTTAGTCAGCATAGGCAACGGCACGGGGTCAAGAGAGACCGATCAGCTGGTTGCTGATTTAATGAAACAACATAAAAGCCTTAAATTCAATAAAATCATAGTTTCAGAAGCAGGTGCATCGGTATATTCTGCCTCTGAGCTGGCAGCCAATGAATTTCCTGATCTGGATGTAACCATTCGTGGCGCAATATCAATTGCCAGACGATTACAAGATCCACTGGCAGAGCTGGTTAAAATAGAACCCAAATCCATAGGTGTAGGTCAATATCAACACGATGTAAATCAGGTACAACTTGCCAGAAGCCTGGACACAGTCATTGAAGACTGTGTGAATGCTGTCGGTGTTGACGTTAATACCGCATCAGCCTCACTGCTTAAACAAGTTTCCGGTTTGTCTGCCAGCGTGAGTGAAAACATCGTTGCTTTCCGTAATGAAAACGGCCCGTTTAGCAATAGAAATCAACTAAAAAAAGTACCTCGTTTAGGTGCCAAAGCCTATGAACAGGCTGCCGGATTCTTGCGCATCATGTCCGGAGAAAATCCTCTAGATGCCTCAGCAGTACACCCTGAAACCTATCCTGTGGTTAATGCTATTCTTGATGATACAGGTAAATCTATCTCAGAACTCATTGGTCAGAGTCACTTTCTGCGGGGCTTACATGCCGCCAATTATACGAATGACAACTTCGGTTTACCCACTGTTACAGATATTCTTCAGGAACTGGAAAAACCAGGTCGAGACCCTAGGCCAGAATTTAAAAGCGCACAGTTCAAAGAAGGTATAGAAAAAATTACGGATCTGCAAATAGGAATGATGCTGGAAGGTGTAGTTACCAATGTTGCTAATTTTGGAGCTTTTGTTGATATAGGCGTTCATCAGGATGGTTTGGTACATATCTCCCATTTAGCAGATGTCTTTGTTAAAGACCCCAGAGATGTAGTGAAAACAGGTGAAATGGTTAAAGTTAAAGTATTAGAAATTGATCTTGCTCGTAAGCGAATTGCTTTATCAATGAAGAGAAATACTGATGAATCACTAATTAAGCCAAAACCAAAAAAACAGAAAGCAGGACAACAAAAAAACCATCAGCACCCAGGCCAACAAACAACCATTCAAGGAACCATGGCCAATGCGTTTGCCAAAGCATTGAAAAAGTAAAACAAAAAAGCTCTGCTATACTCTAATGAGTTAACTATATAATCGAACAAACTCACTGGATATGTTATGAAAAAACTCGCACTTCCTCTTTTACTTGCAAGTCTTCTAATGGCCACCGTATCAAATTGCTTCGCAGATGAACAACAGAGTTATGGCTCGCAAGTAGGCAACAAAGCACTGAATGGCTTTGCCAATATAACCACTGCAGTCCTGGAAATTCCAAAAAATATCATCAATACCACAAATGACAGTAACTTTGCCTATGGTATCGCTGGCGGTTTAGGTAAAGGTATCCTCAACACTGTAGGCAGAATAGTAACGGGAATGACTGATTTGATTACTGCGCCACTACCGACTAAACCTATTGCTTATCCGCTATATGTTTGGGATGATTTTGATGAAGATACCACTTACGGTGAAGTATTTCGTCTTCAGGAATAACTGGTATCTGATTGAAAAGGTTCCTGCCAGTGGCAGAGAACCTATTTCTTTTAAAACAGCTATCCTTACATAGCCTTAGAAAACAGTAGTTGCTTTTGGGTTTATCACTGCCAGAATCTCAAATGACTGTAACAGTGATTCATCAATACAAAACTCGATCAAGTTTGGCGATATCTTTAGATAATCCAACACACCAATACAGAACTTTGGTTCAAGCTCATTAAAATCAAAATCATATTTTGCACATGGCTCAATACTTCCAGCGATCTTTCCTGCAACATGAAGCAGGCAGGCGTCTCTCTTAAAATCTTTGGCATTTACTGGATCAAGATGATTGTTGATCATTTGCCAAATACTGGGAGGTAACTTCCAGTGTTTCAAAAATTCCGCACCTAATTCGGCATATGTGAAACCCAGTTTTTCCAATTCAGCAGCAATCATAGCCTCCTCACCCAGGTTTTTAACACTGAGTATTTCCCTTGATAGTACTGGATATTGAGAAAAATAAATTAATTTACCTATACTATGCAATAACCCACCGATAAACAGACGTTCATACTCAGGATGTTTAGTTTTTTTAGCCAATATTTTTGCTATCACACCACTGGTTACACTGTGAAACCAAAATATATCCATATCAACCAATTCAGCGGGTATTCCTTTGAAACTGGTTGTTACTGCTGTTGTAATAACCAGGTTTCTTAGTTCTTTTAGACCAATGATAGTTATCGCTCGAGAAACCGTATCAATAGTCGCTGGAAAACCAAAATAAGCACTATTGACTATTTTCAATATATTTGCAGTTAACGCCGGATCAGTAATAATGATTTCTTCTAACTCGATATTTGACGGCTCAGGAGAGTTAAGTACTTCATTTATTCGCAAGGCAACTTCGGGCAGCGAAAATAGTGATTCAACTTGATTTGCTAAAGTCCTAGCATTCATTTGGAAACCTTTTATGGATATCAAAATATTAGTCAGTATAAAAATTGGTAATGGTACAGTTATTTTTGAACTAGAAAAATCAGTGGGCCGGCACTCGAAATTCTAATTTTTTTCTCTTCCCAATTTATTTAGAATTTCATTAAGTTGTGCATCATCCACTCGCCCTTCCAGCCAGATTGATTTTGCTATAACACATTCGTCATATGCAACTCTGTCCTGATTAAGTTGATCTGGATGAAGCTCATCATGCGCTTTATTTTCTCTGGAACTGGTGGCGACAGCTTTAGTTGCAATACTGGCAAGTTTTGCAGCTGCTTTTGCTCTTTCTAATAACTGCCGTCCGACACCGGCAATAATAATCGCAAAAGTATTGCAAATCAATCCACGCTGGGACAAAAGCCTACCCCAGGCATCTTCTGCCATAACCGGGTCAGTTCCTAAAACTGAACCGGCCACACCTAAGAGGATACCCATCATAATGAATAACCAGCCGCTGATATTAAATAGCAATGAGATAAACTGGGCTTTTTCTGCTAGCGTAGTAGCGAAAGCCAATCCCTCGTTAGGCACATATCCCTTAGGTACCGGAATAAAATTCTTTTCAAACCATACCATCAGTAACCCTCCATTATTATAATTATTTTGGTAACTACTCGGCGTATTATTTTCTGAAGGTGCAGGTTGTTGATTTATAAGACTTCTACATTTCTACATATACTACACCTATGTGACTGACTCACGCCTCCATATCAATCAACAAACTGTACCTTTAGTCTTAAACTCGCTGAGTAGTTAGCTATTTTTTACCAAATAAAACCTTTGCTCTGGGTTTTGCTTTATTCTGAAGACAAAAATATGCGGCCTCATCAAAACTCATTTTTAATGATTGCGTATTTTTCTTCTCAACCAAAAATTTTTCAGCCTCAACTGTTGTTAAATTCCTCATTATTCTTGTTGCTATACATAAACAAGGTTTACTAAAACGTTTTCTATCCACATCTTTATTTACTGAACTTTTAATTTCCCTTTCAACACATTGCTCAGCAAATTTGTGTTCAAACGTATGCTTTTTCAAATCACTTACTTCAGAGCCATGGATATGATCAAACGAAATGTGTTCAGTTTTAGCATCCTGTTCGGGTTTATCATCAGAGCAAGCCGTTAAATTAACTGAAATAAACACAGTGGTTAATAGTACAAAAATGAAGTTTTTGGTTTTGATGGATATTTTCATAAATTCAATCGTTAGATGAGCAGCTATAATTAGCCTTTAACTTTATCATTTAATGTCCTCATTTTCTAGCGTATCATTTTTATACTTCGCGCGGTCACGGATGCGGAAATTATAACGAGTTGATTTTTGTCAATAGCAAGACGCTGGAATAGGTGCATAACAAGCTACGCAACCATTTCAGCAACGAAGTCTATTGGCAAAAACAACCGATAGAAATCTGCATCCGTGACCGTGTGGAGTAACCTAACAATGAAACTGCAATCATCAACAATAAATTCAACATCAGAATACCTTATCGCTGTCTGAACTGTAACTTAAAAAACCACAGGTCGGAATGACATTGCAAGTTGAAATTAACTCGCCTTAATGTCAGAATCAAGAGTAATCTGAGATAGGCTAATAATCATTTTGTTAAATATAAAAAGTATACTTATTGTACTGGTCTTGTCATCTGTAACTAATTCTGAAAATCTGTTTGCAGATTCAAAAAACAAAGGCAGGCCAATTTCCAATGCCTGGGAATTACCACCTCTGATTCTTAATGACCTTAATGGTAAAGAACAGAATCTTTACCAATGGCATGGCAATGTCATCATGCTGAATTTCTGGGCAACCTGGTGCCGCCCCTGTCAAATTGAAATACCGGAATTCATTAACTACCAATCACGTTATGCAGATCAAGACCTGCAAATTATTGGCATTGGTTTAGACGAAGTTCGTAAATTACGTAATTACGTACGTACTGTCGGCATTAATTATCCTATACTACAAGCTGACCCGGCATTGCAATACTCATTGCTAAACCAATGGGGTGACCCGTTCGGCGTTTTACCTTTTACTGTAATCATCGGCAAAGATGGTCACCTGGTATTTATGCAACAAGGCATGTTTAATGAACAAACGTTTGATACTTTTGTTAAGCCATTGTTAAACCAATAAAACGACTACACTTTTCCCTTAGGAAGGCGCACAGAATACAAAGCCAATTGTTCAAGTTATTCTGTGTACGTTCCTTGGAACATCGCCCCCAAAGCAATTCAGGGATATAAAATATTCTCGGACAGACTCCTAGAACTACTCCCAGCTAATGAATCTGGCTATAAGGTCTTTTCTATATGATCCTCTATTTGCCATTGCAAAGGATATTTAACCATTACTTGCTGAAGATAATCCGTCATTTTTTTAGCAATAAACTTTTGTCTAACCCGATCTTTAATTGCAGCATAATCTTTACGTTCCGATGGTTTTCGATTAACAATAACAACCAAATGCCATCCTTTATCCGTTTTAATAATTTCGCTGACTTCATTGTCTTTCAGTTTTTTGATGCCCTGTTCAATTTCTCTGGCAGCATTACCTTGCTTTATCCAGCCCATATCACCTGAACGCTGACGGCCATACGGATCAATACTATACTGGCCCGCTAATTCAAACAGGCTTTCGCCAGCCTTAATTCTGATTAGCATGTCTTCAGCTTCTTGTATTGTCCCCAAAACAATCTGACCAATTTGCCTACGTTCTGGAATGTATGCAATATTAGGGTGTTCCTGATAATAATCTAATAATACTTTTTCATCAGGAATCCATTGTTGTTCTTTTTCAGCCAATAGTAAACGAATAGTCAGGTTATGAGCGTATTCTTCTGTCTGTGAATCAACATTCTCACCTTGTGCAATCGCCGCTTTTGCTGTCAATATCAATGCAACCCATTCATTAACTTTGTCTACTATTCGCTGTTTATCTATGGTTTTTTGATTCTGTGCAATTAAATCACCATACTTAATCCTTAGACCAATCCCTTCTGCTAATACTGTATCTGCAGTAGGTATTTTATCCAGCTTTTCAAAATAGGTTTTAACTTTAGCCTGCTGTATTAATTTTTTAATATTATCGTTTTTCAGGGTAGTAAAATTTTTAGCAACATAAGCTGAACGTGCAGCAACTAATGCATCACTATTACTCTTAAACTTTGATGTAAACTGTTGTTGCAGCTGCTCAGGAATCTGAATTTTTTGCCGTAAATTATTCAAATAACGTTGGGCCAGCAGTGCGGTTTTAAAGTTACCCATTTCCTTTAGAAAGAGGCTGCTTTGATTTTTCCCTTGCGTTACTGCTTCCTGATAAAGCGCTTCAGCTCTGGCCATACGTAACAGTAAATCACCACGAAGATAAGCCTGATCGTTTTCATCCATGCCTGGAAATTGTGTCGCAAAAGGAGCTGCCAGCATGGCCGATTCCAATTGTTGCTCTGTTACCTGTCCTGATTCACCAATTGTTACCAACACCTTATCGGCATAAACAAAGTTATTAAGAAAAGTAGAAAATAAAAAAAATAATAAGTTTTTTTTCATAGGGACTAAAGAATGCAGTTTTTCAAAAATAGGGTAGGCATTGTGTGAGCAAAACCACCCTCGGCACGATTATTCAAAACCAGCTATTGCTGTATCTGTTAAATCGCTTTTTTCGCGCCGAGGGCAAATGCCACTATATTAATGCGTGCAATTGAATGCTATTTAAAATTCTTGCCACCCAAATCATGCGCATTTGAGTGTATCCAGCTAATTGCCGCATCAAGGTTATCCTTAATTTTATTACCTTCCCAGGTCAGTGCTTCTGCGATAATTGGCACACCTGATGCGTTCACTTCATGACAAGACGCACATAATAATGGCCCATGACTACCGTCTGGGTTATATTGTGCCGCTTGCTTATACGTTGTAGGATCAACCGTTGGTGTAACCGGATACAAGCCATGAATAGATTCATGACAAGCCTGACAAGCTAAACCCGCATGACCTTTTGAATAACGCATCACACTGTATTTACCAGGTTGATTAATTGGAAAAGCGACTCCACCCTGCCCTTCAACATAAGGTGGCGCATGACAGTCTGCGCAATGAGGCACACCGGGTGACAACCAATAATCACGACCATGACTGGCTGCATCATATGGAACTGCCGCTATACCCGTCGCATCATCCGGTAATTGCAGGGAAGATAGTTTGGCTGATGGATTAGCAGATAACAAGGTAATATTGACATCGCCATCTTCATCCTTAGTCACTAAAGGCGCACCATCTTTCATTGCTATAACAGCAATATCCGGCACCATTCTATCTTTGGCCCAGGTCAGTAAAATACCTGATTTTGATGGCGTATCATGCCCGTTTTTATCTAGTACAACTTTAGGGTCCAAATATTTATTTTCTAAAGTTTTCCGGCTTACACCAATCGCTTTGGCAATCTCATTGAGAGATTTATTGCGAATGGTTTTACCTGTTTGCTTAAAGGCATTTATCAAATCATCACGTTGATACAGTTCACGAGACAACTGGCTGTGGCAGTTTGTGCACCACAACCCTTTACCACCTTGACCATTGCCAATGTTAGACACATTAGTTTGCATCCATTGTCCGACTGCATTCAGATATTCAGGTGTTCCTACTCCATCTTTGTCTTTATTTGGGTTTGAATGCACATCACGCCCTGCAAAACAGCCGCCTTTGGTATCTCGATTGTCCGACTTGGCATAAAAGTTTTTGCCACTGGGTGTTATTGGATAACCTTCCATACCGCCATCTTGTCTGTGAGCGGGGTGGCAGCCGGCACAAGTCCCTGTTCGTCCTTCTGCATCAGGCAATGGGCGAAGCGTCTGATGAACTCGGTGTAATGCTTCAGATAGTGCCATAATTGGGGTATCCCAAGATTCCAAAGTGTCACTACCAGAAAGAACCTGAGCAACACCTTTAGACTGAAGCACTCCAATCACATTATCGGCATGACATTGCTGACACAAAACAGGATCATTACCCAAGCGGTTTTGCGTAGCTCGACTGGATGGATCGTATTTAGCAAGAAACTGGGTACCATGACGTGCATCATGAATCTGCAAAATAGAGATTGATGTCGCTTTCAAGTCTGCCATATAGGGTGTTGCACCCAGTCCTTTCCAAAATGCTTTTTCCTGTTTGTATAAGGTAAATGTGTCACCGTTGGCATTGGCATTGGCATGACAGTTAGAACAGTTAG
This sequence comes from Methylococcaceae bacterium, assembly GCA_021647585.1. Classification (GTDB taxonomy): domain Bacteria; phylum Pseudomonadota; class Gammaproteobacteria; order Methylococcales; family Methylomonadaceae; genus QPIN01. The sequence goes on from JAKIUK010000010.1 coordinate 45,895, forward strand.
GCACATCAATCGGGTTGGTACCGATAAATTTAACCGGCTTGCCAGTATGGCTGTCAATTACCGGCTTCCCACTTTTAGCATCAACCAGACCGACCCAAGCTTCCTGATAGGGACGAATGTCACTTTCCACAATTTCCAGTGGACTTTTCTTCATCAACTCATCATAAAATGGCGTCAGTGGTAGGCCTAATGCATCCCAAATACCTGGATTAGTTAATACTATTGGCACATTATCCAAAACTGGAGACTTGGTATAAACCACCGTCCCGGTGTCACCGGTATAATGTAGATGACCATTTTTCAAAGGCATACCGGATGGCCCAGCATCTCGCGGTATAGGTAATTCGATACCAATACGTTTCTTTTCACTGTCCTTACTGGTTTTTTTTGGGTTACTGCCTTTTAAGTCTTTATAAATATATAGATGCGTGAAATAAGCGTTGCCTACATTTTCATTTTTACTGTATTTACCATCTTTATTTACATCGTAAGGAATATTCCAGTACGCCAGCTTGGTTCCTTCCGAAAAAGTATTGTCAATATGACCATATTCAAGCTTCATGCGTTTTTTACCGTCTAACAAAACTGTTGGATCTTTTGGATCTGCTTTCAGTAATTTAGGAAAACTGTAAGGGCCATCTGCCGTCTTTACCACCTGACTTTGTATTGAATTATAGGGTGGCAAAATACAGCAATAGGAAAAATCAAACCCCGTACAATGCATTCCCAATTCATAATTGATAGTAATGTTGTAATCATTTTTCGGTTTTTGTTTATCACTAACTTCAGTATTGCTAATGGGGCTGTTCCTGACTATGGCTTCCTTTTCTGCTTCATAGGGAACATATTTAGCAAATGATGGACTAACCAACAGCACATTAATTAATAAAAGAAAAAATATATTTTTCATGCTTATCACCCTTATTATTTTTGATTATAGAATTGGGCTAATTGCCTGATGTCTTCATCACTTAATTGTTCGGCAATCAAACGCATTCGACTATAAATATCATTATGCCTTATCCCGGTTTTATATTCAGTCAGTGTATTTACTAAGTATTCCACTTGTTGACCTGCCAGAGCTGGGATATCCTGTTTTTCTCCTTGCCCCTCACTACCGTGGCAAGCAAAGCAAGGCGGTATAATTTTTTTACCATTACCTTTAGCAACCAGTTTTTCTGCTTTGTCTAACTTAACTGAACTACTTTTGCCATTAGCAGGCATTAATGAGGCAAACCATATCGCTAAATCGGCTGAATCCTGTTCACTCAAACCTGTGGCAACCGAATTCATTAGGGCGTGAGTCCGTTTGTCATCAGCATAATCACGTAACTGCCTATAAGTGTATGTAGCTAACTGTCCGGCTAAAGAAGGAAAATCAGCCATTTGACTAACGCCTTTTTCACCATGACAACCGGCACATGAAATTGCCAGCTGTTTTCCTTTTTGCAAGCTTCCCTGTTTAACAAAATTTAATTGCTCCGGTGTCCAGGCAATATTGGTAGCTGGCTCAGCAATAACAAACACGGGCGCGAGTAACAATAATAAAGCTATTGTAGGTTTCATATTTAATATCCCCAAGCGCTTGAATCGTATGTATCCAAAAAGAAGAACTGTAAAATAGGAATACCAAAACTAATGGCCATGAATACCGCAATCACTTTATTCCATAGTTTTATATCATTGAGATATTCAGGTAAATCCTTAACAGCATGTAAGGGTTCTGCATATTCAACCTGCCCTTCAAACACCTCTGTAGTGGCATTAAATTGTGTTTTAACCAGTAAATAAATAAACAAGCATGCCGAGCCTAATAATACCAAACCGCCCAAAATCATTAGCAGTTCATAAGGTTTCCAGGACAAGGTCATCAAGTTATTATAAACAACACTGGAAATTCGGCGAGGCTGACCTAACAAACCCAATACATGCCAGGGCGTAGTCATAATACTCATACCGATAAACCAGGTCCATAACTGCACTAATGCCAGGTTATTTGAGTACAAAGGTTTCTTAGTCAGAATAGGCCATAAATAATAAGCAATGGCAAAGTACATAATGACCGTTGTACCGGCAAAAATCAGATGAAAATGTCCTGGTACCCAGGCAGTGTTATGAATCATCGCATTCATCGCATAACTGGCATTTACTAAACCACCCCAGCCACCAAAAATCAGCATAAGCAAAGATAAGATAACAGAAAGTACCATGGTATTAGTCCAGGGTAAACTACCAATCCAGCCAAACAAGCCCTTACCTCCACGTAATCGGCCTGCAATTTCCAGCGAAGCTATCACTGTAAAGCCGGTCATAAAGGTTGGAATTGCCACCACAAAAGTACCCACACCATGTAGCATTTTCCAACCCTTTGCCTGTTCAGGATCCATGTACAAATGGTGAAAGCCGATAGGTAAACTGAATACAACCAAGACGATAAATGCAGCTCTTGCCAGCTCATCACTAAATAAAAAAGAACCTGCTTGTTTAGGTACAAAGACATAAAAAGCAGTATAAGCAGGAAGTAACCAGAAATACACAATAGGATGTAAAGTCCAGGCGAAAAGTGTACGCGCCATTCCCACATCAATAGTATCAGTCCAGCCTAGAGACCAAGGAACAATCAGAAACAATGACTCTAACGCAACACCGGCACTGGTCCATAACCACAATAATGCATTCATGGTGGTAGCAAACATGGCTAGGGGAATTGTCTTTCCAGGGTTCTCTTGTTTCCATTGCAGAAACATCACAATCATGATGCCACACCAGACCCAGGACCCAACAATTAATAAGGTTGCGCCTAAATAAAACACAAAAGCTGCCTGTATTGGAGGATAAAAGGTATACATTACCGAGGCAAAACCGGTCAGTAAGGGAATAGCGGCTAACACCGTACCCAGTAGTGCCAAACTAAACCCACCCCATGCCAACTGTTTATTCCAGACCGGTACTTTTAAGGATGTACTGGCTGTATAATAACCAAACCCCATAATAAAAAAGGTGGTTAATACAAACGCCATTAATACGCCATGTGTACTTACAGAGGCAAAATAAACGGTAGGTGAACTTAAGATTTCAAACAGGCCACTGCGTTCCAGAACCTGATATTCACCCATGAAACAAGCGAGTATAAAGGCAATAAATGCCACCCACATATGGCTTAAAGCGAGATTTTTTGCAGTATTATCATTCATTATTCTTTAACTCCCGTCGAAGATATTTGTGGTGCTATCCATTGATCTTTCTCTACCACATCAATTTTACTCCACATATGATCATGACCTAATCCACAATACTCATTACACAAGACGGGATAATTTCCAGGTTTAGGAAAAGAGGTTTCTATTTGAGCAACAAACCCTGGAACAATCATGGTACTCATATTCGTCATAGGTATATGTACTCCATGCAAAACATCAATACTCACCCAGCGAAAAGTCAATTTTGTTTCTGCAGGAACAGCAATTTTTTTAGGGAAAAATGAATAGCGACCAGCAACCATTCTGACGGTAATATCGCCATTTGCATCAACTTGAACACCTAAATTATCTTCTGCGAACTCTTCACTTAAATGCAGTTTAGCTGAATCTATAGTTTCAACATTACTGGGTGCGTTTACGCCATGAAACAAAGCATCAATCATGATGATACCAACAAAAAGGGCACAAATAGCTAAAACTATTTGTGCCCATTTCTTTTCTAAAGGATCAATATGCATGACACCCCCTAATTGATGATGCCACGGGGAAGGAATACCCCGTAATACAGAAATAACCAGCCTATCACCATACTTGCACTCACCGTAAGCATTAGAACCCAGGTGCCAACAGGTGAACTTTCCAATATTTTTTTTCGTTCTTCTTCGCTGAGTTGTTTCATATTCCCCTCGAGTGTAAAGTGTGTGTAATAAAACAGTGCAATAAAATAGTTATTTAGTACATTAAAAATAACTAATATATCAACACTATAATTCTTGTGTCAATTTTATCCTTTAAATTTGATGAAAAAATATTTTGGAGTCTACTACTTTCTTGAGATCAGGTAGCTTAAAACATTTTTCTCTCTGGCCTTCTCTTGCGGCTTAATGCTAGCAGACTACTATTCCGCTACCAAAATACTAGACTGAGGCAAGAACAAGAACCGCTGAAATTTTCCAGGCCAATCCATAATCCCAATTAAATGAAGTTCCATTTCCTGCCGATACTTGCAGTTGCTAATCTCTCCCTTATTCTAAAAAGTACCAAATATTTCTGCTACCAATATTACCTAGGAGGCTGTCCGAGAATAGAAGAGTCTACTGCGGAAAAGCTAATTTTGGCCAGATTTTCTGATTATTTTCGTAGAAGAGCCTGCTATTCGCCTCAAAAAATCGAAAAACCTGAATCAAAATAGCTCTCCCTCGCTACGACTTCTATTCTCGGACAGCCTCCTAGTTTGAACTAAATCTACATAGCCTTTAGTCTTTTCAATTCGGATTTTGCTACATCCAGGCCATTATATTGGGCATTTTCAACTATCGCCTTTTCAAGTTCCAGTTTCGCTTCTTCAATTCTACCTTTCTCAATATAAACCATGCCTAAATGATAATGCATTTCTGGAATGATGCCTTCTTTTTTCATCACTGACTCAAGGGCAATCAAAGCATCATCCACTTTTCCATTCTTGTAACTTACCCATCCATAAGTATCAAGAATTGCGGGATACTCTGAATTTTTCAACGAAGAAACCAAAGCATAGGCTTGCTGTAGTCTATGTTTATCAGAGCTTTCCACTAGTAATGCAGCCATATTATTCGCTGCAAATACATTGTCAGATTCTATAAGCAATAATTTTTCATATGCTTCAATTGCCTTTTCCTTGTCGCCAGCAACCGTATTCAATCCTCCTAAACGCATCAGAAAATTAGTACTTTTAGGTATAGCGGTTAATCCTCGCTGAAAAACATTAATAAGCTTATCCAGTTGTTTCTGAGCCACATAAACTGATGCCAGGTTTTCATAACCCAACTCGATTTTAGGCTTAAGTTCTACAACGCGTTCATACAAACGCTCAGCATCAGTAAACTGCTTGTTTTGTCGATACACTTCAGCACGCATGGTTAATAAGACAGGATTATCTTTATCCTCAGTAAGAATATCATCCAGTAAACTTTCTGCTTTATCTTGTTGTTTCAAAGCAAGATAACTATTAACTAACCCTGCCAGCACTTCTGGCTCTGCAGGTTTTGTAGCTAAAATTTTATTAAATTCGCCAATAGCATCCTTATATTTCTTTTGTGCTACGTATAACTGAGCGAGTTTATAATGCGGTAATTCTTTAGTCTCTGACTTTTGCAAAAGTTCGTTTGCAATTTTTTCAGCTTTGCTCCATTCTTTGTTGTTACCATACAAATCAATTAGCATAACGGCAATATCTCGATCATCCTGAAACATTCCCTGTGATTTTTCTAATATTTCGATTGCCCCTTTCTCATCCTTTAATCGAACCTTTACTCGAGCCAAGTTTTTTACTGCAAGCAATGTTTTTGGATTGACCAATAATACTTTTTCTAGTGTTTCCTGAGCCAGTTCGTACTTATTCGCTTGTATTTGTGCAATAGCCTGTAACATCAAAGCCTTTTCATTCTGCGGCTCATCCCTCAATACAGTTCTGACATCAGCAATGGCACCATCAAAATCCATTTCCTTTAGTAAAAAACCCGCTCTAAACAACAGAGCTTTAGAGTTTCGTGAATCGAGTCCAATCACCTCTTCTATCAATTTTCTAGCTTTAACAGCATCGCCTTTAAAATTAATAAAATTTGCCAATTTAATGCGCGCTTCTATACCCGAGGCACCCAATTTATCATTTTCAATTATTGCCTCAAGAATCTGCTGAATTTTTTTCGGCTGATCTTTAAACAAAGTTAACTTTGCAAATCTAAAACCAAAGTTTTCCGGGCTTTCGCTAATTAATTGATCTAATTTCTTTTCAGCCCTCTCAACACCATACTGACGATTTAAAAAATCAACCAATACTAATTTTGGCTGATCTTTATCCGGCAGTTGTTTAACCAGTTTATTTAAAACTTCCTCAGCCGAATCATTTTTTTTCTCAGCAACATAAAGCTTTGCCAAATTATAATAAAGATTTTCGTTGTGTGGAAATCGTTGAATCAATGAATTATATAGAATCTTCGCTTCATTCTTTTTATCGTCATCCAGCAAAGTTTTAATTTTTAGCAATGCCAACCTCAATTTATCTGGATGTGCAGCCAAAGCATTTTCCAAAATAGACTTTGCTTCTGATAGTTTATTTTCTTTGCCTAGTATATTCATCATCAATAATGAGGCTTCATAATGCCCAGGCTCTATTTCCAATACTTTTTTCAATAACGATTTTGCTTGTGCCTTTTCATTTTTGGACAAATGAATAGTTGCCTTTAAAGCAAGAGCATCTGGATTATCAGGTTGCTTTGCCAATACAATTTCCACCTTTTCAGATGCTTTTTCCGTATCTTTACTAAATAAAAGTAACTTTCCCAACTTTAGTTGAGCTTCAAAATGATCCGGCTTGGCCTCAACAACAGCTGACAAATTGCCAAACATTTTTCGCCAGTTCTGATTTTTTTCAGCGGCAAGAGCTGTTAAATATCTTGCTTCAATGTTTTTAGGGTTTATTTGTAAAACGTTCTTTAGCTCAACCTGCATTTTTTCATAGTTAGCCTCATCGAAATATATTTGAGCTCTACTGAGATACTTAGCTTCCCTGTCTTTAGCACCATCGCATCCTGCTAAAAAAAGAAAACACCCTCCTAAAAACAGCAATAAAACTTTTTTATCTCGCATTTTTCCCTCAATTTAATACTAACGCTTAAAAAACAGTTCTAAATACCCCATCTATATTTAGAATTTATAAAACCATAATATATCCTGGTTACCCATGAGTCTCCGCCTTATAGATGAGTATAAGGTGACACCTTCCACATCGTCATCCTCGAGGTCTTTTATTGGGGACCAATTAATGCAAAAAGTAAATTTCTACTAACAGAATGTAGGAATGACGGGGCTGTGTGTTCCATTTTTCAAAATGGAGGAAGCTCATGGGTAATCAGGTAATATCATATTTATAATTCTCTAACAAAATCTCAAAATAAACATTTTCTCTATGACTGATAAACGGCAATTGAGCAAAGGCATAGATATCATTTGGTCAAAATAATAGTAAAAAAATCAGTACAAAGTTGGTAAAACAATAGCCATAATTAAGACCCCGGAAACCGCTGCAAGATATCTGGACAATCTAAATTTATATATATCCCTATGCAATAAATATTCCAGTGCATAAACCAGACAAAACAACCTGAACGTTACATGCTCAATCAATTTCAAATCGACTAACAAAATACTGGCAATAACAAACAGCACCACCAAAACATCTTGCGTCGTTACTCTGAACTTTGTTTTCCTAGTGATACGGATAGCTATGGATACAACAACAATCAAGACAAACAAAAAGGCATCCACTGCCCAATGGTTAAAATCCACCAGTTCAGGAAATTCCTGCCCCATAACACTGGCAAATATTGCTGCAATATAGATACTAAACCGCACCCATATATCCTGAGCGACTTTAGGTAGCAATAAAAACAGTAGTAAACCGGATAACATTAACAAATAAAGTTCGTTAGGCATTACCGCAATGCGATCTTTCAAAAAAATTATTTGTGTAAACAAAAATATTGCCAGTGAATAGTTAATATAATGGCGACAAAAATGAAATAATTTCTCATTGCGCCATATCCGAAGACCTCGTCTATTATGGCCTTCCTCCACTCTATGCAGGCTCCACTGAGCCTTGCTTGCCCAATAAAAAAACAATAAAATTGATGCCGAAATCGTCAGGTAAGTGCCAATAACCACGAAATCGGAAGCATAACGAAAAGCCAATGCAGATGCCAAAAAGAGTCCCTGTATCAAATAAATAGACCCTACAGCTTCGGCATGTGAAAACCCATATTCCATCAATCGATGATGGATGTGGGTTTTATCCGGTGAAAATGGTGATCGTCCCGCACGCAATCTACGTACCATAACCGATAAGGTATCCAGTATAGGAAGTCCTAACAACAATAATGGCAAAGCTGGGTTTAACGTCTTATTCACATCTTGAGTCAAATAAACCGTAAGAATTACGGCCATAAAACCTATAAACTGACTTCCTGTATCCCCCATAAAAACCACTGCAGGATGCGTATTGAACCACAAAAAACCGACTATCCCTCCTGCTACAGCCAAAGCTATAATAGCAACAATCTGGCCATTAATATCAATAGCCAAAAAGGCTATAGCAGCAAATGTCATTAACATAATGCCTGCTGCCAAGCCGTCTAAACCATCTGACAGATTAACAGCGTTTGTTACACCAATAAAAAAAATCACAGTCAATGGAAGAGTGATGTATATTGCGCCTGGTTCTAGCCCTGAAAATGGCACGAATGAAATAAAAACACCTCCGAACATCACGCCTGCTACCGCCAGTAACTGACCTGCAAACTTCCATTTATAACTTAGTTCAAAGCGATCATCCAGAATACCAAAAAATACAATAATTATGCTGCCCACAATCAGACTGATGAGTTTTCGGTCATAGGGAATATACAAAAAAATAGAGGTAATTGCTCCAATTGCCAAGCCTAAACCCCCACAACGGGGTATCGCTACCACATGCACTTTTCGATCACCCGGTTCGTCAAGCATATGAAGAAAACCTGCATATCGCATTAAAACAGGTATTAAAATAATACTTACGGCAACAGCAACTGTAAATGAAAAAAATAAGTCCATTACTATGTTATTTAACTTAAATTAACTTGCGACATATATGCCTAAAATATATTCATCCTTAAATTATAGACAACCAGTTATAGAAGAATAGACTACTAATTATAAAATTAAGGCAGGTATTTGGGTAACATTGCCCTAAAATATATTTTATCGGAGCAGTTAGCACATCCTTGTGATATAAATTTACCCAGCTACAGTAATTATTAGCCTAATAATCTATTGTACATAAAAATAATTGATATTAACTGGGGATATATTTTTCAAGTCTGGGGAAAGCCTTTTCTAAAAATGCGGCCAACTTTTTGTCTGCTTCCTTTTCATCACTGCCTTCAGGCAAAACAACAACCAGTCTCACTAATGCACCATCTGTACGTTGCTTTGTTAATGCGTCCCAAAATAAAAACCATTTAACCAGATATTCATTGGTAATTATTCTTCCCCGCTGTTGAAACCAATAATAAACCAGCTGCCTGCTGTTTCCTTTACTGATAACAGCTCTGTTAACCATTAGCGGATCGCCTCTGCTGGTAACATATTGTCCTATTCGACGTTGTTCAAAAGCACCGATTCGCCAACCATCACCTGGCATACAAGACTTAGGTGAATGTGCAGAGGCGCCTTTACGTTGTGAGGCATAATAAGCAACATAAAAATTAACGGGTAAATCATCACCTGCTACAGAATAATTACCAATAATATAATCATCAAACTTTAAAGCATCTATAAAGTTTTGCCCCATACCCACTTCAACACCTTTCCATTCATCCATCTGTAACGGGAAGTTTACAAAACGTAGTCTTTGAGGAGTGATGTCTTCCCTGTCTCCCATCATAATTGAAAGTGGTACCATCACTAATAATAAAGTGCAGGCTACAAGATATGGTTTCGGCAATCCAAAAAACCGAGAGTTACTTTTACCTGCATTATCATCCTCTGTTGAGGAAGCAACCAAATCTTCAGTTTCAGTTGAGGCAACTGCATCGACCACAAAAACTTGAGAAAACTTTTTTCCAGGCATAAAAAGCAAAACCATAAGCCACATTTCGGCAAACAATACGCCTAAACAACCAATAAAAATAATCCAGCCTTCAAAATCATGTAAAAAACCTTCTGCCTGTTCTATGCCCCAATATTCCACCAAAATACCGATAACACCGATGCGTAGACTATTCATAATTACAGTAATAGGTAATGTAGTCAAAAACACAACTGCTCGCATCCAGAATTTTGCCCGAAAAAAATAGGCACATAAAAAACCGAAACTGGTCAGTGGAAACAGATATCGCAAACCACTACAAGCGTCAACTACCTGAAGTTTATAGACACCTAAATCTATAACATTACCTTGTAAAAAAACACTGATATCCAATAATCGAATGACCGCAACACCCAACTGTGAAGAAATCAGCTGCAACTGTGAGGACAGGCTATTGTATATAAAGGCTGGCAAAGGAATCATAAAAAACAGATATGCCAAGGCAAACCACATCAGGCGTATACCCTTCCATCCTAAAAGGGATAGACATAAACCGTATAAAATCAACAGAAAAGCATACTGAGTAACAATATATAACGCAGCCAGTTCACCCATCAATCCAACTATCAGACCGATCACTACAATAAAAATACCGACCCAGCTGCCTGATCCCATAAATTTACTGGCTGCTTCTCTGTTACTCCAGATAAACCAGAATGAAATAACAGGAATCAGATACCCATGACTGTACTCTTCTTTCTCCCAGGCATTTATCATATAAAGCAAAGCATCACTAAACATAGTGCCTAACATCAAAGCAACAAGGCAAAGAGAGGCGTATAGCCCAAGATTTTCTTTAAGCAATATATTCATATTTTAATTACATTTCTATTTAGTCTTTCATGTCCATTGTATAGCTGAACTTAGCCCCATACAAAAAATGTTTGTTTTATTTAAAAAAATTAAGTGAATACACAATGTTTTGAATAGACTAAGTAATTAATAATACAAGGTTATGCTTACCACAAGTATGTAATATTTGGGTTGTTTGCTGTTTAGTTTGCAATATTGTTGCTACTGCAAAATCTGCATTCCCACTATCCAGAGTGCTCAGATGTTGTCGTCAAGGCCACATGGATGCGTTTAACCCGAATATTAAAGCTAAATAGAAAGCACCTATAGTAAATTATTAGCCATGCAATGTGAATAGTCTAAAATGCATAACCCCAACGAATTGATAATGATCCATCTCGTTCTAATTGATAACCATTATAATTATGAATGACGGGTTGTAGCCATTCAAAACTTAGACTATGGCCTGCGAATTCGCCTCTAGGAACAGTGAAATTGATTCCCAAACCAATATCCCAGAATTGACCACCATAATTAGACGGATTTTCAAGTGATGTAGGTTGAGGTTCAGTTAGAGGATTAGTGGGGGGAATAATTCTATTAAACTCTCCTCTAACTCTTCCTTGTGCATTATATATATTTCGTACAGAGACGGAAAACCAATCCTGAACCTGATAACCACCCCATAGTGATCCTTGAATTTCATCACCTAAGATGTAGCCTAATTTGTTTTTACTTTGCATACGCTTAGTCCCGGTGATTTGTGCGCCCCAGAACCAATCATCAGAATTCCCGTTATAAGTTAAGCTTGGCTTCAGATCCCAAGTACCACTACCCACTTGCATGCCATAACTCTGTAAATCGCTATCCTCTGACTCGGTATCATCAAAAGTTGCTTCAATACTTCCGGTCGGTGCACTTACTCCTACACCCAGATGGAGATGATGAGTATCAACATCAAATATCTTGACTAATGCAACTATCAAGGTATCACCTAAGCCAGAGGAAACGTGTTCTCCTCCCTCATCTTCCCCAGAATTAGGTAAGGGATTCATTTCCATATTCATATCCAAAATCTGGGGCATTACCATCAAATTTAACCAATCCGTTGGTGCATACATAAAATTAAACATATGCATATGCATAATCATTTCTTTGGGATTAAAAGTACATTCAGCTGGGCCACAAGCCTTACTAATAATCGTCTGCTCACTTACATTGCCAACTATCCCTGACTGTATACCACCAGACCAGTCACTGTACATATAATTATAAGCAATCATTATATCTCCAGCCTTACCAAGCATATGGCCAAACATGACGCCTGCTGGCGGATGAGCACCGTGGCTAGCATGCATATTATGTTGGCTGTAGCTACCAGTAGCACGCCCTAGGCTAGCTAAATTGACATTCAGTGATCCACTGATTAAATAAGAATCAATATCCGCATAACTATCCACTCCATTTCCACCAAGTTTGAGGGATCCCCTATGACTAAAATATTCAATTCCAGCATCAAGCCGGACACCTTTAGCAAACTGCTTACTAATCGATATACCGCCGCTTAGTTTGCCAAAACCAGATAAGCGGTAGTCACTGGAATAATTACCATCTGCTCGCGGTGCCAGAAAATAAGGTGCAAAAAAATCCGCTGAACTTTGCGAATAATATCTGATACTGGGAGTCACAGTAATACCCTGAGGCAAGTTCTGAAACCAGGAAAATTCAAATGTATGTGAATTGATATCCCAGCTATCCATATAATAGCGATAATCAAAATGCAGTGAAGCATCCAGCGAAGGGATGTACTGATTAATACCGGCTGACACTGTCCATTGCTGTCTTTCATCCGGTCGTTTTTCTCGAAAAAGGTCGGGGCCAACGGCTTCAAGACTTGTTGCCTCAGAAAATCCAACCTTACCATCATTAGCAAAAGAGTCAATTAAGGCATCCAAATATTCATCAGCTGTAATCTCTCCCCTCACATAGACCAGTTTATACGGGTTAGAAAGATAACCTTCCTGATTGCTATAGCTACCATTTAAATGAAACAGCGTGTTTTTTCCCATCACTTGAGAAAGCCCTGCGTTTATACTATGAAAAGTACTCTCCGCTGTAAAATCTTCTGCATTCTCATCTCCACCACCGCCATGATGTCCACCACTACTACCTGCGGTTCTAATAATATCGTTCAAAGTCAATCCATAACCAGCTGAAAGGGTGGTTAATTTATTATTCAGCTCCCAACCCATATTGATTGATCCAAAGGTAGATTCAAAATCCGGCTCAAGAGAAACTCCACTACTCAATCCAATCGTAACATCCCCTAAATAAAATTTTGCACCAAAAATTGGCATATCCCGATTCTCTCTGGGCTGGACTTGAAATAACGTAATTGGATTAAAATCAGTTATATCTCTATTAATAACACCTTCAAAGCCTGCAATTGCAACTTGTCTTCCAACAACACCATTGGCAATAGCTTCCAATCGTGCTTTTCCCGCATCGGGGGCTGCTGACAGATCCAAAGCAATCAGCCCAGGTGTACGATCTTCGCCTGATGCTGCCACAACAACGTCAGTCATTACTTGTGGAGCACTATAAGAAGGTGTAGCGCCTACATAGGTATCCCAGTCATAAGAAAAGGAAAATTCAAAAAAATCATTAATCGGTACAATAAAATCGCCATGGTAGACTTCTGCCTCCATCCGATCCCCTTCTTCCTTGTAGTATCCAAATTGTACATTGGCTTCCGGCTCCGCTACCGGAACCGCTGCTTTTGCACTGATACCTGGCAATCCCATGGCAACACTACTTAAAGCCAATAAAGCGATATTTCCTTTTTTTTTTACCTTAGTTACAGCCACAACCACCACCTACAGCCCCATACCCACCAGAAGATGCTTCCTTACTGTCAAAAACATGAGACCTTAAATAAGAGCGCACTGGATTAGGCGAAATTTGCATATTCTTTTTCGCCAGATTTCCTCTTTCCCAGGGGGCAACACTACAAGCAGTTACAAAAAAAAGAAACAACACTAAGCAAACGAACTTGAACAAAAAATTAAGATTTTTTTTCATTACCTTTACTTTATTTCTCTGCCAATAAATCAAGAATTAGACTTCTTATCTGCTGTTTATCACGTTCACGAAAACCTAAATGGATATGTCGAATTATCCCTTTTCGATCGATAAAGTAGGCTGAAGGCATCGCCTTGACATCATATTGCTGCGGACATTGCCCAGTTGGATCCATAGCAACCAGGTAGTCAACCGGGTACTGCTGTAGAAACTGACGAGCATCGTCTGAGTCTTCGTCAACATTAACGGCAATAACTTCAAATCCTTGATCATGAAGTTCATTGCGTAACGCATTTAAAAAAGGCATGGATTTTTTACAGGGGGGGCACCAGGTTGCCCAAAAATCAAGGTAAACAACTTTACCCCGAAATTTCTGCAAGTCCATATTGGTTTGTTCTGTTTCTATGACGGCAGAACATGAAACTACTTTACTATTGATTTCCATAGCCTTTACAGCTGTTGAATGAATCACTAGCAGATAAAATAACAATAAAAAACAACGCATTCGTACACACCTACACATAAAAACACAGCGTAAAAGGCATAATTTATACAAAATACCTATGCAACTGTTTCTTATCCTTTTATTTTTTAAAATACTAATAATGCAAAAATTATCATTAGTAAAAATCTATCAATCCATGTTAATCACTATAATTTACAGTGGATTTACCTTACATATCCATTCACTACATTTGTTTAAAACCAGCTCAGTGCTGAATAAAAGAAAAGTTCAGCCAACTTAAAGCTGTAACTCCTTTGGATTGCACAACTAATTCAAAAAACAGATGAGATTGAGGAGGGATTAATTAGTTATTCTGAACCCTTGGTATTTTATAAACACGGACACCTAACAGTGATTCAAGCCTCGTAGAAGCTATAAATTGAAATGGCATAACCCATGAATATGAAATATGCCATTACAGTTTTTACCTGAAACCAAAAGTATTCTAGATTTAACTAGCACCCCCTGGTTTTATCAGCATTCCTTAGGCAACAGACTGTTGCTTACGCATAAAACCCAAACCAGTTATTGCAGAAAAGAATAACCATACGGCAGCTGGGAGAGGTACTGCTGAAGGCTGAACGAGCACGTTATCAAATTTAAAGTCATCGCCAGCGAAAGTACTAAAACTACCAAACCCGGTAGGCTGACTTTCAAACCAGAATCTTACTTCATCAACACCACCCCATAATGCATCACCCGAAAGAAAATCAATAACACCTGAAGTGCCGGTTAATAATTGCTTAGAGGTTTTTAATATTCCGCCAGCAAAACCATCTATTTGTATAGCAAAGCTTCCGGTTGTAGCGTCAAGCCCTAAAACATTAACCGCATCCAGGCTTATCAAATCAAACAAACCACCACCGGCTTTGGTCAATTTCATACCTGTTGTATCCGCTGCAAGCTGAGCTGCATTTGTAAAATTTATCAAATTGAAAGTGTTATGCATATGTGAACCTGGTGCTTCAAGCGTATAACCAAATTCGGTATATGGCGTACTCTGATCTGCAAGCAAGTTCTCTAATGTCATCGTAACCGGTACAGCGGATACAGAGGTCGAAAGAAAAACAGCTGAAAACATTAACAGAGCAGAATAAAGCGATTTTATTTTCATATTTACCATCCTTAAATGAAAGTTATTAATACTGTGAATCTAAACTAAAATGCCTGCAAACTTACAACCATTCATTTAGTTAGTGAATTACTCACTCAAGCATAGCAAGCATTCTTTATGCCAACATTTAATCCACTGAAATTAATACACATATCGCCTAGTACACCCCTCCGTTTTACGTCATATCACATACTGAGTACGTCAAATAACACACTTATATCGAACCCCCATAAGCAAAATCTCGAACAAAGTGCTGCAAAATATTTTCTACCTCCTGTATTTGCTGTTCATAATTTTTCCATCGCTGAACTGATGACCAATACAACGGTTTAGTAACCTGATCAAAACTGGGTGTCTTGACTGTTTTTTGCTGTGCATGCTTATAAAACCGTTCACACTCAACATCCCACTCAAGACCAATAATTTCAAACACAGGCCGAAACACTCCTTCCATATCATCTAATATATCTTCATACCTTAATTCCAGCCATGACGTAGATAGCATATGACGAACCAATAACCAGTACTCCATGACCAGCGCATAGAATTGAACACCCTTAAAAAAATCCAGGAAATGCACAGTCAAGGGTGACAATTCAAATGCCTGCATAAAACAACTTAAACAAACATCTCTTGGGTCTCGAATAGCAAATAACAGAATTGCATCAGGAAAAATAGTGTTAATCAATCCTAGATTTAGTGTATTCATTGCAGTCTTATCTATAAACACCTTCTGAGACAAACCTTGCCCCATCACCTGTTCTGCTGTTTGCCAGTAAAACTGCCTTAAATGCCCAATTTGCTCTTGTGATAACGCTTTTATTTTTTCCTGAATACTGCCCTTAACTGTAGAAATTTTTGTAATTTGTTTCGCAACAGCCGGGATAATGTAAGCTTCGTCGCTTGTAAGCACTTTTGGATGAGCACCTAAAATCTGTTCCATCAGAGTTGTGCCCGAGCGATAAAAGCCAATCAAAAACACCGGCGCTAAAAGATTATCATTAACTTTACTCGAACAATTTTTAAAAAAATCGGCATCAAAGACCTGCCTGCTTCTTTGCAAATCATGATAGACAGCGGTTTGATCCAGATGTTGTACTTGCGGTCTTTTCTGGTTCATCCGGCCTGACTCAACAAAACATGAAAATGCTTGTTCGTACTCTCCGAGCTTATCGTATATCACGCCTAACTCTAAATGCACTCTGGGCAAATCAATAGTTTCATCCTCTAGGGCAATCAAATTTTGTAAGCGCTTTCTGGCTATATGAAAATCACCTTGCTTTGCTTCCAGCAAGGCCAACAAAATAACAGCGTTGCTTTCGTCAGGCGCGAGCATGACAGCCTTTTTTGCAGATATATAAGCTTTCAGCGGGTCCAATCTTTGCAACGCCAAGGCGTTGGTATGATGCGCTCGCGGAAAGTTAGGATCAATAAGCAAAGCTGCATCAATATAACTCAGTGCTTTTTCAGGTGCCTGCAAATTGCACAGCAAAAATGCCAGATCCAGAATTTGCCTGACATCACGCGTTTTCCTGGCATACCTAATCAGATGTTTCCCCGCTTGCAGTATAAAAGGAATACCTTCATTGTTACGTAACTGTTGACATAGGCACTGACCCAGCCCAACCAAAGCAGCTATTGACTGTTTATCACTTTTTAATTCGCGCCTAAATGCTGCCTCTGCATTTTCCAAGTCTCCACTGAACATGCAGTGATCAGCTATTTTTAGCTCATTCTCCCTTTCAGAGCTCACTACTAAAGCTGGAGCTGAAATTGTTAAACAACATTTTTTATATTTTTTGCCACTGCCACAAACACAAGGTTCGTTTCGTCCGGGCATCTGTTTCTTTGTCAAGATAACCAACTCCTCAATAAAACCTCATTACTTGTATAGTTCTAGCCTACCCTATGGCGGGCTTAATAATACTCGACATAAATAAAAGCAAATTGTATACCAACAAAAAACAGGTCATATAACACACTTTTGTTCATAAAAAACCCCACATCTCCATTTCCAGTTTGCAATTAATCACTTCAATCGCTTGAAAATAGTAGATTGCATGCTAAGGCACAACTATTGCTTAGGGAAGTACTATTTACACCACGAAATTTAATTATGAATTTGTAGCGTAAAGAAATAAATGTCATTCAGGAGTCTGTCAGTAGACATATAGCTCCCGAATACATACATCAATTCATTCCAGAAGCGCGAGAAAGCAGACTATGCACCTAATAAAATATTTTATACTTGGAAGCTGCCTTATTTTCAGCCAGCTAAGCCATGCCCACGGACCGCGCCCACCTAAATTAACCGGCGTCCCTATTCCTCCAGTCCCAGGGTTACTTGATGGCAACAACCCTATTGTAGTCAATAAAGCTAAAGCAATTGAACTTGGTAAAGCCTTATTCTGGGATATCAATGTGGGTAGCGATGGCATGGCCTGTGCATCCTGTCATTTCCATGCAGGTGCTGACCGCCGAGTGAAAAACCAGCTCAACCCTGGTGAAAAGAATATAGATCCTTCCGGTCAAACCTTTGAAACCATGCTATCAAATACTACAGGTGGACCCAATTACCAATTGACCTCATCTGACTTTCCTTTTTTCAAACTAGCCGACCCGATACAGCCATCAGATCATCCGCAAAACACAGTCGTTTTCAGCTCAGATGATGTTGTTTCATCTTCTGGAACTTTCAGTGGCGATTTTAATACTGCATCCCGTGTTGGTGATAGTAACGATGACTGCACACGTAGCCCAGACCCTGTGTTTCATGTTAATTCCATAGGCACCAGACGTGTAGAACCCCGCAATACACCGACTGTTATCAACGCTGTATTTAATCATCGTAACTTCTGGGATGGTCGCGCCAACAATGTTTTTAATGGAAGCAGCATGTGGGGTGATCGAGATCCCGACGCTGGTGTCTGGGTAAAAACAAATAGCCGTACTGTTACGAAACAACGATTGCACCTAATCAACTCTTCTTTAGCATCTCAGGCAATGGCCCCCCCCCTGAGTCCTTCAGAAATGGGTTGCAGACAAAAAATATTTCCTGATTTAGGTAGGAAATTACTCAGTCGCGTTCCACTGGAACATCAAAAAGTCCATGGCGAAGACAGTGTGCTCGGCATTTTAAGCAATAGCACAACAAACACTTTACAAACGGGTCTTAACACCACATATAAAACACTTGTTAAACAGGCGTTTAATAAAAAATACTGGTCTTACCGACGAAGAGGCAGTTTTGGAGGGCCGGCTGGAGAATTACCCTATACACAAATGGAAGCTAATTTTTCTATGTTCTTTGGCCTTGCCATCCAGTTGTATGAGTCAACACTGATTTCAGATCAGGCACCCATCGATACCGTGCCTCGAAATCCGCTTAATTTCATCCCCGTTTCAGAAGCATTTTTCCCAACAGAAGCCGCGGTCGGCCCTTCTGCTTATCACGGCATGCAACTGTTTATCGATTTACACTGCAATTTATGCCATGTCGGACCCACTTTAACATCCGCCGCTATCACCACAAATGCTGATTTAGTTCAACAAAACCCGGAAGCTTACGGCTCACTGTTTTATATTAATGATCTTCCGGTAAACCATAACCTTGTCAACAGAGATACTTTCAATCAAGGCAGATCTCTTATTGATAGCGGCTTTTTTAATACAGGTGTTGGCGATCCAGTATGGGATCCTGGTCTTGATAATGTCGACGACTTCGGCAACCCTTTATCATTCGCCGCTCAATACAAAGAATATTTGGCTGGCGACCCTTCTGGCACCGGTGTTGTTGACCCAGGTATATCAAATATTCGTGCCTGTGACTTTCTACAACCTCTATCAGTACCCAGCCCAAATCTTATCAGTGATTTCTTTACCAATGCTGTTGGTCTGATTCCTGATCCGAATGGAAACATCAATTGCTTTCTGCCAACAACATTTTCGATCATTCCCAGCCCTACCATTGCAGCTGCCGAACTTGCGGATCCAGCCTCTTTGAAATTTGCAGATGCTTCCTCGGCAGCATTTAAGGTACCTACTCTGCGTAATATTGAGCTGACAGGCCCTTACATGCACAACGGCAGCATGAAATCACTAAATGAAGTCATCGAGTTTTATACTCGAGGTGGCAACATCGCAAACAGTGCCACACACTCCAATATTCTTGTAGCAGGCGAACTTCAAGTTATCCAACAATCCCGCGCAGATCTAATAGCTTTTTTAAAATTGTTAACTGATGAACGGGTTCGTAACGAGCAAGCACCTTTTGATCATCCTGAACTGATCATACCTAACGGCCATATTGGAAATCATATCTCAGCCAATTCTGGCAATCTATTAGATACTAATCTCGCTGTTGATGAAACATTGGTAATTCCAGCGGTTGGAGCAAATGGGCTAAATAACCCAATTCTCCCATTTGACAATTACCTACAACCTTAAAAGTCCCAAACTAAATTGAAAGCTCAATAGATTTAAAATAAAAAAACTATTGAGCTTTCCTGTTATGACTTACAAACATTAAATAAAATAGCAAAACAATGCAATTGGACACAAAAATGAAAGTAATAAAAAATTCACTCATACTTGGCTTAACAGCACTGACTTTTCTCGGTATCAGTACTCATAGCGTAAAAGCAAGCAGTACATTTACCGGAAATGCTAATTTATCCTACACGATTACCAGCATCATCAACCAAACCAGCCCAGGCACAAGCTTTAATAATATCTTATACTCTGGCTCTTCAGTTATGGATGCCTTTTCGGGCTCAATCATTACCGGCAATGGCAATGTCACTCCAACATATTCTAGCGATCCAATACCTACAACACAATCAGCTTTAAGTGCAAATTTCAGCTTCACCGAATCCATGTTAATTGATGGCACTGTATCAAATGGAGATATTGACTCATTTTATTTAAATACATCTGATATTTTTTTGCATAACATCTCTACTGATACTTATGTCATCAACTATACCGTTGATTACAACTTATCTGTACTTACCAGTGGTGAATTTGCTGATGCAACCCTATCTCTTAGCGACATAAACCTGGGCATCCCGGGAAATTATGTTGAAGCCTACAGTAACTCCCTTATTTCCAATTCTGCCACTGTAACAGACTCCCTGCTACTTTCTATTACGCTTGGAGCAGGCACAACAACAATCTTTTCATCTGAATTAGCCTTCTCAGGCACTGCAGTAGCCTCAGCATCACCTGTCCCCATTCCCGGAGCAGTATGGCTGTTTTCAGCAGGATTAATGGCCTTATTCCGATTTAAAAAAATAACGCAATAATCAACCTTTTTGTTAAAACTGAATTCCATCAATAAGTTCAAAAACAAACAGCCGCTCTAAACTGTGTGAAATGCCATATAGCATGTCATTTCACACACTTTCTTATTTCTATTCTTCGATATAGCCATCCTCATCTGCAGATTATTTATAATATTTTTCCATTAGAACTTGACACAACTACTTTTAAATCAATACCTTGAAATAACCACCCAAGTTTTAATTCGGGACTTTTAAATGGCATACTTTCTGCTTATATTCCTTTGACAGCTCAACAACAAACATTCAAAAAAAACTGTCACTGTTGCCACACCTATTGCGAAATAGGGCCGGAAAACCACGGGTCTGACAAGATAGCCGGGTTGTATTAACTTAGTTGAATCGTAAGCAAGCAGCCACAACAGGTTCTAGCCTCAATTTTAACTAGTTTGACATTTATTTGTCCGCGAATAACTCGCTTCCCCTTTTTAATCATAGCAAAGTGCTCAACTGTTTTGATGGCAAGTTAACATTAAAAAAAGGGGTTATTTAAAACCATTATATTTTGGAGAAAACCAACATGAGTAAACAAATACAAGCTGCAGTGAAAGTAGCATTAACTGGCGTAATTCTTACTGCTTCTGCTGGTATGGCAGTTGCCGGCACTGTAGATAGTTCTATGAGAACATTCAATGGCGGAGGTACCAGTATTGGAGCTATGGGTGATTCACTGGTCGCAACGGGACAAACAACATCCGCTCATTCTTATACAGACAATGCTCAGCTGAACTATTCTGCATGGGGGCATGCAGGAAGATGGTTCAACTTTGAAGTCACATCAAATGTAGATACCCAAATCAAAGTCACAGCAGACAACACCGCCAACTGGTCTCCTGCTTTTACAGTTTATAGTACAGCTGGAGTATGGGGAGGTGGTACAGCAACTTTTACTGAAGTCGGTATTACAGGCAATACCCCGCATAATTTCAATGCGACTGGAAACATTGGTGACAATGGTACCTTATGGATGCAACAAGGTGCGGCAGGAAATAACCCCGCTTTCAGTAATGCTGTAGCTACATTAGGTTATGCCAACTCGGGAGCCTCACATGCTGCCGCAACTACCAACTGGGGTGAACAGGTAAATTCGGGTGTTCATGCTATGGCAGGTGAATTAACCTTTTCTAGTGGAATGACCGGCAGTATCGGAGCAGGAACTGCTGAACTGACATTTGCTGATCTTAACACTGGCTGGTATACCGTTTATGTGGGCGGAGCAGACGCAACAAAATTAAATTCGCCTTTTAGTGTTCGTGTTAGTGCTGTACCAGTACCTGCAGCGGCATACTTGTTTGGCAGTGGTTTAATAGGTTTATTTGCTGCGCGTCGAAAAGCCCTGAAAACAGCTTAAACGAATAAAACAAGCAACAGAGAAACGATAAAGGATTATCTTTTCTCGTTAGCATTTACTTTAGTCAAAGAAACACAACTTACTCAAATAATACTAATACACATTTAAATTAATCATTTCATAAGTATAAGAACCTATCTTTACCTCCCTACACTCATCTTTCCTGGCAGGAAAAAATATGTTTAGTCAATTCTCGTGAAACAATTACAAAATCTACTTCGTTTCCAACAGGGATACCTGGAATCCAAATTTTATGGATGAATTATATACTTGATTAATCATAGACTTTTAGTGGAAAGGCAATAAAAAAAGCCTTTCTGTAAAATTCAATTTAATCACACAAAAAGCTCTAACTATAGTCATGACAGCACTACAAAAACGCACAATAAAATCATCGTTATTTTCCTTTAAATTTGCAATCGGATGTGCATTATTTGGCTTAGTCAATCCAGCATGGAGCATAGACTTTGGCCCATTACCAACGAGCCTTAAAGGCGTCCCTATCCCCAAAGTACCAGGCCTAACAGATGGTAATGACCCTATAATAACTGACCCTGCTAAAGCTATCATTTTAGGCAAGGCTCTATTCTGGGATACCAATGTCGGTAGTGATGGCATGGCTTGCGGTTCCTGTCATTTTCACGCGGGTGCAGATAGCCGAACAAAAAACCAGCTATCACCTGGTGGAAAAAGTACTGCAGCCAATAAACTTATTTTTGATAACTCTATTTCAGGACAAGCACTGGGAAGTAATTACACTCTAAAATCTTCTGATTTCCCTTTCCATCAACGGGAAAACCCCGTTTCCGAACTATCACCCGTTACATTTAACCTGGATGATGTATCCTCCTCTTCAGGCACATTTAGTGGCAATTTCAACACTGCTGAACGAACGGGTTCTGCAAATGATGACTGCAGCCGGTTTGCCGACTCAGTTTTCCATGTCAGCAATACAGGAACAAGACGAGTTGAACCTCGAAATACACCTACTGTAATTAACTCCGTTTTTAATCATCGAAATTTCTGGGATGGACGTGCAAACAATATTTTTAATGGCAGCAGCCCTTGGGGGGATCGCGACCCTGATGCTGGGGTATGGGTAAAAATCAATAACCGTACAATTAATAAACAACGATTATCCTTAATAAACTCTTCCCTGGCATCTCTTTCAATTGCACCCCCATTAAGTGATACTGAAATGGGCTGCAGAAATCGTACCTTTCCTGAAATAGGTCGTAAGCTTTTGATGCGCAAACCACTTCAGTATCAAAAGGTTCACTGGAATGACAGTATTCTGGGCAGCTTAAGCTTAAGCGACCCTTCCGAACTAAAACCCGGTTTAAATACAACCTATAGCCGCCTTATTAAGCAAACATTTAACAAAAAGTACTGGTCATATAAAAGACGTGGCGAATTTGGCTTCCCGAACGATGGGCTGGCTTTCAATCAAATAGAGGCCAATTTTGCAATGTTTTATGGCCTATCCATTCAAACCTATCTTTCAACATTAATTTCCGATGACACACCTTTTGACCGTAGCACACGTAATGCCGAAGGTTTACCAGTGGATCTATCGGCTTCAGAACTCAACGGCTTGAAAGAACTTCGTTCTTCGCACTGTACTTTATGCCATATAGGCCCTACATTTACCTCTGCAAGTATTGCAACAAACGCTGAGCAAGTTAAATTACATCCAGAAGCCTTTGGAAACCAGCAATTCACTATCAGTACGACGTCAAACGTAGTTACCAGGCATCATATCACAGGATCATTCGCCTCATTGAATGATACTGGCTTTGCCTCTACGGGTGTTACATTACCCGAAAATGATATAGGTCTGGGGGGGGTAGATGTCTTTGGTAATCCTTTATCATTTTCCAAGCAGTATATACAGTATTTGGCAAATAATTTTTCTGCCGTATTAGACCCGCAAGTCAATGACATCAGGCCTTGTGATTTTCAAGTTCCTCTTTCTTTAAATACCAATATATCTAACCCTCATTATTATACCTTACAGGATGGCATCATTCCCCAACAGCAAAATACCACAAATTGTTTCAGAAGCATTGCTGCATTCATACCCAAGCCTCAAGTTGCAGCGGCTGAATTAACTAATTCAGCCAGTAAAAAAACTTTATCCGCTATGGATGGGAGTTTCAAAATTCCTGGATTAAGAAATATAGAATTAACGGGGCCTTATATGCATAATGGTGGTATGGCAACGTTGGAACAAGTCATTGAATTTTATACTCGTGCTGGAAATTTCACCCCTTTTTCGCTCAATACCGCTTTTATTTTTGAACAATCCGACCTACGTTTCCATCCACAGAAAAGAGCAGATCTCGTTGCTTTTCTGAAGACACTAACTGATGAGAGGGTACTTCATAAAAAAGCACCCTTTGACCACCCAGAAATAAAGATTCCTCATGGTCATATTGGTGATGAGCTGTTTGTTATTGATAATCACCCACTAGCAGTTGACCTGGCACAAGATGAGTTTCTTATCATCGATGCTGTTGGTGCCAATGGGACAGTAACACCCTTGGAATCATTTGCTAAAATACTTACCAAGTAAAAAGAAACTAAATCATGACAGGAAAATACCACTGTCATTCTTTTTACTTAGAGCTTACTCAGTAAGTCAGCCCCCAATATAGTCGAAACACTACGGAAGCCTGAAAGATTTTGTCAATCAGTGCTGAAAATCAATTTTCAAGCGAATAAATACGCTGTTCGAGTTTTTTTCTTAATTTGGGAGATAAATTCTTTCCAACGGGTTAAATGCAGAGGCCCTTTTAAACCCATCCCAGATTACACGCAAATTTTATCTCCAACTGATGTTTCAATATTGAATGCCAAATAGGATACAGGATTCATTATGTTCAAAGCCGTGTTAAAAAACAGGTTATTTAACCTATTTCTACAAGCTATATGCCTATCTAACCCACAACCTATATTTTATTTGTTACATAAAAACAATACCTTACATTTTGGCATACACTTTGCATTAACATAGTTATAGGTACATGCAATTAAGGAATTTATTTCCCACCCAGCCAAAGAACATTTTTCTTAATGTTTATCTTTATAGGCGGTACAAGTGCAAAATTTGTGTAGACATGGAGTCAACCAGTTATTCATGCCTGACACTAATAAGTTAATATTACGGTTAGACTTGGATAGATCCTTTATAAATAATTTGCAACCTATTTGCCACACCTGCTGCGAAGTAGGGCCGGAAAGCCACGGGTCTATACAGATAGCCGGGCTGCCACTTTGGGAGACAAAGTGCGCGGAAAAGGGAATTTGAAACAGGATGTCACTCATTATTTCCGCATCTTAGCTGGTTAGAACCCCCTGCTGCTCCCCTCGGTAAGCTGGGGGTTCTACTTCAACTTAGCCCTTGATTTGAATCTAATAACAACCACCTAGGAATGTTAACTTCCTTTCAGTTTCAACGTACCCCCGATTTTTCCATGAACATCCATCCATATATGCGCTAATTTAATCTCCTTGAGCCATTGCTTCCCTCTCCGCTCTTTTAACATTGAAATCGTCGATACACTGCCTGCAACTACGCATTGCTCGGCAACTACAGTAATAGATGACATACCTGTTACCGGCCAACCAGTTTTAGGATTAAGTATATGACTATATCTTTTTCCATTTAAAACAATACAACGCTCATAATCACCACTGCTGGCAACACCCCCACGAGCAACGTTGATACTAGCCATTAATTGCCCTTGTATACGGGGATGACGAATACCCACTGCCCACGGCCTACCATCTGGATGAGGACCTATGACCTTGATATCCCCTCCCAAGTCAACCAATCCATGATCTACACCCTGTTGTTGACAAACAGCGGCTGCCCTATCTACTGCATATTCCTTACCGATACCGCCAAAGTCCAATTGCATACCCTGTTCTGCAAAACTTAACTGCGTACCCTTTATATTGACCTTATCCCAACCTATCCGTGGCAATATGGCCTTGATCTGTTTTTCCTTTGGTATAATAAGCGTTTTAAAATCCCAAAGTTCTCTTAAAACACCCGATGTTATATCAAACAAACCATCACTTTGATAATAGCAAGTGTTGGCATAATTAAGTAAAGCAAGTGTCTCTTCATCAATGTCAATTGAGCCAGCCCTTGCAGCAACATGATTAATCGCGAAAATGACACTGTCTTTACGATACCGTGAATAGCGTTGTTCTATTCGTTGCACATCAGCAATAGCCTGCATAGCTATTTGTTGCGCTTGCTTGCTATCAGCTGCATAAAGCTGCACTTCACAGCTGGAGCCCATGGCTTTAAAAGGAAAATGAAAACGTGAAAGTTTCATACAAATCGGAAATTCATTAATTAATTTATACTATAGTTAGTTCTACATCCTAATATCATTGTTAGCTTTTAATGCAATCAAAAACCATGCCTCAACCATTCAGCCTAAATTTTTCACCTTATTTCTGCCTATCAATCATATCTCTTTGGATAGCATTCGGTTTCTGCACACCTTTATCAGCAGCTAGTTTTCCCAACCTATACAGGCCTCTACCTGCGATAACAGCTAATGAACTTGCTGTGATTGTTAATGATTCGGATCCGTTAAGCATTAAAATTGCAAAATATTATCAGCAACAACGACACATACCTGAACAAAATATCATTCATATCACTTTTAGTCCTAGACACAAAATATTAGCAGTCGATAAATTCGAACAAATTAAATTAACCGTTGATAAGTTAACAGCAGCACACATCCAGGCCTACGCACTGACATGGATGCAGCCCTACCGTGTCGGCTGCATGTCTATAACTACTGCATTTGCAGCTGGTTATGACCCTGCTTTTTGCGCCAAAGGATGTAAAAAAACCCAAAAGTCCCCCTATTTTAACAGTGCAAGCAGTCAGCCCTTTGCTGATTTTAAATGGCGTCCTACCATGGCCTTAGCTGGAAAAAATTTTGCTGAGGTAAAAGCATTAATCGATAGAGGCATTGCTGCTGATTATAGTCATCCCCAAGGTACAGCATACCTGTTAACAACATCGGATAAACAACGTAGCGCTAGATCAGCGTTGTTTCCATCCATCGTTTCTGTATTTAATGGGTTATGGAAAGTTGAAACATTACAACAAGAGTATATTGAAAATAAAGTAGATGTGATGTTTTATTTTACTGGCAAAACACATATTAAAAAAATCCAGTCTAACCGGTTTTTACCTGGTGCAGTAGCAGATCATTTAACTTCTGCCGGAGGGGTATTGTCAGGTAGCAAACAAATGAGCAGTATTAAATGGTTAGAAGCTGGAGCCACCGGGAGTTATGGTGCAGTAGTTGAGCCTTGCAATTTTCTACAGAAATTCCCCCACCCAGGGATCATGATGTCTTATTACATACGTGGTAACAGTTTAATTGAAGCCTACTGGAAAAGTGTAGCCTGGCCAGGGCAAGGTATCTTTATCGGTGAACCATTGGCAAAACCTTTTGCCTACCGATAAACCTGAAACTATGCTTTTAAGCTGAAAAAAGCATTTCAACAATTTTTCTATTTCGTTGTAACTATATTCCATTATACCCATTTTTTTTACCTTTAAGCCACTGCAAATGTAAGACATTGCTTACCCATAAAATCATAAGCTTATATACTTTTAATATTAAAAAATAATCCTTATTTGACACTACTTTATTAGTATAATCTGCTATACTCAAGGGCAGATAAAAAATGGCTTTTAAATCTTCCTAAGCTCAAAATGAAATCAGAAAGACGTTCTCATAATCGAGTAAAACCCGACAATATACGAGCAGAAATTTCTCACCATCAATCGTCTGAGCACGAAATAGATTTAATTGCAGAAATTATCAACATTAGTCGCTCCGGAATTAGAATAAAGCTCAGTAAACCATTAAACCCAACCATCCACGATCATCTGAAAATCACCATGGTTTTACCTGAATCAGGTGTTCCATTTACAGTACATGGAATATTAAAACATAAGCATTCCGATTCTGAATATGGCGTTCATTTTACTGATCATATATCTGGGTCTATTGATGATATTCTGTTTGAATGTGTCAGTTTAAATGATCAGACACTGCTCATTAAGTCATTATAATTAATTTATATTTCGTGACTAATATTTTTAGATCCTAACAATTACAATTAGTAGAAACTTTCAGAACAACTCAGTTAGAACTACCGCTTTTTTTGAATAACCCTCGTTTTATAGTTTCTCAATAGGTTAGATTTGATATCTAGCGCATCAAACCTCCTTTTTGTTGAACTTCTTATTTAACGGTCATCTGTCGATGAATCATTTGTTTTTCTGCTATTCAGAAGGATTCTGAACAAGTCAAAAAGGATAAAAATTCAACATGGAAAAATATCTCAATCAGCTTCCATAAATTTTATTATTTGGTATTGTTATCATCCCAAAAATATTTGTTATTTTAATAGTACGTCAAGCTAGTACTCTGTCATTGTTGTATTGATGGGATAAGGGAGTTGATGTTCCTCTGAAAAACTCTTAATTTTCTTATCAGCTATTTACTTTTTCTCTTATACGCAAATAATGAAACCATACCGGAAATTAAAAACCACAAGGTACCTGGAAGTGGTAATGCTTTCACTATATTAAAACTACCTTGTAGTTCAAATGTATCAGTCCGATCAACTGGGTTAAAAACGAGCTCTTCTAGAAATAAACTTCCAGAATCAAAAATACCCAAATCTCCTGGTACAGAAACATCACTTAGTGTTGTTCCATTAGCATCAAACATTTTCAAATCAATACTTGTAAATCGATCTGAAACTTCTGCATGAAATGCCACATAATCATTAATATACTGATTATTGTTATTAGCATCAATTACACTCATTATGGGTATACTTCCGCCATCATAACTTTGATATCTCTGTCCTGTTACTAATGTTATTTCCCAATTCGATTGAGTATAATAAGCTACATTATCAACTTCAACAAAAGCTGGGAAAGGGTTATCATCATACATTAATATTCCTGTAAATTGAGTCCCAACAGTTATATCGGAGTTAATACTTTGATTAATCGTACCTGATAAATTATATTGTATAAAAGCCGCTGAACTACAAGATGCATAAATCAATGATACGCACAAAAAACAAAATGGGTTTAAGTATAGTTTTGACATCTTCCCCCCTAAAATTAGTAACATTTTATCTCGACTTGCCGTAGAGTCATTTGTGGACATTTTAACTATGCTGTTCTTGGACATAGTCAAGGTATTCTCTGGCATCTGGAGCCTATTGATTCGTCGAGTGGCAAATCAATTTTTGTGACATGGAGCTCAAAATCTATCCCTTCGGCGCGCAAAAGCGCGCCAGCTTGTTTCATTCATGAACCAGACTCCTCATTGGCTTTATACCACAACAATACAATTACGTCCATTTTGTTTTGCTGTATACATTGCACTATCAGCCTCTTCGACAATTTCCTTGTAGGTTGCATAAGTTGGCTTATACATACTGACGCCTATGCTTACCGTTAATGCATGCCCTTTAAAACGTTGACTGAGAATTTTACCCTTGCGTTCGATTTCCTGTCTGATACGCTCAGCATAACAATTAGCGCCATACTCATTGGTGTCGAGTAACACGAAAACAAATTCTTCGCCCCCATAACGACCTATAAAATCTCTAGGGCGAGTCAGAGTCCTTATAATTTGTGAAACAATTTTAAGTACATCATCGCCTGCCTGGTGACCACATGAATCATTAAATTTTTTAAAGTAATCTATATCAATAAAACCTACTGCAGTTTGGGGTAATTGTTCTTTTTTTGTTTCAAACAAGGTAGTTAAAAATGCAGTCATCATTCTTTTATTCAACAACCCTGTTAATGAATCAAGTTCTGCTCTTCTTTTCTCAAGCTCAAAGCGCTTTGCATTTGCTAATGCAACACCTAATTCATGAACAATAGGGGTGATAAGATCGGGACAAGCTAAAGAGATTGGGTTTTGGCTTTTGTAGTTATCCGCATAAAGTAAAGCATTAAGACGATTATGGCTTAATACCGGCATAATCAGAAATTCTTTCACCTTAAATTGTTGAAGAATTTTTTCATTCTCTTCTGGTTCTGCATTAATAATAATAGGTTTGCGCTCTCTCAAACTATTTAAAATAGCGGGCGGAAGCAAATCTATTTTAATATTGAAACTTTCGGGGGCTTTTTCATCTTGTGGTTCAGGGCAAGTGTACTTTGCTTCTATATCACGTTGCTTAGGGTTGATCTTTAGCATAATTAGCCGGTCCAAGTCAAAATCTTGCTGAATGGCAGCTAATGTCCAGGGAACTATTTCATCAGGATTCAGACTTTGATGGGGTGTTGTTAGACTACTTGTAAAACCATTATTGGGTCGACTAGTTAAAGTATTCGTTTGTTTTGTGTGATGTCCTAATAGCAGTGTAGTTTCAACTAATGAAGCCCGTAATTTATTAGGACTAGGAAATTGTATTCCATAAAAGCCCCTTGTACTCTGCATTTCCTGATCAACTTTACTCAATAACGCTTCCATATCCAGTTTCTGGATACTTAAATTTTTTGAAACTTCAGGGTCCAAGTCAGGCAAATTGATAACAGAATTTGAACCTATGCCCTGTAACCATGCAATATAATTAGCAAAGCTGACAATAGCAATATCTTTGCTATATTTGAAGAATGGACTATTCTGTTCTGGCATTTTATGATGACAGAACACAATTGCAGCAATTTGCTCAGGAATATCCCATTGCTTACAGAATACAAAACCCATTTCAGCATGGTTTAAACCAAAAAAATCATGTTCTCCCTGAATTGTAGATTGCTCATCATTTTTACAAGCCATAATAAAGTCGCTGTAACTGACTTTGCCATAGGTCTCAAAAACTATTTTACCTATATCATGCATTAAGCCAGCAGTGTAAATTGAATCGGGGGCCTTATGTTTTAATGCAGTTGCGATAGCACGACTCAATGAAGCGACAAATAAGCAATGCTGCCAAAAAAAAAGCGGGTCAAACTCATGATTGGCTTTGTGATGTATTAATTTATTGTAAAATAATTGGTTTAAAGCCAGCTGACGCACAGCTGAAAACCCTAAAATATTAACCGATCGTTTAATAGACGTTATTTTATGGGATAAAGCAAAGGCTGCTGAATTAACATTTCGTAGTACTTTCGCCGCTAAGGTGGGCTCAGTTTCAATCAATTTAGATAAATCTGCTACATGAGCATTTTCATCATTAGTTAACCTTAACAGTTTAAGTGCTACAGCAGGAATTACTTGTAACCTATCAACTTTATGCTTCAGTATTGAGTTTGCGGCCTGGTTTATGGCTGAAACATGGTTAAC
>JAKIUK010000079.1 GCA_021647585.1 Methylococcaceae bacterium
TTTCTGGCCGAACAAACTTAACGTAGGCGGCAATGCCGGCAATTAAACCACCACCCCCGACCGGGACAAATATGACATCAATTTTTCCGGTATTTTGCCTGAGGATTTCCATGCCGATAGTTCCCTGTCCGGCTATCACTTCAGGGTCATCATAAGCATGGACAAAAGTCATGCCTTTGTCTAACGCTATTTCTTTGGCATGGGTGCAAGCATCATCATAGGAGTCGCCAAATAAAACGATCTTTGCTCCCCAGGCTTTTACGGCTTTGACTTTAATTTCTGGGGTGGTTTTTGGCATGATGATTAACGCCTTAATACCCAGTTTTTTGGCTGATAAAGCCACACCCTGGGCATGGTTACCTGCTGAGGCCGCTATTACGCCGTGACTACGCTCCTGCTCAGTCAAGGAGGCTATTTTGTTATAAGCCCCGCGCAGTTTAAAAGAAAAAACAGGTTGTAAATCCTCTCTTTTCAGATAAATCTTATTTTGCAGTCGAGCCGACAGTGAACGGGCACAATCTAACGGGGTTTCTACTGCTACATCATAAACTTTGGCTCTTAATATTTTTTCTATGTATTTATGAAGCATTGTCTATTCAAACATTATTTTATTCTTGAGGTATTTCTACCTGTTCTTGGTAGATACCTGACAGCATGCGTTTGAATTCGTTGGTAACTAATCTTGCATCTTGCTTACTCTTCACTACACGAGGTGTTATTAGAACGACTAACTCTGTTCTTCGTTTTGAATTATCAGTATTTCCAAATAATGCCCCTATTAAAGGCAATTCATATAAAAATGGAATTCCATCTTTAGTACGCCCATTATTTTCACTGATTAGACCTCCTAATACAATAGTTTCACCACTATTCACAGCTACACTACTTTTTATTTCTCTTGATAGAATATTCGGATTCCCATTTGTACTCCCTTTTGCAAAATCTTCTATTTTTTGCTCAATATCCATAATGACCAAACCACTCGCATTCACTCTGGGTTTTATCGTTAGAGTTACACCTGTTTTTCTCTGTTGAATTGTATTTGTAACTACATTATTAGTACCACCACTAGTATTTGTCGATTCAGAAGTCTTCAGTGATACTTCAGTACCCACTTGAATGCTGGCCTCTTGATTATTCAACACCATTAATGAGGGAGAAGAAATGACATTAACATTACTTTTCGATGCTTCAGCTTCAAGTACAGCACTGACATCATTACTGACAAATGCATAGCTAAAACCACCAGTAACACTTCCAATTACAACACTTTTAGCAGCATCAAATAAATCTGTTCCTTTATTAGAGCTCGCGGAATTTTGTCCATTATTATGAGTTAATGCCCATTTAATGCCATATTTCAAATTATCGGTTAAAGTCACATCAACAATAGTCGCATCAATCAAAACCTGCAACGGCATTACATCCAACTGTTTTATCACTCGCTGCACCACGGCATAATCCTGTGCAGTGGCGACTATAATCAGCGCATTATTAACTTCATCGGCAATAATTTTAACCTCTCCGACATCAGCTAAGGATTGTGCTCCTAATTTTTTTAGTGTGCTGGCAACTTTTGATGTTCTCTTGTTTTTATTGGTTATTTCTACTTTTTTTCGCCCTGAGGCAACTGAGGAAGAACCTTTTCTGTTACCGCCACCCTGAGCAAATATCTCGTTTAGAGTCGTAGCCAATTCCACCGCATCCACATGTTGCACCCTGTAAACGTTGACACCTCCACCGCTTGTAGTATTCGCTCTGTCCAGCCTTAACACCCAACGTTCTATATCTTGCAGATAGCGGGCCTGATGGGTAATGGCCAGTATGGCATTCAGTCTTTCAATCGGCATAAACTGAAAAAAGCTGCCGCCTTTACCCTCCCCTTTTTGGTTGAATACATGTTCCAGTTCTTCGATTATTTTTGCAGCTTCTACATTTTTCAGTGGAAACAGACCGAAGGAACGTCCTTGCAATATGCTGACATCAAAAGCGCTGACCATTTCCATGGCACGCGCCAGTTCTTCCGTTGTGCCAGCAATTAACATCATGTTTCTGTTGCTGTCCACATGCAGGATGGTTTTTTCCTGTAATACCGGTTTAATAATATCGGCCAGTTCTTCTGCCGAGACATTTCTGACTGGAACCACTCTAACCTGATAACCTGCCGGCACTTTGTTCTTGAAATTCTTATAGGTGGAAAAAGCACTACCACTCAATGCATCCGTTTTTGTTTTAATCTGATAAAGTCCATCCTGATAAACCATGGCCGCATTATTTATATCCAGCAGCATATCCAGGGTGGGTAATAATTCTGATTTAGTTAACGGTTGGGATGTCTGTAGGGTGACTCTGCCTGTCACTTTAGGACTTAGCACATAGTTTTCAGCCAGAATATCACTTAGAATTACTTTGGCGACTTCACCTAAATCGGCATCGTCAAAATTAAGACTGTATTCGCCTTTTCCTGTTGCTTTTTTTGCCCGGCGCGCATTTTTGTGAGAAACCACCTCACCTGAACCAGGATATAGTTCTATTTTTGCCTGATTTTGCTCTGAAGCTAAAGCGCTTTCATTACTTAATTCCTGATAAATGACTTCCGGCTGCTCTGTATCATTTATTTGCTTCAGCGGTTCCAGCGGTAGTTTTTCATGTAATTCCGGTCCCAGCAGTTCACAACCTGAAACGGACAGGGCTAATGCAATAACGTAAGGGAGTTTGTTTTTCCGGTTAATCATTTTACTCCTCGAGATTTTAATTGTTTGATAAGATCAGCAGGTATTGCTGTTGGCGGCGGCATCTTTCTTGGCTTAGGCCTTCTTATCGCTCTTGATTTAGGCTTGATGATAGGTTTTACTTTCGACATTTTCGCCTTGGGCTTCCTTAACATAACGGTTTGCTCTTTACCTGTTCGTTCCAGTATGACCTTGTCTGATTTTATTTCCTGTAAAGTCCAGCCTGAAACATCATCCCCTTCTGATTTCTTTAAATAGGTTTTGTCTTTTCCCGCTTTGTTAAACAGTGCAGTCTTATCACCTTTAACCGAATAAATACCCAGCAGGGTCAAATCATCTATTTTACTGGCTTGCTCAACCGGCGCGTCATCTTCCACAACAATAATGGGTTTTCGGCCTTCTATAAACAAGGGTCTTTCCACCATATCGGTATAACTTTCCAACTCTTGTTTTGCTACATTCAATTCCGGCAATTCAATACTCTCAACCTGTTGTTTCTCCATTGCAGCTATGGGTTCATCAAACTGGCTTTGGTCTCCCAGGCTAAGTCCAAATTCAATTAACAAGATTACCAGCATCAACAGACATAAGCCTAGTAGTAACTTGATAACTTTACTATTCATCAGAATATTACCATTCATGAGACTTTAGCCCTCATAAATCCGGCAACCTGAAAATTAATATTTAATTTATTACTAGGTTCTATTTTTCGTGTCCTTCGATTACGTCTACCTCGTACCGGACGAATATCCAGCTGGTCAACAATCATCATGGGTACGGATGACTCAATCTCATGCAACACGGTACGTAAAGCCTCTATGTCGCCCGTCATTCTGACTTTAACAGTTACCCTGCTAAAACTGTCTTTACTACTACTGGGTAATACCTGAGTACTGGTCAATTGCCCACCAGCCTCTGATATAGATGTCTTGATTAATTTCTGCAAATCCGCTGAAGCCAGTGCTACAGTATCCCGCGTACTAAAATAATTCTGACCTTGATATTTCTGTTTGATTCGTTCATTTTCTGCAACCACAGCATCCTTTCTGGCCACAACCTTTGTTGCCCGCTGTAACCTGAAGATCAATTCCTGCTTTTGTTCGTAATAGTCCATTCCAGTGGAAACCAGCGGTACGATAGCGATAAAAACAACCAGCAACATCACTGTTACAAATAAACCTAAAGCCAGCCAGCGCTGAGGTGAAACATCATTTAACATCAACAACTCCCTGCGCTTTTACTTCCACGCTGATTTGAAAGCGTTCAAATCCTGTTTTTTTATCCTGGGTTAGCGGGGATACAAAACGTGCGTTACTGAATAATGGGGAAGCTTCCATGACACCGATTAATGCTGAGGCAGATGGGGATTGACCCTGAATATTGAGCTTATTATTGATATATTTAAGATGCGTTAACCAGGTATCATTTGGCAACAACTGGCTAAGAATATTCATTAATCCTGTCAGCGATGGACTACTGTTTTTTGATTCAACTAAACGCGCTGTTTCATCAACTATTTCATCAATCTCCAGTTGCTGAGCCTGAACCAGATGAGCCTCTTTTTCCAATTGCTTTAATTTAAGCCTTAATGAATCAACAGTCTGTCCTTCATTCCAGACGGGAAAAGCGAGTACTGCAACGGTTAACATCAGTAAAACAAAACCAAAAAACCAGCTAAAAAATTGTGTTGTTTTATTTTTTGCCAGTGCGTCCAGTTCAGGTAACAGGTTATAGGTATCCAGATCTTCCTCAAAGTTATTTGCCGCGCCTGCAAAATCGACAACATTAGGATATATTTTTGCATTTTCCAAATGCAGATAAATACCGAGCATAATGTCTTTCGGCGTTAACACCAATAAAACTTTAATTTGTCCGTTTTCTTCTTTGCCCAATATTTTTACCGCAAAATAAACCTGTTCCACAGTAAACGGTGTATATTTATCAATCTCAAAAGTAACCACCTGTTGCAGATTTTCTTTTGCTGCGGCTGGCAAATACAATATTTTTTTAAAGGCCTGATCAGAATTTAGTCTGAGAATAAGATATGCTTTTTCTAACTCTTTATCTTCGGCAATCAATTGCTGATATTGCTCCTGACTTATTTCATTTAAAGCGATCTCGGCTATGATTTGTTTTTGCCCATGATTTATTCGAGTAAACTGTAACACATTGTCTACTACTGACAAAAAGACATAACCTGATTTATCACTCAGTGCTTGCCTGATTTTTTCCGGTATCCAATATGACAGCTCTCGCCCCCACCAGAGGAAAAAATGCTTTATATCAAAATCAATATTATTGCTCAGATTCATCTTGCTCTGTTATTAATTGTTGCTCTATTTCTTCACTAAATAATGAAAGTTCCTGGTATAGTTGTTGCCAATCCAACACTTGAAAAGGATTTGCCAGACCACCAGCAGACGTTTTTTTTATGGTTACTTTTATTCCCGTACTTACTTCTCCAAAAATTCGAGCCTGCGATATAACAGTATAGACTGCTTTAGCCTTTAATTTACTATTTCCACGTCCAGCCGATATTGGCGCTGTTGTTTCAGTAATAAACTGTGCCTGATTATTTTCAGTACGTTGTAACAAATAATCATCCAGCATTACTGAATCCATGTTCCCTACTGCCTGCAGAACTTCCTTCGATGCCACCTGCAAATCAACTTTTGCCTGTCCCGAATACACGGTAATGAGCGGCTTTAATTGCTGGTAAATATCGGCATTCATGCCTAAAACCATTTGTAATTCATCAACCAGCTGAAATTCTTTGTTGGCCGGTTGATATGCTAACCCGGCATCGTCATATTGCTGTTTTTCTGCGCCATTGATATGTACAAAATCATCCGGGTCACGCCAATCAAGAATAGCACTCACCAGCTCCTGTTGTTTATCCATATTGATAGTTGTGGATTCCATCATCAATCTTAACAAGGCCTCATCAGCTTTATTAATATCTATCTTTCCTTGTTCTGAAAATAGTCTAACACGGATTTCAGCATCTTGATATTGTACCTGATAGACACTGCCATCAGCATGCCAGCGCTTTCCCTCATCCCTTAACAATAACCTTTGTTGGGCAATTGCCAATCCTGTTTCTGCAGCCGCCAATGCCACTGCATTGTCTTTAATAGCGCTCACTACGGTAGTTTCTCTACGCATGGTAAGTGCAAAGCTACCCGCCATGATAGTGAGTAAACTCAATACCCAGATTACAATCACCATAGCCATACCGGCCTGAGTGTTATTTCTCATCGTCCAAAACTCTGGTTAAAGTCAGGTTGCGCAGTTGCCAGCTTCAAAGCAAATATCATCTCAGGCCAATAACTGTGATCTGCCAGTACTATCTTAATTTTTATCAACAAGGGTAGCTGTTCTTTCTGCTGCCAGTAATCAACCCAAAGACCCGTGCTATTAGCAGCGTCCTTAGAATAGTAGGACAGTTCAAATTCCTCTACATTTTCCAGTAATATGACTTCCTCCTGTTGCCATTGCTGGTCATCTAACAGAGGATAAAAAGGTTTCAGTGTAACGTTGATAACGCCACTGTCTGCCGGGTCAAAGACTATGTCAAAAAGCTGTATGCCTTTACGTTCTGAGCTGGCGGGGAAAACAGAAATAAATTGCAGTTTATTGTCTTCTCCCTGAAAAGAAAAGCTGCGTTCCCCATCAGAAAAGTCATCCCATAAGGGGCGCGCCGATGTTAAATGCCGTTTAAAAAACTGGTATACAACTGCTTTTTCATTCACTTCAGCTATTTTTTTTTCGCCTTTGTTCCAGCTTTCAGCGCCAATTTTTAAACTGCTGAACAGTAATACCACCATAATACTCAACAGAGTCATTGCCAGCAAAACTTCAATTAAAGTAAAACCCGAGGCTTTCTGCTGCTTTAGCATTATTGCTTTTGCCCTGTTTTAATGGTATTTAATTCAACAGTACGATTATTTATGCCATCTTCGCCCCATTCAACGATCACTTGAACAGCCAAAAATTCAACTTTGGATGTATCCTCAATATCAAAATTAGGAATTTTCTCCACCCGTATCCGCCAGTGATATTTTTCTGCTTCCAATCCAGTAGTTTCATTTTCCGTGAGCGGCTCCTCTATGCCCGTTTTAGCCATCAGTGATTCTGCAATCTGTGTAGCTATGGTATATTCTTCAGAAACCGCGGCCGTATTAACACCTGATGAAAATATTTTTAGCAATATTCCCAACGAAATGGCCAAAATACTAAAGGCCACCAGAATTTCCAATAGTGAAAAACCTTTATTTCGATTGATAAACCCCGGTCTGGATGAATGGACATTGTTAAGCATCATAGCTAACCTTTCCGCTCAACCAGTTAACTTCAAGCTGGTAGCTTAACTCACCCCATTCCATCGTTATTTTTCCGCCACTGGAAGAACCATCAGGATAGAATCTAATTTGCCCTGTTTCTTCGTCTGTGAATTCTTCCTGTGCAATAACCAGTGTAATGTCTATCTCATCTGAGAAATAATAAATCTTGTCACGATTACTGACCTGATAACTGTTTTCTGCAAGATTTATGGCCACAGAGACTTCTTTATGAGAAATTAAAGCTTGTCCTCTGGCGTAACGTAGAGCAGAGCCTAAATCTCTGGCAACCGCTTTTAATTGAGCAGACTGATTGCCAGAAGCGATATTAGTACCAATTACGCTAAATCCGAGCACTACGATCAACAGTACGATCGTTAGTTCAATTAAAGTAAAACCCCTTTGATTATTCAATGCCTGATTTGGCATGTTATTCCCAGCTGTTGATATCCTGATCTTCTCCTTCGCCGCCTTCTTTGTCATCAGCACCATAAGTGTATATATCAAATTTGCCATGCTCACCCGGGGAGGCATAATGATAGTCCTGTACCCATGGATCCTGAGGTACTTTAGTCTTACGTAAATATGGACCATTCCAGCGTTTTATGTCCGCTGGCTTTTCCACCAATGCATTCAAACCCTGCTCTGTGGTCGGGTATTTACCCACATCCAGTTTATACATATCCAGAGACGCAGACAAATCCTCTATCTGAACTCGAGCTGCCTTGGTTTTAGATGTTCCCATATGCTTCATGACCTGAGGACCAACAATACCCGCCAGTAAAGCAATAATCCCCAACACAACCAGTAATTCCAGCAATGTAAAACCGTTCTCTGCACGGTTATATTTAACTCTCACGATTAAAAACTCCTTCGTTCTAAAATGCTAAATCATTAACGCTTAATATGGCTAATAATATCGAAACAATAATACCTGCAATCATTAATCCTAATGAAATAATCAATGCCGGCTCCAACATCGCCAACATACGCTCAATTGATGTGCGTAGTTGTTTGTCATAGATGGTGGCAACACGCAGCAGCATTTCTTCCATCCGCCCCGTCTCTTCGCCCATTCTAATCATTTGTATTGCCAGTTTGGGAAAACATTCACTGTTAACCAATGCATCTGACATACTTTTACCTTGTTTTAACTGCTGTTCTGAATCTTCCAGCAAATCTTTAATTACAGAATTACCGGCCGTTTCCTTAACGATACCTAAAGCCTTAAGGATAGAGACGCCGTTACCTAATAAAGTTCCCAGGGTACGGGTCAAATTTGCAGTTTCCATATGCAAAATTATAATTCCAAACAGAGGGACAGTAAGAAACCGTGCATCCCAGACTTTCCTTCTTAGCGGGTCTGCCAGTTGTGCTTTCATATAGCTGGTGATGCTGATTATTATTAATAAAATCAGCCACCAATAACTTTGTAAAAAATCTGCCATTGCAACAACAATTTGTGTTGGAATAGGCAATGCCTGGCCCGAACTTTCAAACATTTCTGTAAATTGAGGTACTACAAAAGTCAGCATCACAAATAATGATGCCAATGACATGACTAACAGTATGGCAGGGTATATGAGTGCAGTTGCAACAGTGTCTTTCAATTCCTGAGAGCGCTCAAGATATTCTGCTAGCCGAGTCAGGACATCGCCAAGATTACCACCCATTTCCCCTGCTCGTATCATATTCAAATAGAAACGAGAAAACACGCCGACCTGACTTTCCAATGCTTCAGCCAATGATGTGCCGCCCTTGACTTTTTCCAGTATCTGACCGATTAACGTACTGAGCTTATCATTATCTTCAGTCAATTCAATCAATATTTTTAAAGACCGGTCAAGTGGCAAGCCTGACTCCAGCAACGTTGCCAATTCTCTGGTTAGTAATAGAATTTCCTTCTGCGACAAACGAACGTCTGAACTACCTAATTTAAATCCCAGAAAGGTTTTAGCCTTGGCAGGTTCAACACGAATAGGTATAAACCCCTGTTCTTGCAATTCTTTTAACAAAGCCTGCTGGTCAACGGCATTTTTAACCCCTTCCTCCGTTGCTCCCTGGCTGTTAACAGCCTTATATGAATATAATGGCATATTAAGATTCCGTTGTTACTCGTAGTACTTCTTCCAGTGTGGTAATTCCTTGTATCGCCTTCAGAATTCCATCTTCATACATGGTCAACATTCCTTCCTTTATAGCCTGCTCCTGTATAGCCGCAGATTCTTCATGACTCATAATTTGTTTACGTATATTCTCTGACATGGGCAGAAATTCAACAATTGCTTGTCGGCCTTTATAACCTATACCGCCACAAGCAGAGCAACCCACTGTTTTATACAGATTAATCTGATCATTGTCGGTAAATTTCCGTAGCTTCATTTCTGTAATGACGGCATCCGGTGCCGGATAAGATTCCTTACACTCTGGACACAACTGTCTAACTAGACGTTGAGCTAAAATGCCATTGACCGTTGAGCTTATCAAATATTCTTCCAGCCCCATATCCAGTAACCTGTTGATGCCGCCTGCAGCATCATTGGTATGTAAGGTGGATAAAACCAAATGCCCTGTTAATGCCGACTGCACCGCAATTTTAGCCGTTTCCAGATCACGCATTTCTCCAATCATAATGACATCTGGATCTTGTCTGACGATAGAGCGTAAAGCTGACTCAAAAGTTAAACCAATTTGCGGTTTGGCCTGAATCTGGTTTATACCTTCCAGTTGGTATTCTACTGGATCTTCAACAGTAATAATTTTACGTTCTGAGGTATTTAGCTGTTTTAAAGCCGTATAAAGAGTGGTCGATTTACCACTACCCGTTGGTCCTGTAATTAAAATAATACCATGTGGCCGCGACAGCACATCGATGAATTGTTGTGAGTTCCTGCCAGTAAGTCCTAAAGTAGAAAAATCCAGTACTATATTTTCTTTGTCCAGTAAACGGATAACCACACTCTCGCCATACATAGTTGGAATAGAGGACACCCTAAGATCAAGCTCTTTCCCAAGCATTTGCAATTTAATACGGCCATCCTGAGGTAATCGGCGTTCGGCAATATTAAGCTTGGCCATAATTTTAATTCGTGAAATAACAGCAGCAGTCGATGATACGGGGGGCGCTTCAATATCCTGCAATACCCCATCAACTCTTAAACGGATTTTCAGAACCTGCTCAAACGGCTCGACATGAATATCAGAGGCTTGCATCTCTATGGCTTTTTGTAAAAAACTATTTACCATTTTGATAACGGGCGCTTCACTTGCCAGATCTTTCAAGTGCTCCAGATCATCAAGACCTATTTCACCAATATCCAGATTATCGGTCAACTTATCTGTATCTGACTTATCATCACCATACTGGATATCTAGGGCCGTATCTATTTCTGTTTGTAAGCCCACCTGAACAGTAATGTCTTTTCCTGTTGCCAGTTTTAATGCTTCTATTATCTCTGTATCTTGCGGATCCATAACTGCGATTGCAATAGCATTTTCATCAGACTCCAGACCAATCACATGATTATGTTTAAGAAATCGTAAGGGTATTTGCTCGGAAAAAGGACTTTCTACAGGATATTCTGATACCTCAACCCGTTTAGCTTTACAGCTTTGTGCAAAACTTTCAGCAATATCAATTTCTGAACACAAACCCAGTTTAATAAGTAATTGTGGCATTGAATCACTCATCGCTGATTTTTGCATTCGACGCGCTTTAATCAGGTCCGCTGCAGATAAACTGTCTTTCTGCTGAAGAATCGCGATAAATTCAGAATATTTATCTTCCTGTTCAATAATTGCTTCCATATTTACCTGCCTATTGAATTAAGTATTGATTGTGCCATATCTATGATAACTTTTTCATTAATCTGTTGGATTGAAAAGTCATTTTTATCCAGTTTTAAAGGGTTAACTTTTGAAGACGACTTGATTACTTTGTTAATTTTGGTCTGATAAACCCGGCTAACGGGTGTGGGCCCAAATAGTGTAATGGATGGTTTGTTCAATCCCCAAGCCATATGTGTCGGTCCAGTATCATTCCCTATAACCAAATCGGAATTGGCTATAACCGCTTTAAGATCATTAAAATTTAGTTTTGGTAACACTTTAACCTTGTTAGTTTTATCTGCAATCCATTCTGCGGCCTGCCTTTCATCCTCATTACCCCAGATGATCAAACTATTGCCACTTAATTGTTGAATCACTGTTAGATACTTTTCTTTGGGATAGTTCCTGCTGGGCCAGGTAGAACCGATCACAAATAGTATATTGGCCTTATCCTTTACAAAGAAATCAGTTACTTGAACGACCGGTTTTTGATAAAAAAGAAACGGGGCTTTATTCAGTATCTGTTGCTCACCGATGTCAACATTTAAAGGTTGACCAATAACGGTAACATTTCTATCTATGGTATTGGCATCATAAGAATAAGCTATGGTTGATTTATATAACCATGTTGCCGGCTTTTCTCGAATTGAATGTTTATCAAAACCCACAGTATTGGCTGATAAAAACCTGGCTGTAACCGCTGATTTAATTAACCCCTGAGCATCTATCACCAAGTCATAATTGTTTTTTGCATACAATCTGACTTTTCTAACTTCTTTAAAGCAATTCATCTTATTTTGTTTCAGCGATTTTAAATCAACGCTAAGAATCTCGTTAATATCGGGATTGTGTTGTAAAATACCTGCAAAACGCTCATCGACCAGCCAGTCAATTGTCACACCCTCAACCGCTTTTTTTATAAATTGCAAAGCAACCATTGCATGTACGATGTCGCCCAATGCTGACAGTTTAACGATGGCGATCTTCATTAATGAATCTGTGACAGCACTTGTTGCACTGAAATCTGAGTTAAACAATGTGTATGCCCTAATGGACAGTCTCTTTTGAAACAGGGGGAGCATTCCAGTTCAAGATCAATTACTTTTGCCTCTGTATTTAACGGCGGTGTAAAGCCAGGATCGGATGATCCATAAATGGCTATGATTTTCTTTTGCAATGCGGCAGCCACATGCATTAACCCGGAGTCATTGGTCACAACAACATCGGCTAAAGACATTAAATCCACTGCTTCCGCCAGTGTTGTCTTACCACTAAAATCCTGACAGGCATTAGCTGTAATCTGGTTAATTTGTTCTGCAACGGGCTGGTCTTTTTCAGAACCAAACAACCAGACCGTCCAGCCTTGCGCTATCTTTTGTTTCGCCAGTTCTGCAAAATCTTCTGCCGGCCAGCGTTTAGCAGGCCCATATTCTGCTCCCGGGCATAAGGCCAACACTTTGGCCGCTTGATTTGCAGCAAATTTTTCAACAACAGCCTGCTGCTTGTTTTTATCAAGTTCCAGTACCGGTATAGGATATTCAGGCGGCTGTTTGCTAGTCATCGGCAATCCTAACGAAACAAAACGCTGTACAGTCATAGTCAGTGTTTGCTTATCCAGTTTTCGGGCATCATTTAGTAATCCCCAACGCATTTCACCTAAATAACCCGTTCGCAGCGGGATTTTGGCAAAAAAAGGGATCAACGCTGATTTCCAAGAATTAGGCAATACAATTGCCTGATCATATTGTGCTGCCTGTAATTTTTTTCCCAATTGCATGCGTTTAATAAAACCAAACTGACCATGTGTTAAAGGCATGGCTATTGCTTTTGTAACCTCCGGCATTCTTTCCAGTAACGGAAATGACCATGTCGGTGCCAAAACATCAATTTGCCTATGCCGGTCATTGCTTTTAAGGGTCATAAACAGACTTTGCGCCATTACCATATCGCCAATCCATGACGGGCCGACAACCAAAATTTTATTGGCCATATTTGCTCGTTATGATACGTAACTCAACCACTCGCCATGATCTGTTCTACGTCCATGAACATAATCAAAATAAAGTGTCTGTAGTTTTTCGGTAATGGGTCCACGCGCACCTGTCCCTATCATTCGTTCATCATATTCTCTGATAGGTGTCACTTCGGCCGCTGAGCCGGTGAAAAAGGCTTCATCAGCAACATAAACCTCATCCCGGGAAATACGCTTTTCCACCACCTGCAAACCTTGTTCATGGGCAATGGTCATTATGGTATCACGGGT
This sequence comes from Methylococcaceae bacterium, assembly GCA_021647585.1. GTDB lineage: Bacteria > Pseudomonadota > Gammaproteobacteria > Methylococcales > Methylomonadaceae > QPIN01. The sequence continues at coordinate 13,164 of JAKIUK010000079.1, forward strand.
AATCCCCTCTAAGGCAGACGTAGTCTCTGGTGTATAAAGTTTGCCATTTCGAACAATAAACAGATTTTCCCCACTGCCTTCAGCAACAAATCCCTCATGATCCAATAATAGAGCTTCGTCATAGCCCGTGGATATAGCTTCTTGTAATGCCAAGATCGAATTTATGTAGTTACCATTTGCCTTGGCTTTACACATCGTACTATTGACATGATTTCGGGTATAAGAAGAGGTTCTGATGCGTATACCTTTTTCCATACTTTCATCACCTAAATAGGCCCCCCATTCCCAAGCCGCAATCATGACATGAACTTTCAGGTTATCAGCTCTTAAACCCATACCTTCTGATCCATAAAAACACATGCTTCGTATGTAGGCACTATCCAGGTTGTTTTTTGCAATAGCATCACGGTGCGCCTGATTAATTTCATCTTTTTCAAAGGGTATCTGCATATTCAATATATGCGCAGACCGATACAACCTGTCTGTATGTTCCTGTAATTTAAAAATAGCAGTCCCTTGTTCTGCATGATAGGCTCTCAATCCCTCAAATACACCTGCTCCATAATGTAAGGTATGCGTTAAAACATGAACTTTTGCTTCACGCCATTCAACCCATTCACCATCCATCCAAATAAAACCGTCTCGGTCATCCATCGTCATCATTTTTTTTATTTCCTACTCATTTGTCTGTGTCACGTTATAGCCTAAAACCGCATGCCAAATTTGTTCAACCTGAGATTGTATTCTTACAAAATCATCTTTTCCAGCTATCGCACGCTCACCTTGAAGGACCTGGTGATGTCCATAATCCCGATATTCACAATATGCATTTTTTAGAACCTTTGCATTCGAGTCTGATAAAAACCCTAGATGACTTAAAGTCTCCAAAAGTCTTATGTTATCAGTATAGACTGTTAATTCTGCATTTTCTGAAGCATGCGCTAATATAAGGAATTGTACTATAAACTCAATATCGACAATACCTCCTATGCTTTGTTTTAAATCGAAGATTTCTTTTTCATTTTTAGCCAATGCTTCACGCATCTTATCGCGCATGTCCCGCACGTCAGCTTTTAGTTGTTGTTCATTTCTAGGAAGGCTCAATATACGCTGTCGTATCGCTTCATATTGCTGTTTTAATTCAACATCTCCAGCAACAAAACGCCCACGGACCAATGCCTGATGTTCCCAGGTCCAGGCATTGTTTTTCAAATAATCTTCATAGCTATTGATATGGGTAACTAATAATCCAGAGTCGCCACTGGGTCGCAGCCGCATGTCAACGTCATAAAGTACGCCTGACAACATTTTTGTATCTAATATATGCCTTATTTTCTGCCCTAATCGCGCATAAAATTGCGCACAACTAATTGCCTTTTTTCCATTAGTTAATGCATTGCCATCAGCACAGCCATACAAAAACACCATGTCTAAATCTGAACCATAACCCAGTTCCATTCCTCCTAACTTACCAAAACCCAATATTGCAAAGCCCATGTTGGTATTACTGGCTGAAGGGGGTAATCCATGTTTTTTAGTCAATGTTTGCCAGACTCTATTTATCACCTGCTCTAAAACAACTTCTGCAACATAAGTTAAATAATCACTCACCACCATAACTGGTATTACATCCATAATATCGGCAGCAGCAATACGCAATGTATTCAGATGCTTAAACTGTCTGAGTTTTATCATCAGTTGTTCAACATCCTCTATCTCAACATCATTTAGACAGAGTTTTAACTGCTCAGTTAATTGTTGCTGGTCTAAAGGTTCATACAAAGATCGCGTATCAAGCAGCTCATCAAACAAGACCGGATATAGAGCAAGATAATGGCATATCCAGGGGCTTGCAGAAGACAATTTAATGAGCTGTAACAATGCATCTGGGTTTTCCGCCAACAATGACAAATAAACATTTCTGCCGGCCACTGCCTCAAATAAATCAAGCACCCGTTTTAATGTCACATCTTCATTTTCCACAACATGCATTGCATCAATTAATTGTGGTATCAAACGATCAATGACACCTGCACCTTTGGTTGTTAGTCGACTGATTGCACGTGATTTTTTGAACTCTTTTAAAACATTAAGCGTTTCAACACCCTGTTTAAAGCCGTGTTGATGTAGATATTCCTGAGAATCCTGTTCATTTTCAGCAAACAAAACAATGTCTGCACTATCCTTTATCTGATCCTGGTCTGATAGAGAAAAAACCAGATCAAATACTTTTTGTACTTCGGTTCTTACCGTATCAAGGTAAGATTTAAAACTCTCCCAATCAGCAAAATCCATTGAAAAAGCTAATATTTGTTGAACCGCTTGATCTGTTGGTAAATCGTGGGTCTGTTTGTCTTGATATTGTTGGATATGATTTTCTACTTTGCGTAAAAACCGATAAGATACTTGCAACTGCTGTGCATCTTCTTTTATCAGCAGCTCCATTTCTCCCAACATGTTTAAAATTTTTAAAATACTTCGTTCTTGAAGCTCAGTATCCTGCCCACCTCGAATCAACTGAAAAGCCTGACCAATAAATTCAATCTCCCTAATGCCACCAGGTCCCAGCTTTATATTATCCATTCGATCTTTACGCATGAGCTCCTGAGTTATCATGCTTTTTAATGACCGCAATTCTTCAAATGCACCATAATCCAGATAACGGCGATAAACAAATGGTTTAATCATAGCCGCTAATTGCTGTCCACTATTAAAATCACCGGCAACCTGCCGGGCTTTGATCATGGCATAACGTTCCCACTCCCTGGCCTGAGTCAGATAATAATTTTCCATGCCGTCAAAAGTCATTATCACTGGCCCACTGTCACCAAAAGGTCTTAATCGAATATCGGTTCTAAAAACAAAGCCATCCGCTGTTATTTCATCCAGCACTTTAACCAGACTACGGCAAATACGGCTAAAAAACTCACCATAAGTCGTTTCTTTACGATCATTGAGTACGCCATCTTCTGCATAGGAAAAAATCAAATCGATATCCGATGAATAATTAAGCTCCCAGGCGCCCAGTTTACCCATACCTACTACCACTATATTAATCGGCACTCCATCTTCAGTCTTTGGCACACCCCTGCGTTCACAAGCCTGCTGGTAAAGATAATCAAGTGCAAACTGAATACACACTTCAGCTAACTCCGTTAGATCGCTCAAGGTTTCATCCAATTCAGACCAGCCAGCAAGATCTCTCCATGCGATGCGAACCATTTCTCGGCATCTGAACTGGCGCAAAACTAACATTAATGTTTTTTCTGTATCTATATTGGCGTTTTTGAGATAACCTGAATACTGCGTTCTCCTTGATGCTGAAAAAAGATCACCACTGACGACCAGATCATGAATTAAAGCAGGAGTGCGAACACAATTATCAGCGACAAACAAGCTACATCCCCATACTCTGGGTAATGTATTACAAAATGCATCACTTTCAGGTATTGCCAAATCTAACAGTTTAATTTTTTCCTGATACAACTCAACTTTATTAACCACCTGTTGCTGAGCTATATGAGGTAGTTTCTCCAGTTCCAGGCTAATTTTTTCATTTAATACCATTGCAGTAACTCACCGAAAAATAGAAGAAAAGTAAACTCACAACTTATTTCCATACAAAAAAAATGTTTAACTTCATGATAAAAA
>JAKIUK010000080.1 GCA_021647585.1 Methylococcaceae bacterium
TAAGCGGGTATTTTTTTGAAGTACAAGGATGTACTGAATGCAGATCATGCAGGAGCAATTATCTGTGAAGTGCTGAGGAATCAAGAGCTTGTGCTAGAATCCGTGATCCAACTGATTTTTCTAGGTTTATAATACTGGTAACGTATTCAGGAAAACAAACATGATTGAAATCATTCCCAACTGGCATCCATTGCTAGTACATTTTACATTAGGCTTATTAAGTACTTCAGTGCTGTTCTATCTAGCGTCGGCTTTTTTATCCCACACAAATTCATGGAAACAACAATGGCTTAATATGGCTAACTGGTCTTTATGGAGCGGTTGTTTATTTGCTATTGGTACAGCAATAGCTGGGTGGTTGGCTTATAACAGTGTTGCTCATGATAGCGCCTCACATGCAGCCATGACCTTGCATAGAAATTGGGCGTTACCTACAGCTTCAATTTTTTTGTTATTGGGTCTATGGGCTATTTTTATAGCCAGAAAAGACCGTCAACCTGGTTTTTTGTTTTTAACATTTTCAATCATTGCGGCTGGACTGTTAATGGTGACTGGATGGCTAGGTGCTGAAGCCGTGTATCGTTACGGTCTGGGAGTAAAGTCACTACCTGTCGTTACAGAAGGTGCTGATGGACATAACCATAGCCATGGGTCAGATCATGGGGGATCCTCTATAGAGGGTCATGAGAATCAACATGGTATTCTAGAAATTGAAAAGCTGTTAACTGAAGGTGCCCATCAACATAGCCATGAACACACAAAAACAACGCTTGAAAATAAACATCTACTACAGAATGGGAATCAACATAAGCATAATAGTAAAAACACATCCTCTAAAATTGAACCGGCTAATGACATAAAAAGTCATACGCATAAAACGATGACTGAACAGTTATCTGCTACGGAGTCGCATATCCATAACTCAAAAAATATTGAACCAATTATCCCCTTGACTGAACAGGATAATACTTCTGAAAAAACACCATTTGCACCATCTGAACTTCATTCTTTATCCCATACAGAGGAACAAAATCAAGAAGCTGTGAATGAAGAGAACCATTCCCATAATCACGATCATTAATTGCTTTCTTATACTCTATATTTATATAAATAATACTTAACGATCAACCACTAGCTATGTAAAACTATTTCTCAACAGGCAATCCAGCCTTCTTCCACGCAGTCATATGCCCGGCCAGATAGCTGATATTTTCAAACCCTGACAAACTAAATGCCAGTTTTGCAATACCGGCTCTGGGTCCATGTTCACAATAAAGCACCACGGGTTCCGTTTTTTTATAACTGTTCAGCTTATCGGTGGTAAAAGCTGTCCAGAATGGAATATGCAGTGCGCCTGGCACGTGGCTGGCTTGGTATTCATAGCTTGAACGCACATCTATAATAACTGGTGCCTGACCATTTTTTATTAAAGTCTGTAATTCATCTTGTTGCATATAACCCTCTCCTATCGAAGTGCAAGCAAACAGAAATAAATTAATAATCACTATCAATAAAGCTCTGTAGCTTTTCATTTGTTTAGTCATTGAAGTTGAGTGTCCCATCTGTCGTATTAATAAGAAATGCTTTCCCAAAACCCGCAATATATCTTCCCTTAACGGCTGTTAAAGCGATCAAATGAAAATCAGAGAGGCTACGCAGCAAATCTATGGTTTCTCCAAACCGTTGTTTCATTTTTTGTAATTGTTGGTGATAGCGTTCATCGGTTTTTTTAATTTCGCTAACTGCACAATTAAACGTTACCCTTTCACGGGCAAACAGGTTTTTTGTTTCTTGTTCGGGTTGAATAAAAAGAATACTGGCAGTACCTTTTACTAACATATTTTTAGTGTGTGCAGCCATATCACTGACATAAATATAAAACACCCCTTGTGCATCTCTTACGTAGGGTGCATAACTGGATTCAGGCTCACCTTGAGCAGTCACTGTTGATAACAGTAAGGTTTGCTGTGATTGAATTAAATCATGACAATTCTGCTTAAGCTGTTCCTGTTCTTGCTTACTGATTTTATTCACCCGTCATTTCCTTTATCTGTTGATGTCTGAAGCAATCTACAGTATGATCATTCACCAGTCCCACTGCCTGCATATAAGCATAACAAATAGTAGCACCGACAAATTTAAATCCATTTTGTTTCAAGCTTTTACTCATTTGTTCAGATTCTTTCGTGGTAACAGGTATCTGATTAAACTGTTGCCAGTTATTTTGTATGCTTTCCCCATCGACAAACTGCCAAATATAGCGTTCAAAACTGTCATATTTTTGCTGTATTTTTAAAAATGCTTTGGCGTTATTTATCGCAGCACTCACCTTAAGTTTGTTTCTGATTATCTCAGGATTATTCAACAGTTGCAGGACTTTATGCTGGTCATATTGGACTATCTTTTCAGCATTAAAATCATCAAATGCTTTTCTATAGCCTTGCCGTTTATTTAAGATAGTTGACCAGCTTAACCCAGCCTGGGCACCTTCAAGTATCAAAAATTCAAACAATAAACCATCATCATGGACTGGAACACCCCATTCCAAATCATGATACTTTTCTTCTGAAGAAGATGAAAGTGCCCAGTCACATTTTCTCATATTAATCTATATTTTTTACTACTCAGCATTTTACGCAAGGCTATTCAATTTCATTGTCATTTCGACCAGCGGGAGAAATCTTTCACTGGAACTATCATCCAAACTTAAGATTCCTCTCTACGCTCGGAATGACACTATATGCTGAATAAACACTCTTATTTTTTCATCATGCTCTTTAGATCGGAAAAAGGGTTAAAGGTCGAATCAGCACCATGATCTTCAGCAATAGAAACATCAACTCCACCGTAACGAATCTGCTCTTCAAAACGGGAATGTTCGTTGTCATGGCAATAAAGACACAATAATTCCCAGTTACTGCCATCTTCAGGATTATCATCATGATTATGGTTTCTATGGTGTACCGTTAATTCACGCAAATTACTGTGAGTAAATTCACGCGCACAACGCCCACAAACCCAGGGATAAAGCTTTAATGCTTTTTCTCTGTAGTTTTTTTCTCGCTCGTCTTTATATTTTCGTGCTTGTGCAATAAGTTCATCTGTGCCGGATTGTTTTGCCATTTTTAGCCAACTCTAGTTTTTTATTTTTCCAAAATAATGCTCAACTATGTACCCATATATAAATTTTAACAATATTTTGTAGGTTCTAGTTTACTCTTGCAATTGGAAGTGAGGCTTCAGACTCGCCTGATTCCTGCAAGACTGAAGCCTCATTTCCAGTTTTTAATTTGACCTACGCATCAATATAGGTTTTATAATCTTGTTGAGATCGCCTTATCACTTCATAAGCTTCTTCTCTACCATACACACAGGTGATCTGACAGGCACTCTTTTCGCCTGGAAGATTTTTATAGGTTAGAAAATAATGTTTTAATCGATTGATATAGGACTCAGGGCAATCTGTTACATTAGTCCATTGCCTATAAAATTCATCGCCTTTCATTACCGCAATAATTTTATCATCTGCTTCACCGTGATCAATCATCCGAAAGCCGCCTATTGGAATTGCAGGTAAAATAATATTACCATGAGTAACACTACGTTCACTTAAAACACAAATATCTAAAGGGTCTCCATCGCCTCTCGATACTGCTATATCACCTGCTCTTTCTCTGGCATATTCAGCCACTCTTTCATCACAATAGGTTTGCGGAATAAAACCATAAAGTGTAGGGATGGAATTAGAAAATTTTTGTGGCCGGTCTACCTTAAGATAGCCGCTTTCCTTATCAATCTCATACTTTACTGTATCACTGGGTACGATTTCGATAAAAGCGGTTACCACTTCGGGCACATTATCTCCAGCACTGATACCATGCCATGGGTGAGCTTTGTGTTGTAAATTCATTTGTTTTGCTTTTTTAAATTAGTCACAATTTTTTGTAGTTCAATAATTAATGCCGGTATATCATCCTGAATAATACTCCATAAGGTATCGTTATCTATCCCTAAATACCCATGAATCAGCCTATTTCGAGTTGCAATAATTTGTCGCCGGCACGGATGCATTAGCTTTTCGTATTGTTTCAGGTACATGATTAGCCGCCTCACCAATCAATTCTAAATTACGCACTGTAGCATCGTAATTCAAACCCGTTCGTTCAAATGTTTCCAGATCAAAATTTTCACTATAAGTTACAACATTTTCAGCAAAGTTAATCATATCATCTAGATAAAAATGCCATTCTCGATCAGACATTAACAGCTTCTCGCTCAATAAATGGTTTCAATTCAGGACGTAGAGATTTCTCTGTAACCAGATCAACAGGTTGCCCGAGTTCATCTTCTAAAAGAAATTGCACTCCGAAATATTTCGTAGAAGTCGCAGGGCCATCAAAAGCCACTACGATATCAATATCGCTATCAACCCTAGCTTCATTACGAACTGTTGACCCAAACAAGGCCAAGCGTGTGACACCATACCTACTAACCAGTTCTGGTTTAAGATGCCTTAAAACATCCAGTGTTTGCTTACAATTCATAACTTTTTTCATTGTATATTTCCCCTCAAATAGCATCCAACTACTGATCCCTTAGCCATCAACAAACGGAGTATTCAAGAAAGAAAACAACAGATTCTTAGCCACCCGTTGCACTCATATATCTCAAAATAATAGGTTGTTCTTTTAGATCAAACTCATGTTTTTCCGGTTTAATCTGCATAGCATCAATAATAGCCTGCTTCAGTTTTTCCCTATCCCCTGGATTAGCTCTTATGACTCTTTTTAAATCTACCGAATGCTCATTTCCCAGACAAAGCAGTAATTTTCCTTCAACAGTTAATCTCACCCGATTACAGGTACTACAAAAGTTTGCACTATGAGGTGATATAAAGCCAACTCGGCTGTCTGTTCCAATCACCTTGAAGTAGACAGATGGGCCACCTGTTTTATCAAGGATAGACTTTAATTCAAACTCTTTTTGCAAATCCGATTTAATTAAATCACTGGAATAATACACTTCAGCCCGATCATGGCTATCAACAACACCCAACGGCATTTCTTCTATAAAACTAATATCACAGCCATTATCAACAGCAAATTGTACTAACTGTGTCACTTCCATGTGATTACGGTTTTTTAAAATAACTGCATTAATTTTGATCTTTTCAAAACCTGTTTTTGTTGCAGCCTGAATACCTTTAAGCACTTTATCCAAATCACCTGTACGGGTAATTCTTTTAAATTTTTCAGCATTCAGGGTATCCAGACTAATATTGATTCTTTTAACACCTGCCTGTTTCAATGACTCAGCCATTTCTTCCAGCTTTGAGCCATTGGTCGTTAACACCAGTTCATTAAGGGTATCAATCTGGCCTATATTTTGTAATAAATCTAAAACCCCTCTACGAATCAAAGGCTCTCCACCTGTAATACGTATTTTTTTAACACCTAACTCTGCAAAAGCCTGAGCAATCGTATCAATTTCTTCTAATGTTAAAATTTGCGCACGCGGCAAGAAGGTCATTTCTTCCGACATACAATAAACACAACGAAAATCACAGCGATCCGTAACGGATATTCTCAAGTAATCCACCGTTCTGCCAAAACGATCGACTAACTGGGTTATTTTATGGGAACTACTCATATGACTACTAAAAACCTGACTATTGGGATGATTTTATCATAATTTAACAATCAGTCTCGCTTCTGCTGTTGGGTAAAGCTAAAATAGCCAGGAGTTTCCCAATTATCAATTATTCAAATGAAATTTAAAGCCATCCTATTTACATTTTCGCTCTTGTTTTCAACACAAAGTTTTTCAACTGAAAAAACCACTATTCGACTGGGTGTACTGGCTTTTGGTACTGTCAATTGGGAATTAACTGTGCTAAAAAATCTAAACCTGTTAAAAGACTCTAATTTCCGACTGCAAATTCATCCCGTTGCCAACCCTCAGGCCGGGAAAATTGCCCTGCAATCTGGCGCTGTCGATATGATTGTTTCTGACTGGATTTGGGTATCCAGACTACGGTCCACGGGTTCTGATCTTAGCTTTTATCCCTATTCAAACACATCTGGTGCATTGATTGTTCCAAAAAACAGTGATATTAAAACCATCCGTGATTTGCAAGATAAAAAACTGGGCATTGCCGGAGGAGAACTGGATAAAAACTGGTTACTGTTACAAGCATTAGCCAAAAAACAAAACCAACTGGACCTAAATACATCGGTTGAAAAAATTTATGCCGCACCACCCTTATTAAACCAGCAAATTATACATGACCGTGTAGACGCTATTATCAATTACTGGCATTTTGCAGCCAGACTGGAAGCAAAAGGGTATAAACAAATCATTAATGGTAAAGAAATATTGCAGCAACTCGGTATAAAGGAACAAGTCCCTACACTGGGTTATGTATTTAACCGTAGTTGGGCCACGCTGAATAAAAACAGTGTTAATGGATTTCTAAAGTCCACTCAGCTAGCTAAAAATCAGCTTTGCCAGTCAGACCCGGTATGGCAACAAATCATTCCTCTTACCCAGGCAAAAGATAAAATAACACAAAACAAATTGCGTGAACGTTATTGTGCAGGACGCGTTAATCAATGGGGAAACAAAGAACAACATGCCGCCGCAAGGATATATTCACTATTGCGCAAATTTAGTAATAACAAACTGACTGGAAAATCAGAAAACCTGCAACCCAATACATTCTGGAATATTGATTAACGCTACTTCATGAGTTCTTATTTAAGCAAAATACCCAGCAAAATTCTGGCCACCCTGTCGTTCATGCTATTAATTGCAATATGGCAGGGTTTAGCTATTGTCATTAACGACAACACACTTCCAACTCCGGCATTAGTACTCCAGGTTTTTTGGCAAGAAATTGAATCAGGACAACTGCCTCATCACCTGGGCATTACCTTATTACGCCTGATTATCAGTTTTTCCATAGCCATGTTGCTGGGCTGTGCTATGGGTATAGCACTAGGCATAAATAAGAAACTGGATGCTTTTTTTGATAATTGGTTAGTGATTTTTTTAAATGTACCCGCACTGGTTACCATTATTTTATGTTATGTCTGGTTTGGGCTAGTCGAATCTGCAGCCATTCTTGCCGTAGTCATTAACAAATTACCTAATGTAATAGTGACTATCCGAGAAGGAACTAAAGCGCTAGATAAGGATTTACTAGAAATGGCCCATTGCTACAACTTTAGTAAAAAGAAAACCTTCACTCATGTAATTTGGCCGCAATTACACCCTTTTGTAATGGCAGCCACCCGCTCCGGATTGGCTTTAATCTGGAAAATCATTCTGGTAGTCGAACTATTGGGACGAAGTGATGGTATGGGCTATCAATTAAATTTGTTTTTTCAATTATTCGATGTTGCCAGTATTCTGGCTTATACCATCGCATTTATTGCTGTCATCCAGTCAATAGAACTGCTGATTTTGAAACCCTTAGATAACAGAGCCTCAAGGTGGCGTCGATGACTGATATACACATATCTATAAAAAACAAAACTTATGTCACCGAAGACTCACGTCAACATACGGCGATTGCCAATCTATCTTTATCACTACCTACCAATAAGTTCATTTGTCTGGTAGGACCATCCGGTTGTGGAAAAACAACACTGCTAAATATTATTGCCAATCTGGACAAGAAATATCAGGGTGAAATATTACTGGGGCAACAACAGATACAACCTAAAATTGGCTATATTTTTCAAACGCCTCGCTTACTGCCCTGGCGCACTGTCAGAGAAAATATTGAATTGGTGTTGACTGAGCAACAGCCGCCTGAAATTATTGACGCTTTACTTGAGTCCATGCAATTAACGGATAGTCAAAATGCTTATCCACAACATTTGTCATTAGGCATGAGTCGCCGGGTAGCAATCATCAGAGCCTTTGCTGTCAATCCGCATTTATTACTAATGGATGAACCTTTTGTTTCTTTGGATGCCCCGACAGCACGTCAAGTAAGAAATTTATTAATTCACCTGTGGCAGCTGCGCCCACATACCATTTTGTTTGTGACCCATGACTTGCGTGAAGCCATTGCCATGGCTGATCGCCTGGTTTTTCTGTCTGCGGCACCGATGTCTGTTATCAGTGAAATTGAAGTCAGCATACCCAGAAGCAAACGCAATGATGAAACAGCGGTTGAGGCATTCCGGCAACAGTTATTAACTAATCATCCCAAAATTAAATCGTTGCTCTAATTCAGTCGGAGGCAATCAACCGATAAAGTGCCTAAAAAAACTGGCTATATAAAGATGCGTTTGATATTATAAAAAGAATCAGTCTAATGCCCAGACTGCAATTAACCAGTGCCTCCGAATTAACAACACTACCCTCTCAACAAGCGAGAGAAATCTTTCAAACCGGCAAACTGATTGAGAAAACAAACTCAAAGTGATACTCGCAATCAGAATAACAGGACAGTATCAATCATCAATACCAACATAAACGAGTAAGGAATGTTTAAAATCAGCAACCACACATTTACTGTGTTTCAGCAACAGGCAGAGCAACAATTTTGCAAACGACTCCAGGAAAGCTTGGCCAACAGATACCCACACTTGCTGCCGCGATACCAGAACAGATACAACTGCAAATAGTCAACAACATGATAGAGCGGACGCAAAGCTGGGGCATCACCTGGAAATCAGCCATCGTCAATTTTGCCGAACTGATGATAACGATAGCCCCCAACTTTGACCAGCAAGCCGATATAAAAACCGTACTGGCAAGTGACAGGGAACTCGTCAACCAACGCATGAAAATATTAAACCAGTATGTACCCGAGCAAGCCTGGAAACAAGCAGAGGCAGCGTATGAAAGTTTACCCCTGTATCATGCAAAGCCCTATCTACAGTCCACCTTGACGGAACAAACCCGCAGTGCCATCCCGTTGGTATTATGGGATAAGGAAGACACAATGGATAAATTATATTATCTCAACAGCGCCAGCGATTACGCCGAAAAACTCGGATTACATACACTCACTGATGCCACCTTAACCATCGTGGTATGGCGTAGTTTGTATGGTATTACCTTTAACAACCCTGAGATAAACGCATGGGTAGTCGATATTACGAATAGCCAGCACCATCCATGGCAACGACTGGCAATGCTCAAATATAGAATAGCGCTGGATTATGGACGGAGAATCTAAACATGGCAATCGACAGAGGCATCATAACTAACAGCTGGGCATTCAGCAAAGCATTGGCACGCGGCGTTTGGGATGCCGGCAGCAACATGGTCAAAGGACTGGGTGAACTGGCAAAAAGCGGCTATCAACTGGCAACCGATGCCAGCGCCAGAGAATCGGCCTGGCAAACCAGCAAACAACTCACCGAAATGGCCCAAGCCTATGGTCAGGAGGTAATAGAAGACCCCGGCAAAGTCTATCGGGATGCCGCAGATGGTGTCTCGACACTGTATCAGCACTATGAACAGGCCAAATCCGAAGCAGAAGCGCAAGGCCGAACCGCTGAGTTTTATGGCGAAATGACCGGCGAAGCCGGATTTGAAGTGGGCAGTCTATTAGTCCCGCTAGGACTGGCCAGCAAAGCCGGTAAACTGGGCAAGGCAACGGATACTCTGGCAGATACTGCGGCGGCCGCCAACAAGATTGAAAATATTGATGAAGCTTTTGCAGCCGCCCAACGCGCAGAGCACACTGCCCTCAACCCAGCCATCAGCGAACTGGATGACAAAATCTCGCCGATACAAAAATGTCCCGATATGGAACAGGCTACAAAGCTAAAACCCTTGCCCGGCCTGCATAACCGGGATGACCTGGCGGTGGAAACGATCACCCGCTTTAACACCATCCGTAAGGTTGATATGGCTAATTTATCGGAAGCGGATGAAATTGCAAAGAAAGCTTTAAAAAAACAAGGCTGGGAGAAAGAAAAAATCCAAGAAATACTGGAATCAGCCCATCATTTTCGTATCAAAGAACTGCAAAAAGGCGATAAACTGTATGGTTTTAACAGCAAAGGTAGAGGTAAAGATATCAAGAAATCATCTTACTGGCTGGATGAAGCCGGTTTTAATGAGGTAAAAAACAAATTTTATAAGCAAGGCCGCTGGGACAAGGAAGGGATTAAAAACCACTTGGCTCTACCCTGCTATAACCGGGCTGACGCTATAGACCGGGTGGAATTGACCGAATCGCATCTGCTGGTGGAATCCACCATTGGCAGAGCCACGGAAAATATCCTATACCAGGGGGCAGACGGATATAATACCGGCCTGCTCGGAAAAATCATGCGCGGCGGTGGTACCCAGGTTACCGACGACCCGACTAAAATCAAAGCCATAACAGGATTATAATCATGCCCAATACCGAAGAACAACGTCTCGACATCATTGAAAACTGTAATCATCTGCTCAACAAACTGCAAGGCTATGAACAAACCGACAGCACAGCGGAAGGCCGAATGATTTCCCAACTAAAATGGCTGAAAGAACGCGCAGAAAACCATGATCTGCCCTTACCAGTAGACCCGGTCATGCTAAGTACCCTACGCTATATCTATGTCGATGGCGGCATTTCCCATCTGGCCAGTAATCCTGATGACGATAACAGTTTTTATTCAGAAATTGGATTGCCAATGGAACGTTTAATGGTACTAGCAAAAAAAGGTCAACTCTTATTAAAACCCGCCTACCACCCTTATGCCATGCGCTATCTGAATGCACTGTTATCCATACTGCAACAGTCCCCGCGTCCACTGGATCAATACGAACAGGGGCTTATTGGTGAAGTCAAGCATTTGCAGCAGATATTGGCAGACCCTAATGCGGTATTGCCTCTAATGAGTTATATGCCAGATTTTGAAAACTTTATTGACGTAGAAAGCCCAAAAATATCTGTTAGTGACCTGGCAGAAAATGGTAAACATCTGTTTCAGACTGTCGATAATCTAATATTTAGTGGTGTCCGTCCGGACAGTTGGCTTACCCCCGAAGATGCTGACCGAGAAACGGCAAATCTCTAACCATGCCCAGCACTAACGAACAACGTCTCGACATCATTGAAAACTGTAATCATCTGCTCAACAAACTGCAAGGCTATGAACAAACCGACAGCACCCCAGAAGGCCGAATGATCTCCCAACTGAAATGGCTGAAGGAACGCGCAGAAAACCATGATCTGCCCTTACCGGTAGACCCGGTTATGCTAAGTACTTTACGTTATATTTTAGTTGATGGAGGTATTTCACATCTGGCCAGTAATCCTGATGACGATAACAGTTTTTATTCAGAAATAGAGCTGCCAATGAGACGTTTAATAAGATTAACCAAAGAAGGCCAACTATTATTAAAACCCGACTACCACCCTTATGCAATGCGCTATCTGAATGCACTGTTATCCATACTGCAACAGTCCCCGCGTCCACTGGATCAATACGAACAAGGACTCATTGATGAAGTCAAGCATTTGCAGCAGATATTGGCGGACCCCAATGCGGTATTGCCTCTAATGACTTATATGCCAGATTTTGAAAATTTTATTGATGTCCGAGCAAATCATGTATCTGTGAGTGACCTGGCAGAAAATGGTAAACATTTATTTCAAACAGTAAATAATCTAATGTTTAATGGCGTCCGCCCAGACAGTTGGTTAACCCCCGAAGATGCTGACCGGGAAACGGCGAATCTCTAACCAAAACCAATACGGCCACTTCAACCACGCGCCGTTAAACGAAGACCGAAAGGATGACCAAGAGTAGAGTATGTAGTAGCTTGATTTAATAGGACAAATAATAACTGAAAGCGGAATTATTGACTCCCCCCTTTTTTTCAGTTAGAAAAATTGGCCAATAACACAAATATGTTGCTTGAATTAATAAAATTAGGCAGCATGCACAGAAACAGATTAATTACTGGTTTAGGTAAAAAAATGGATAAACAGGTCTTAAATGTATTACAAAATGCTGCTAAGCATAAAATCTCTTTGGTGGCTTATCATATGAATTATCAGTACATGGCCATAAACATTACTTAGAACTATTTTATAATGCCTTTAAGGATAATCTACATATGCAATATCCATGCTCAGAGGTTGAAGGTATTGTATCAGCAGAAAACAATGAAATTGTTGTTTGGATTATCTCATTCCAAAGTACAAAAATTTCAAGTAAATGACAAGATGATCGAGTGAAAATTATTGATTTTATCCATGATTCACTTGATGCGACATTTGGCATGACAGTTGGTTTACTGCCATAGCTAGGAGCTAAGTTGGTATGGTATTTACAGACACCTAACGAATATGGTTAGATTGTGTGAGCACGAGAAAGAGGTCTAAGAAAGCAAGAAAGGTGTCTGAATCCTCTTTCCCCGTTTCTTGAAAAGAACCTTGCTTTGGAGGCAATATGGCCGTGATAAGAGCTGAGTGGTCGTGTCGGATACACTTGGCTTTTAAAGGGCTTGCGGCGTATGCTGTATAGTCCTAACCTATCCGGTCACTTTTATCCCCCCTTAAATTAAAGAAATGTAGGAAATGACCGATAATTAACTATACTTAAATCTGGATTAACGAGTATATAAATCACAATGAATAACTTCACTATAAAATTAAAGTTATACGCTCTTGCAGGTCTGGTTACGATTTGCTTGGCAGTACTCGCAGTAGTAGCCCTCAGTTCTTTTTCTACCATAAAGTTATTAAATGAAACTTTGCTATTCTCGCAGAAAAGTGAAACAAATATGTTAATGCTACGTAGAAATGAAAAAGACTTCTTATCTCGTTTAGACCTTAAATATCAACAAAAATTTAATAAAAATTTTGATGCGCTAATTGCAGCCGTCAATACCATTTCAAAAAATATCAAAAGGCTTGATTTAGGACGGGAGAAGAAAGAACATCTAACTGACCTTGGTCAGTATCTACAGTCCTATAAAGCATCTTTCAATCAGATCATTTCCCTTCATCAACAAATAGGTCTAAACCCTAAATCAGGAATACGGGGTAAATTACGTCAATCCGTTCATAATGCGGAAACACTTTTAAAAGAATCAAACTCAATTCAGCTCACAGCCGATATGTTAATGCTACGCCGAAATGAAAAAGATTTTATGCTTAGAAAGCTTGACAAATATCTTGACAAATTTGATCGAAATTATGCTGTTTTTAACCAACACCTACAGACTGCAATAATGAGTGAAGGGTTGGTAAAAGATGTTTCAGACCAAATGTCGATTTACCACACGACCTTTTTAGAATTTGGCAAGCTCTATAAACAACTTGGTCTTACACCTAAGGAAGGATTGCATGGAGAGATGCGAGCTGCGGTTCATAAAACCGAACAGATTTTTGATATTATTATCGAGGAGTTATCGGCTAAAATTACATCCCAAAGTGAAGATATCTATACAACATTATTATTAATAACAAGTTTTCTTGTTGTTTTAATTATCGGCGCAGTCTTAACTATTGCTAACTCAATAAACGGTCGTCTTGGCTTGCTACATAGCCACTTAAGTGAAGTAGCTTTGAAGACAGGTGACTTATCGGCTACTCTTGAAATCACTGGTAATGATGAAGTCACGCGTATTAGTCAACTGTTCAATCAGTTTGTTGGAAATTTAAAACAAACGTTTAGTCAGATACCTACCTTTTCTGAGAACCTTGAAAAATCATCTGCTACAAATACGGTTATTTCTGATGCGACGCTTCACTTAGCGTCTTCTCAACAAAAGAAATCTGATGAAGTAGCTAATGCGACCCAACAAATGCTAAGTTCATCAAAAGAAATTACCACTAATATTCAGATTGCAGCCAATTCTGCTGAAATGGCAAATGAATCAGTTTTAAAAGGTAAGCAGGTTTTTCAAGGAGTGAATCTTTCAATTAATTCATTAGCAACAAAGTTGCAATCTTCAACGGATGTAACTAAAGATTTAGAAGAAAATAGTAATAATATTAGTACTGTTTTGGATGTCATTAGAGGGATTGCAGAACAAACTAATTTGCTTGCGCTTAATGCAGCTATCGAAGCGGCAAGAGCTGGAGAACAAGGGAGGGGTTTTGCTGTCGTTGCTGATGAGGTAAGAACATTAGCGAGTCGTACTCAAGATTCAACAACTCAAATTCAATCTTTAATTGAAAGCTTTCAAGCTAATGTAAAAAGCACAGTGAGTGTAATGCAAGAAGGATCAACACAAGCATTATCTACTGCACAAGATGCATCTAATGCTATTGATGTACTTGACGAAATAACTAACACTGTAAATCATATTTTTGAATTAAATACAGCTATTGCTAGCTCTTCAGAAGAACAAAGCGCTATTTCTAAAAGCATTTCTGAAAGCATTATGAGTATTCATGATATGGCTAAAGAAACGGCAATTCAAGCCAGTGGAGCTAACGAATCCAGCACTGAAATTAAATTAATTGCCTCTGACCTTCAATCTCTAGTTTCTACTTACAAATTTTAGATCCTCTTATAGAAGTAATAGAGTAGAAGCGGAAGCTTTATCTACCTGCTATATTTTGTCTTTCTAGCACAAATTTTCTTCAAATTTTGTGCTCAACTGATTTATCGAGGTTAAAACAGCTTACAAAACAGTTGCAGATAAAAATAAAATACACGATACTTACAACAAGGTTTTATCAATATACTGCTTAACTACCGGACACTATTAACAATGAAAAAAAAGATCTTAGGACTATTAATCGCGGGTATTATTTCTACACCTTTGACTGCTATTGCTAACAGTGATGACAGTAAATACCCGGCCACTAGCTTTCAACCCAAGGTTATTTTTGCTGATGATTCAGCAAAATCGACTGGCTCTTCTGCACAATCATCCACATTTGATGCTGATTTTCCTGCCGCCAATTTTCAGCCTAAAGTTCTTTATGTTGATGCATCAGCTTCGAGTAGTGGTGCATCAACAGGAGAAAAGTCCGTATTTGACCCAAAATTTCCAGCGGCTAATTTTGAACCTAAAGTTATTTATCCTTAGTAAAAAATGTATTATTGAGATCAGGGCGGACTGAAGTCCGCTCTACACTACTATAAAAAGTTGAATAATGATAAATTTTGTACTCGGGAGAATGCTTGTTGAGCCGCTTCTAACGCTGATTGTTCAATATTAAAACGGCTGATTGCTTCAGCATAATCCAGATCCCGAATATCCGATAAAGTTGTTTTCATGTCCAGTTCAAACTTTTCATTTTGTGCCGCCTGATCATCCATTGCTCGTAATCGGGAGCCCACTGTAGTTCGAACTTTCAAAATATTATCAAGCGCTGTATCTAGATCAGCTAATGCATCATTAGCCGTTTTACTAAACAGCCTTCCGGTATCACCTGATGTAAAACCAGTGTTTTTTAAAAAATCGCCGCTGACTTGTTTAATTTGTACTGAAGCACTTGACCCGGTACTTACTGATTTAAACTCGATAGGATTAGCGGTAGGATCTATTTCTATTTTGCCATCGATAGGAGAACCGGTAATTTGCGATTGAATAGCCGCTATTAATGCCAAATGGTCTGCATAATCAGCATTTAGCGTTATTTCCTGTTTATTTCCAGTCTCATCATTTAATTCAAAAACAGCTGCTGTTCCGGCATACGCCAGCGAGGGAGGAAAAGTAGCCGGAGGAAAAGGAGGGGAGGGAATGGTTATACTGCCGACAATAGAACCTCCTAAGTCTACCCCGCTTCCTGTTTTTCCTGAAGTAAAGCCAAAATCAGTAACAAAACTCCCAGCACCTACTGGGCCAGTTATTGTAATATTTGAATCTTTTCCTTTGGTAAAAGACTTAAACTCAATGTTATTACCATTACTCAGGGCTTGCATATTACTGCCTGCAAGTTGCAGGTTTATAGCTGAAACCACTTCATCCAGACTTGTATACTTACCTGAGTCTATTACAGGCAGTGGTGCAGGTAAATTAACAGTAATAGAAGCAGTACCCCCAGCACCATCATCGCCATCTAGGGTAAATGAAGTTCCTGCCGAACTGTAGTCAATACCAAATCGCATAAATCGATCCCCGGTTATCACTGCTTCCGGAACTTCATATTTCTGCTCCAAAGCAAATGATAATGCCTGTAAGGTATCAAAAACACTGCGTGTATTTAGCTCACTTCCATCTATCGTTGCATTAGCTTCCTGACTGACTGAGTCGATATTCTGAAAAACATTAAACCCTATATCACCATCAGCCACTTGCCGTTCAGGTGCGATATCCAGCACCCGTTGGTTTATCCCTCCCTGATAAACATAGGAACCCACTTCAGGATCCCAGGCAACCGCTGGCGTTGTAGACAAGTCACCCGAAAATATATATTCCCCGTTCGCATTTTTTGTATTTGCGACTCCCACCATCTCCTGTAACAGCTGATCTATCTCAGATTTAATAGCAAGACGATCATTCACGGATAAGGTTGAGTTTAATGACTGAACAGTTAATTCTTTAGCTCTGAATAACACATTTTCAGCCGTTCCCAGACTACTTTCTTCTATGTTTAAACGAGAACGAACCGCATCAATATTGTCCTGATATTGCGCAGTTTTATCAATTGTCTCTTGTAAACTCAAGGTTCTTACAGCCGCTGCCGGGTCATCACTGGGTGTTAAAATATTTAAGCCCGATGATAACTGCATTTGCGTTTTAGACATTTTGACTTGCTGGGCGTTCATGGCATTTACGCCTAATTGCTGCGCCCAGGATGTTGAAATTCTCATTAACTTACTCCTAGTTTATTGCACCCAGTAAAGAATCGAATAATGTACTACTCACTGTAATCATT
>JAKIUK010000081.1 GCA_021647585.1 Methylococcaceae bacterium
GACAGGCCGCCAATTCGTTACTGGCATACTCTACTTCCAATTTAACAGAGCCACATAGACACTTACCTTTACCTTTCATAGATCCTCCAACCTTTGTAATGTGTGTGAAACTTAATATCAGCTAACGACCGAATTCACTTGACGCAAAAAGCAGAGTGGAGCGCAGCGCAACGCCGCTTTTTGCGGTCAAGTGGAATGATTTGTTAGAAGCGTTCTTTGCCTGCACTTTTGGACTCCTTGGTAACATTATGTGGCGCACAATAGCCATAACCAGAAATATCATGGACTTTTCCCCTATCATCTTTGATTGCGACCGAAAGCTGAAAAAGACTTCCCCATGATGTAATTGGTATATGTTTCTTCGGAGGTTCTGGTTTAAAGTTAAGATGAATCTCCGCAGACACTACCCATGATTCAGAAATATCCTTGGAACGAAGATATTTATTAAGTTTTTCCTTATAGCCAGAAAGTAAGTTATTGAATTCACCGCATTTAGGTGACATTTTATCCTCAAGCAAGTTAATGCATACACCAGATGTTTGTTGTTTTTCTGCAAGCAAACAAAGCTTGCCGATGCCCCAATAGCCTGCAACATCGTTATTGCGACTTATGAATGATCCATACAGTCCTGCTGCTATATTTTTAAGTTCTTTTCTCCTAGCCATTATTTAAGCTTCTAACAGTTTATTAGACAGAACTCTATCATACTCTAAATACCCAGAATTCTTTCTATGTTCTTGTTGTGCTATAGTATCACCTCTGTTTTAAAATCGTCAATATTCTGATTTTTTGCTATGATTAAACCTGACTGGGACCAGTTTTATACCATTTTACTGAAAAATAATGTCCCCCAAAAGCAGCATCATTATTATATAAAGCGAATAGAGCAACTATTGCTATTTATAAAAAATGATTGTTCTTATGGTCAAGAATATAATAGTGATACAGAAAATTTAATCACTCCTGAGTTTATTAGCCATTTTCTTCAGGATATAGACAGAAAGTTTGAATTGAGTTCTTGGCAGTTTCGTCAATTACTCCATGCTTTAAAACTTTTTTTGATTTCTCTTTATCATTTCTCTTGGGCAAAGGAGTTTGATTGGGGTTACTGGCAGGATGCTGCTCAAAAATTACCGGATAATCATGCTACTGTAGCAAGAGATTATACTGAATTGCCTACACAATTCCATTCGCCTGAACAGTCTGTCTCCAGCACTATTACTGAGTCTCAGCAAACTTTACTTGATAAGCTTGTTTATGTACTACGGGCAGGAAATTATGCTATTAGAACTGAAAAGACTTATGCCGACTGGGTTCAGCGTTTTTTACAATTTAATAGTGGAGTGAGTATGTCCGAGCTTAATGATGACCATGCTCGTTTATATCTTGAATATCTGGCGGTAGAGCGTCGCGTCGCATCTAATACCCAATCAGTTGTTTTAAATGCATTGGTTTTTTTGTTTCGTAAGGTTTTAGATAGACCTTTAGATGTTTCTGGATTCAAATTAGCTAATCGTCCGCGAAAATTACCCGTGGTGTTAACGACAGGAGAGATCCGTTCTTTGTTAGGCCAAATGAATGGACTTTATGGCTTACTCGCTGGTTTACAATATGGAACCGGTATGCGTTTAATGGAAGTGATACGGTTACGTGTACAGGATATTGATATTGGTTACCAACAAATTGTTATTCGCAATGCTAAAGGTAATAAAGATCGTTTGGTCCCTTTGCCGGAATGTTATCAAGCGCAGTTACTTGCACAAATCGAATCTGTTTCCGGTCTGCATGATCTGGCTTTAAAAAATGGTTATGGAGAGGTGTATTTGCCCGATGCTTTAAACCGAAAATATCCAAATGCAGCTAAAGAGTTACGTTGGCAGTATTTGTTTCCTGCTAGTCGCCTTTCTACTGACCCGCGTTCTGGAGCCGTTCGTAGGCATCATATTCATGAAACAAGTTTACAGAAAAAAATTAAACAGGCGACCACTCAGGCTCGCATTTTAAAACGTGTTAGTTCCCATACTTTACGCCATTCTTTTGCCACTCATTTATTAGAAAATGGGTATGATATTCGAACTGTTCAGGAGTTGTTAGGACATTCTGATGTATCGACAACGATGATTTATACTCATGTTATGAATAAACCTGGTTTAGCTGTTCGTTCACCTGCAGATTTAATTAATTTAGAATCCTAAAAAATCGGGTTAATATTTAGTTAATAATCATCCGATAAAAACATAGCTCTAAGGCAAAACATCCAACTTCGCATAAGACAACATTAGCCACTTTAAACCCACCTCACGAAAATTAATCTGCACTCTTTCCTGTGCTCCCTCGCCCTCCATTTGTAGAACCACGCCTTCTCCAAATTTTATATGCTTCACTCGCTGACCTAGCTTATATGTTCCTGTCTGCTGTAGTGATGCCGATTTTCGCTTGGTTGCAGTGACAGGACGACTCACATTCGCACGAATTCTAATTTCCTGGATAAATTCGGCAGGAATTTCCTTTAAGAATCGCGAAGGCCTAGGATAGGTTTCTTTGCCATATAAACGCCTGGACTCCGCATGGGTTATATACAACTGATCCATTGCCCTTGTTATTCCCACATAACAAAGCCTTCGTTCCTCTTCCAGTCTGCCAATATCATCTGTTGATTGTTGCGATGGAAACAAACCTTCTTCCAGTCCTACTAAAAAGACCAGTTTAAATTCCAGACCTTTGGCTGAATGTAGCGTCATTAGCTGCACACAGTCTTCATAATTATCGCCTTGCATTTCGCCGGCTTCCAGTGCAGCATAGGCTAAAAACATATCTAATTCATTCAGACTTTCTTCATTGTCTTCATCATAGTCAAATAAACGCGCAGCATTAACCAGTTCTTCCAGGTTTTCTATTCTGGCCTCGCCTTTTTCTCCTTTTTCTTTTTTATAAAGTTCTATCAATCCACTCTTTTCAACAATAAATTTAACTTTGTCAAATAGCTCTTTTTCATCAAAGTCCTCACCCAGTCGTTTAACCAGATCAAGAAATCCTTTTAATGCATTGGTTGCACGCGCTGACAAACTGTTCTGGTTAATAAGCTTTATAGCTGCCTGCCATAGCGATAATTCAAGGTCTCTGGCGATTATGCGTATAGCATCAATTGTTTTGGCACCAATACCACGTGTTGGCGTATTAATCACTCGTTCAAATGATGCATCATCATTATGATTTGATAGTATGCGCAAATAAGCCAAGGCATTTTTTATCTCCATGCGTTCAAAAAAACGCAAACCGCCATAGACCCGATAGGGAGTGCCTGTGGTCATTAGTTTTTCTTCAAACTGCCTTGATTGAGCATTGGAACGGTACAATATAGCAACATCCTGACGCAATCCCCCATCATTCACCCACTGCCTGATCTTTTCAACAACAAAGTATGCTTCATCCTGTTCATTAAAAGCAGTATATAAAGAAATCAGTTCACCATCACCGGAGTCAGTCCACAATTCTTTACCCATCCGCGAGTCATTTTTGTCAATCAATGCGTTAGCTGACTTAAGAATATTACCTGTAGAGCGGTAATTCTGTTCTAACTTTATAAGCTGATGATTAGGATAGTGCGACTGAAAATTTTGTAAATTCTCAATTTTTGCACCACGCCAACCATAAATGGATTGGTCATCATCCCCCACTACAAATAAATTATCCTTACCTTCCGTTAATAAACGTAACCAGGCATACTGAATAGTATTGGTATCCTGAAATTCATCCACATGAACTTGCTTGAACCTGTCCTGATAGAACTGTAATAAATCTTCATTATCGCGTAATAATTCATGAGCCCTGAGTAACAGTTCGGCAAAATCTACTAAACCTGAGCGGTCACAGATTGCTTCATAAGCTTTATATAGCACCAACATCTGCCGTTGATACAAGTCGCCTGACTCAACCATATGCCTTGCTCTTATACCTTCATCCTTTTGTGCATTGATAAACCACATAACCTGCTTTGGCGGCCATTTTGAATCATCTATATTAAGGCTTTTTATCAACCGTTTTATAACCCTTAGCTGATCATCAGAATCCATCACTTGAAAAGTATCGGGTAATTTTGCCTGCTTGGCATGCCGCCTTAATAAACGATGAGCCAAACCATGAAATGTACCGATCCACATGGATTGCGCAGAAATATTTAATAAATCTTCCACCCGTCCACGCATTTCTTTTGCTGCTTTGTTGGTAAAAGTCACCGCCAAAATATTATGAATAGACAAGCCTTCGACCTCTATCTGCCAGGCAATTCTATGCACCAGAACACGCGTTTTCCCACTACCCGCACCAGCCAAAACCAACATTGATTGAGAGGGCGCAGAGACAGCTAAACGCTGGGCATCATTTAAAGAGTCGATTAAAGAAATTTTATTATCCATTTATTATCGCTTGCACATTTCTGGAAGCTGTGTATATTTGATCAGGCTAAGTAACGTGACAGTATAATATAAGTAACTGAATTAAGTTTGAAACTCATAAGTGTATTAATTAAAAAAATACTAAAAATACCTAATAAGTGAATTACTATCCTTTAGTATATTATTTCAACCACGTTACAAATAAAGGCACCCATTACGGGAATTATAACAACAAAAAAAGAGGTGGAGAAAAATGAGTTTTGATTATAAAAAATTAACTAACTTTGAAGTCAATGTAGGTGAAAAGGAAACAAAAATACGTCTGATTGCTGGTGCAGTACTGTTAACTGCGTCCCTATTTATGGCTAGTATTATCTTACTAATTCTTGGGCTGGTATTGGTTGCGACTGGTTACACTCGCGTTTGTCCTGCCTATTCAGCGATGGATAAAAGTACTTGTGAAACTGAATCTTCAGCAGAAGAATAAAACCATCGAAAAATACAAGGACGTATTTTCTACTATATCTAGAACTATTGTTTTTTATGTACAACTATCAATATGTAGTCTATAAAAAAGACTAAAAATCAGACTTAGAGAGGTGGAAATAAATAATCATCCAAATATCATGCAGAATTTTTCAATATAAACATTTAGAACTCAACTTGCCCCATCGTAACTCTAATTCTTGACATCTGTTTAAAGTGACAAAGATATTTCCCATACCTGATAATCACCCACAGCGCTTTAAACTGCATAATGAAGTTCATGCGCGTGCACCCGTTATTCTAAAACTACCGGTAATAAGTACTTTTCTGGCGTTGACGCTGAACAATGAAGAAAAAAAACTGGAGAGGGCTCACATAACCAGATTATGTGAAAGATATAATATATCGCCCCCGAAAGGAGATTCATCGCATTTTAGTGCAACAATGGACTCTTTCAAAATTCGCTGGGAACAACATGCTGAGTTTAGTACCTATTCCTTTTATGTTCAGACCAGCACGGAACACCCTTTTGCAAAACTGGCGCTGGAGCATGTCCCTGTTGACTGGCTAGACTATTTGCCAGGTAAAATTATCGTTGCAGCACATGCTTCTATCATTGAAGCCAGTATCCCTTCAGTATCAAGTGCAGAATCCATTTCGGCCTTTTTTTCCGGCAACCCTATAGTCGGAGCAGAAGTAACAGGTGGCGCAGCTCGTGCTTTTACCGATTTTAAAATACATGCCGATGGTTTTAGTCGGTTTCTGATTCTGAACTACCATTTAAAATCGGGCCAGGCGGGCCGTTTATTACAGCGCTTATTTGAAATTGAAGTTTATCGCGTCATGGCATTACTGGCCTTCCCTATAGCCAAACAACTGACACCTGGGCTAAACGAAGGAGATAAACAACTGCTCTCAATCACTACAGCAATGGCAACATCCGATAGTAATGATGGTGAATTACTGGATGAATTAACCACACTTGCTGCTGAAGTGGAAAACAACATTTCTACCCATCAATATCGCTTTGCTGCAGCCAGTGCTTATTATAAACTGGTTGAACAACGTATAGACGATCTAAGAGAAGTTCGCATTCAGGGCATCCAGACTATTGGGGAGTTCATGAACAGACGTCTGGAGCCGGCCTTTAGCACTTGCACGGCAACTTCCAAACGTTTTACCTTGTTATCAAAACGTATCAGTAATGCAGGACAACTTTTACGCACTCGTGTTGATATTACCATTGAACGCCAAAACCAGGCATTGCTGACCTCGATGGATTTGCGGGCAAAAATGCAATTACGGCTACAGGAAACTGTAGAAGGTCTGTCTATTGTTGCCATAACCAGCTATGTTGTCGGCCTTATTGGGTTGATCGCAAAAGCAGCGAACACCACTGACTGGGTTAATGTAAAGCCGATACTGGTAACCGGCTTATCCATCCCTGTGGTATTACTTATTGTTGCTCTGGGTGTCAGACGTATACATAAAAAAATTCTTACTGGCAATGAAGATAGTTAATATTGACTAAGAAACGCGCATGGAATAAATTGAGTGTAATTGGCGAAGTATTTTTGTTCGTATTCAAAGCTTATAAATAGGAGCATAGCAGGCTACGTTATTTCTATAACGAAGAAGACGGACAAAAAGACTAGACAATTATTCAAGTTCTTCCATACACGTTCCTCATTCCACCTAGTCACATTTGAATAGATACTATCCAAAAGTATCTTCGTAGGGTGCGTTGTACGCACCTTTTCGACAATGGAAGGATAAAAAATAATTTTGGTGCGTGCAACGCACCCTACATTTGTATTCTGACACAGTAGAACTAAGGACAGTATCTATTCTCAATACAAAAAAAATACAAACAAACTACAGCTTGCAAATTTTTTCCATTCTGTTTTTCAACATGGCTGCCAACAAAGCAGATAAAAACGCCTTACAACATCTGTATTCCCTCCATTTCTGACGGACAGATGCTGCCTCTAAGGCCACTAGTACACCGTTCATATTATATAAACGGGGATATTGTAGAGTGAACTTCGATCCGCAATATTCAACAAAGGAGCTACCCTTTGCCACTCAAGGCGAACTAATATCCACTCTACAAGTTATACTTGTCAAAATAATACGGACGATGTACTCACACCATCACCATTTGTTGAGGGACAAATAGCAAGCAGTGAATGGCTCTACAATTGATTAATCTTCTTTTTTATATTCACCTTCAATCACATTTCCTTGTTTAGATGCAGGTTTTTGAAAAGGTGACCCAGATTGAGCGGTAATCAAATGATTTTCAATGACATACTTTGCAAATTTTCTCCGAACCTGAGGAATTAAGCAAGCAAACCCTATTAAATCGGTAAAAAAACCAGGCGTTAACAACAATGCACCACCGACTAATAAAATAGGCCCTTCAATCATCTCATAAGCGGGAATCTCACCCTGTGCCAAACTGGCTTGAAAGCGCTGCAAAGTGGCAAACCCCTGTTGCCTTAACAGCCAGGCCCCAAGAACAGCAGTAAACACAACTAATAGCACGGTTGGTAACACCCCTACCAGCCCTCCAATTTGTAATAATAA
Organism: Methylococcaceae bacterium; assembly: GCA_021647585.1. GTDB lineage: Bacteria > Pseudomonadota > Gammaproteobacteria > Methylococcales > Methylomonadaceae > QPIN01. Next base: position 7,470 of record JAKIUK010000081.1, read on the forward strand.
ATAGATTTCTACAAAGGGCACAACTAAAAAAAACAGAAAAATAACTTGTACAATTTTCATTTATCTTAAAACCTCATTTCTCAACATAATTACAACCCTTGCCAAGGCTCAAACAACCCTGCCACATCAACACCAAACATGTCCAACACACGCCCAACACCTTCATCGACCATTCCTGCAATTGAATTAGATTTACTATAGAAGGCTGGCATAGGAGGAAAAATAATACCTCCCATCTCTGTTACACTGGCCATATTTCGAATATGAGCCAAATTTAACGGTGTTTCTCGCGGCATAACAACCAGTCTTCGACGTTCTTTTAATGCCACATCAGCAGCTCGGGTAATCAAATTATCACCAAAGCCGTGGGCAATTGCGGATAAGGTTTTCATTGAACAGGGTGCAATGATAACCCCTTCTGTTTTAAATGAACCACTGGCAATACTGGCTGCAATATCATTTACACCATGTACAACATCAGCCAACGCATACAAAGCTGAACGTTCCATCTCCATTTCATATTTTAAATTAACCAAACCAGAAGATGAAATCACCAAATGAGACTCCCATGTCTGCTGATTTTGTAATACCTGCAACATCCTTACGCCATAAATAGCACCTGTTGCTCCCGTCATCAAAATGATCAAACGTTTTTTTTGCTTCATTTAAATCCTTATTGTTTCTATGAGCAACGACCACATTATTGTACCCACTCGATCATCTTATCAGTTGCTGCAACCAAAGCATCAATCATTTCATCGCCACTGGCAATATGCCCCGCATTAGGTAATACAATATATTCAGCTTTAGGCAAAACTTTATGCAAGCTCATTCCCGCTTCCATTGGACAAACTAAATCATTACGCCCATGAACAATAATTGCTGGTATTTGCTGCAAAATATCACATGCCTTTAAAATTTGATTTTCTGCTATAAAATATTTGTTGTATGCATAATGCATTTCCATCTGCACTTGTTGCACCATTTTTTCTGTTACATGCGCTGGCTTATCATCTTCCTGATAATCATCCATTAAAGCAACCTGACCTCCCCAGTTTATCCAGGCTTTTGCCGCTCGTCTTTGGGACACTTGATCCTGCCCAAAAACCACATCATACAAACCTTTTACCAACTCAGACCTAGAATGTACAGGAACACTTGCAAGCAACTGCTGCCATAATTCAGGGTAAATACGTCCTGCGCCTTCTTTGGCAAACCAGTCCAAATCCTTTTGTCTTGCTAAAAAAACACCACGAATAACCATACCCAAAACGTATTCACTATATTTTTGAGCATACAAAAGTGTTAGTGCGCTTCCCCAGGAACCTCCAAACAACAACCATCGCTCAATATTTAACTGTTTCCTGATTCTTTCCATATCAGCAATTAAATCAAGAGTCGTATTATTTTCAATTTCACCAAAAGGTAAAGAGAGACCACAGCCACGCTGATCCATTAGGATAATATGATATTTCTCTGGATTAAAAAAACGTCGATGTCCCGGTTTGGTACCTGAACAAGGACCTCCATGCAGAAAAATAACAGGAATACCTTGAGCATTTCCTGATTGCTCTACATAAACAGAATGCGTAGTTTCTGTTTGCAGAAAAAAACTATGGAAGGGTTCTATTTGAGGATAAAGGGTTTTCATGATTTACCAGACATATAATGTACCAATACTATTCCAGACACAATAGTACAGATCAATCTACCATATTTCTATAGTAGCAAGGATTTAATAAAACCGTCCCACTTTACTAAAAGACAAGGACTTTTTTAGCTTTTTTCCTTGGAATTTTTGTTTTTTCTATTATGTTTATATGTTAACCCTTTGATAATATTCAGTGACACAAACATGCCTGAGCAATTACAACCTAAAGATTCAGTTAAACATCTTCCCTGGCAAAAACTGGATATTTCTCTATCCGTATGTATTTCTGAACCGTCAGCAGTATGTGATGCGGTTCGAAATATTGTCCTCACTCGCTTTTCCGGACAGGATAGCGATTTTGCAATTATTGAAACCATGTTTGAAGATATAGAACGAATGTATCAAGGGACGTTTCCTGGCTACTATGCATGCGACACCGAATATCACGATATGCGCCATATTCTGGATGTCACGCTGGCAGCAACCCGTCTCTATGATGGTTATGAAAAAGTTCATGCCGGAACAAACAAAGCTTTAGGTATTGAACGAATATTACAAGGCATTACTGCCGCATTGTTCCACGATATTGGTTATATTCGGCATCGTAACGACTCTAAACATAAGCATGGTGCAGAATATACCAAAACCCATGTCACTCGTGGCACACGATTTTTAACAACTTATTTGCCAACGTTAGGTAAAGAAGCCTGGGTAGCAAAAATGCAGCAATTGTTACATTTTACGGGCTACGAAAAATTAGTCACTATGAAAGACCCTGTTGACCATACTCTAGGGTGTTTACTGGGCACAGCTGACTTGATTGCCCAGATGTCTGACCATGTCTATCTCGAACGTTGCCGTGACTTTCTTTACCTGGAGTTTAAAATAGGTAAAATTGCACCACCTACGGGTAATTCAGATCAGCTTTATGAATCTTCTCTGGCTTTGCTGGGCCAGACCCCCGATTTTATTCGCATGACCATAGAAAACCGCCTTGATAAATTATTTGGTTCTGTTTATCGTTATGCTGCCGATCACTTTGGGGGAGAGAATCTCTACATGAATGGAATTGAAAAAAATTGTAGCTTTCTTGAGAGTTTACTTGAAGAGCAGAATACACATCTTTTAAAACGAGAGACTCGGTAAGTTTATTGATAGATCTTTCTTTCCATCAACCATTTTTTTAGTCGGTTGCTACGTTCAATATTACCAAGTTCTGACTCTACCTTTACAAGATATTTGGTATTATGGATAACGTTATCAACATCGCCAATAAAACGAGAAACATCATTAGAGCGTGTAAAATAACTTAGTGCCTTTTGCCAATGCCTTTGAGCTATTGAAAGCTGACCCAGCTCTGTAAGTGTTGCTGAAATACCTTTACGAAAACCCATCGTTTTATACCCTGAAAGCGCACGTTGCAGATAAGACTCGGCATTATTGTATTGCTGTTGGCGTTGCAATAAATTTGACTGAAAACGCAGTAAACGGTTTTCCAGCGCAGGGGAATTGCTCTTTGACAGCAGTAAGGCATTCGCATAACGCTGAGTCCATTTTGCCTCATCCCGTTGTGTGACAAAAGCGACCTTGACCTGACTTGCTATTGCAGACAGCACAATCATGTCAGATGTGCTGACAGGTGTTACTCCATCAAACTCAGGCAACAGCAATTGCAACAATTTTTCCGCCTGAACATAGTGCTGTTGCTGTAATTCACTTTGTGCTGAAAGTAATGTAATTCGCGACTGATATTGTTGAAATTCTGCCCTCTTTGCAATTTCGCTTGCACGCCTCAGGTGTTTCTGAGTCGCTGGATAGTCACTTCCAGCTAATGCGACTTCAACTAGATTGATATGGCTGTATAAAACTCCTTGTTGATTATCTATACCCTGATAAAGAGATAATGCTCTGCGGAATAAATTTTCAGCTCTCTTCCATTCGCCTTCTGAAAATGCTTGTAATCCATCATTGCTGTAATTTTCTGCATTCTGAACGACAGTCGGCTTGATTACAGAGTCACCAGTACAACCGGTAACATAGATACAACACAGTACCAGACATGATACAAAAAGTTGTCTAATCATGAAAAGGATGAGGAGGAATTAATTGCTTAGGGGCCGGTTGTTGAATTTTATTAGACAATGGCCATGTATTTTGAACGCTATCTATAAGCCGGTTAGCCTTGCTTAATGTTTTCCTGGTATCAACTGCTACTCCCGGTATTTGGCCTAACTCTTGATTAATCAAAGTCATCGCAATATTTGCCTGCGTAATGATTTCGTTAAGTTCCAAAACCATATCAGGAAGACTTTGAGTAGCGCCTCTTAAATCATGAGTCACATACTTAACATCAGTCAAAACAGGCCCCATTTCGACCAGCCTTTGTTTGGCAACACTGACAATACCTTCGGCTTCAGTTAAAATTTCGGCTCCCGATTTTACCACGATCTTTAATTCATGTTCGACCTGCTGATCAAACACGGCAGCACCCAATGTCCCATGACCGGAAGCAATTTGTGCAATAATTTCATGCACATTTTCTAAAGTTTGTTCTACTTTTGGTAAAATAAGTTCGAATTTACTTAATAAATTATTGCTATCAGCAGACCGCACAATATTTGCCAAACCCAATAACAAATCATTCAACGATGGCGTTTCTTCAACGGGTAATGTGGTTCCATCCGCTAACATCGGAGCGTCAATCGAATCAGATCTTATTTCAATCAAGGCATTACCAATATTAGTCAATCGGTTCACTATCACCTTTGCACCTTGTCTAATCAGCCCATGCTGTCCTTCATAAACCTCAATAGCGACCCGAATTTTCTGATTTGGGGCAAGACTCAGGCCCGACACCCTTCCAGCCTCTGCTCCAAGTACAGTTACCAGGCTTCCTTGGTTAATCCCTTCGCTGCTATCAAGTTCAATATAAAATATCACCCTTCGTTCAAATAAATGCTGATTTTTTACACTAATAACTATAAATAACAGCAGCAATATTAAACCGGAGAACACAAAAAAGCCTACCATTCGTTCGCGGTAACTATATGAAACTTGATGTATATAATGCCCTGAGGCTGTTTCAGGATCTTTATTCATAAATCTATTCTAGTTCAATCATTACAAAACGCTCAATAACTCTTGAACATCATGGTCTTCCGTCTGCAAAAATGACTTCCAGCTATTAAAATTTATAATTTTATGTTCAGAAATAAAGACAATCTGATTTGCATGTTGTTCCAAAAAATGAGGATACTGAAATCCCCCTATCATGCAGACAGCTCGATTTTCTTTATATTTCCCCAATAAACCACCCATTTTCTCACGTTCTTTCGCACCTAAATCATTAAATGGCACATCCAAAAAAAGTAAGCATGGATCAAGAACTAATGCGCGCGCCAAGGCAAATTGAGATTGCTGAAAACTATTCATCTGTGAGGGATAAGTTGTAGATTCGCAATCACAGTCTAATTCTGTCATTAACACTCTCGCTTTATCAGATGCTGCACGGAACGACAAATTAACATGATAAAGTAGCGGTAACATAACATTCATTAATCCATGATGTGCTGATAGCAAAGGAGACCCACCAGAAAGATAGCCTATTTTGCAACGCAGCTTTCGCCATGCAAAATGATCAAGTTCAGAAACCTGTTGCCCAAAAATTTCTACTTTACCTTGTTGTGGTTTTGAAATACCTGCCAACATCTGCAAGTATATTCTTAATTGTGAGCGGTGGGGCCCCACTAAACAAGTCAACTGAGAGGGCCGTATACGACAAGTCAACGGCAGAAATTTTAAATTACTTTCCGTTGCACGGGGAATTGCTCCATCCGCTATTATGCTAGTCTGAACCAGATTATTATTCATAATGTAAATATAATAAAATAACCATCTATCAAAAATAAAAACACAATACTTCTTACCACTGCCTTTTGCATTTGTTCAGACACCTGGGTTGGTGAATTTCCCACTGAGAGTCCATGAAAACAAGCCATAGTTCCTACAACTAAACCAAACAGCAGGTTTTTCAACATAAACCTGAAAAGGCTATTGATATTGATTAATTTCAATAACTCCGTTAATGATTTTTGGGCAGATAAATCATAGATTAATGCGCTAAAAAACATGCCAAATAGCAGCATAATAGCTGAAAAATAAAGCGCCAGAATGACTTGACTAATAACCATGGAAAGCACTCTAGGGATCACAAAATAATCATCCACGTTTATCCCCAAATACTCTAGAGGTTCAATTTCACCTCTTACTTTTGCATTTCCCAGGTCAACAACAATGGCAGAACACGAACGCCCGATCATGATAAATCCGGTAATCAGTGGGCCCATCTCGCTCAGTATCAATCTGGCAAGAATTTCAACAAAATCTTTAGCACCGGTTATTGAGGCCATAATAAAAACCAATTGCGAAGCAATGACAATTCCAACAAACATTGCAAGAAATGAAATGATTGCTATTGCATTAATGCCCGTTAAAATGAGTTGATCCAGAAAAACAATATACACTGCCCGGTTAAAAATATTGCGGTGCGACTGCCATACGGAAAACACCCGTATTAGGAAAAACGTTAAGTCAATCAGATAAAGAAACGATTCCATACAACGGCGACCAATCCAATCAAATAATTTCACCGTTTAACTCACTAAAACTGGAACAATAGTAACCAGGAGTAGTGTTGTTCCCATAGTTGCTAGCGGCAACAATATTTTTTCATGACGATACCAGAAATTATCACCTTCTAATGCTGCTTTGGCTGTTTCTTCATGTCCGACCATTTGTCGAGTCAATAAGTGGTTAAGTGCGACAGGTGGGGTGAGGTATCCCAATTCAAAAGAAACCAAAGTAATCATCCAGAAATGTACCGGATTTATTCCATTGTGATAGGCAATTTGTGCAACGGTACCTGACACTAGTACAACAGCCCCAAATGGATCCATAATCATTCCAATACCTACCAGCACGACAATCAAAAAACTCAGTGTCATCCAAGTTGAAGTAAAGGTGTCCGGTATGCTGGTTAACAACCCCGAACGCTCTATCACTCCACCCAGCACAAAAGAAAGTCCCATTAATAGCAACAATGCTCCAATATGTACACTGGACTCAGAGGTAGCCATTCTGATGGTGTATTCAAATTTGTGAGCATCCTTTTCCGGTGATGCAACCAGTACCATCCGAACAAATAATTTTTCATAAACAATTAGCCCTAGAATAATCACCGGCAATATCACTGGCGCTGAAAATTCGTCCATCGTTACATTTAATAGAAAGAAATAACTTAAGTAAATCAGCAATACAATTAAGGCATATGGCAACAAAGGAACCAGTGCCCGCAGAAAGGGTTTGAATGCTTCCTGCATTGATGCCAGATGCATTTTTTCGCGTCTGCTTAACCATGCAAAAATAAAAAAAACCAAGGATGTGGTCATAAAGGTTTTTAGACCCCAGCTAAAAAGCTGGTCTGTTACTACTTCTTTATTTAAGGCTGCAATCAAAACCACTAATAGACAGGGCCGCAGTACAACCCCGGCACTTCCTGTCATAGCTGTTGCAGCAAGAGCCAGTTGCCTGCGTGCTCCGGCACGGCGTAATTCTTCATAAACAATTGCCCCCATTGCAATGATAATAATACCTGAAGCCCCTGTATAAGCAGTAGGTACCGCCATAACAAGAATAGCAACAAAAGCCAATAACTCAGGTGACATCCGCCAGGGTATGAATACCTTAAACACCAAATCACCTAGTTGGGTGCGTTTTAATAACATGCCAACCCAAATATACAGTCCAATATTAAGAAACAAGCCCGCCTGGTCAAATAACAAACTAAAAAATATCGCCGGCCCCGCCCAATGCCCTTCTATAAGGAAAAAATAAAACCCGACAAAAAAAGTCATGAAAATATACAGTGGAATGGACAACATTGAATGCAGGATACTATCACCCATTTTATGAAAATCATGAAAAAACAGTGCTTTGAATAATTGAAAAAGACTCACTGCTGTTAACACAGAAAAGCCTAAAATAAGTAATAAATAAATTTCCGGATGATCAACGACAGTTGCCGATTGATAAACATTATTTCTATAGAACCAGGCAGAAAACAGCATAATGGCATTACCCAGTACCTGAGCCAGCGCAGAAACACGGTGGTCCTTCAGCGTTACCACAGGTCTAAAGGCAATGTGTTGTTGCTTGAATGAACAGCTCATCGCACAAATAAAAATAGTCAAAATCAAAATCATGCGCTGTTTTTCAAAAGCAAATAGACTGATTTTGGCAACACTGGTTTCCAAAGTGCGAAAAATGACAACAGCGTTTGTGACTCTTGCCTGGTTTTGTTGTGCTAAGTGATGTTTTTTAATACAGAGCTGGCGAGCATTTTGTAATGATATAAGCGCTGTCCTGCGATCAAAGGGACTGGCATCAAACAGATCTTCCATGCCATCCATACTATCCGCTTCTGCTTCGAGTTTTTGTAACTCGGTCTTAATATCTGGATCTGGATTACAGTCTGGAATTGCAATATCGGCTCTTAGGGAAAAATAATCATGCCATATCAGTTCGCCTATATTCAGTAACCGGGCATGAATCTGCTCTCCATTGCCAGCAATAATGACCGATAACAACAGTAAAAAAACAGGCAAGGTAGATAACCACTCACGGCAACTACGAAATTTAATGGCTTGTTTCAAATCCATCGTGCGCTTTCGTCAGACAGCAGCTCAATCAAACTTTTACTCTTTATCCACAGATGTACATTCAGATTGCTGAGCATCCTTTTTACAACGTACCATCCTCATTAGCCTCAGCATTTTACTATTATAAACACCTTTTTCCCGCAGTCTAATTCGCGATTGCCTGAACACTTCAAGATAACCCGATTTATCTGCTTCAGGAATAGAAACCCACAGTTTTTGCGGAATTTTACTTTCATATCGTTTAATCAATGCCACTGCAGAATCAAATTGTCCTACGGCAAATTCTCGAGATTTTTGCCCATACCCCTCAGGAAATTCAGCTTTACGTATAAGTATTTGCATCGTCAACTGAACCAATGAAAAGTTAATAACACCACCATTTGGTTCTAGTCCTTTATAAAGCTCCATGGCCTCATAAACGATTGCAGGGCCATATGTAACATCTACAGAGCCATTATTAAACTTACTGAACATATTAGCAATGGATGTTCCGACTGGAGAAGCACCAACAAAAGTAACCATTTCAACCTGAGCAGGATCTGAATCCAGAATAGCAATCCGCTTACCTGCTAACTCTCCTACGGTATCAATGCTACGATCATTGACAAACATATATGCAGCGCCTCCAGGAAATACTCCAACAACTTCATAAGGCGCAGAAACCATCAGTTTCGAGGCTTTTTTTGCACTGATAGTGGTAATAACGGATTTTAAATGCTCATAACTCGGCATTGCACCTATCGCATCCATACTACCGGTAAAAGAATTAAATTGTCGTGCCCGCATCCCAGTAAAACTCACTATATCACACAGTCCCGATTTAAAATCCTCGGCAGCAACACGTTCACTGGTATAGGGTTTGAGCTCCAGTTCCACACCCCAGG
>JAKIUK010000082.1 GCA_021647585.1 Methylococcaceae bacterium
AATTCGTTTTTGCATTCGTGTGATAGCTCTGGCTCATATTAATTCCTTTGTGGTGAAAGTTTTAATATGTTATCAGGGCTGTCCTTTATTTTTTAATCATCAGGTATAACGTGGTGAAACTATACACCTAAGAACCGTATTTGCGAGTTTCCCAGCATACGGCTCAAGCCTGTATACACCACCAAAAAGCAAGAATATCCTGACCCAGGAGTACATTATATGGTTGTTTTGGCATAATATTTAACACCTACTAATGCTTTAAAGTCTATATCTTGGGTCCAGATTAAAGCATTAAATTTGCGACCAGTTGCATAAATAATACTATCAGCTAGCGGTAACTTATGGTTAATACCATATTTAGCAGCATTAATAGCCAAAGAACTATCAAGGGATATAACATTCCCTTGCTCCATATGGGCGATAGCTTGCAAGGCCATATCTTCGTCGCGTTGGCGTAAAATATATTTAAAAACTTCGGTAATGGTAATACTCGGAACTATTAATTCTTCAATATTTTCTATCGGAATTGAAAATGCTGTTGCATTGGCATCGCCTGAGAAATAAGATAACCATGCTGATGAATCGACTACATTCATATACGATCTTTATCCCTTGTTACTTCTGTATCAAGACCTTTTAAGAAACCTTTCATTTCGCTCATTGGTTTGATAGGGATTAACTCTATACGGTTGCAATAAGTCAGCATTTGCACTTTTTGCCCGGAAATTATTCCCATAGATTCTCTGATATCTTTTGGAATTACTATTTGAAACTTTGGGGAAACAGTGACTGCTCTCATAATTCACCTGATCGATATAAATATGGGTTTACTGTAATAGTATCGATCAATTTTGTCAAACCTTACAACATTAAAATATCTTGCTGTTTTCCACGTCCTGTTCTACGCAGGACAGGATAATAATATTCTGACTTTTTGCCATATTGACCTGCTAATCAGGCAAAAATGAATTTAACTAATATGCTAATTATTTTTAGTTTTATGTCAATAAAAACTCTAAAGCCACTGCGTTGGATGATACCAGGGATATTGTTCGCGGGTTACTTTTCACATTCAAAAAGGGGCATAACAATATGATCGTTTACGACAGTTTCTAGCCTAACTCTAAAACCCCATAGCCTCGCTAAATGCTTCAATACTTCATGAACACTTTTATCCAGTGGCATACGGTTATATTGAGTATGTCTTAGCGTCAGTGAACGATCACCCTCTCGATCAACATTAAACACCTGGATGTTGGGTTCGATACTACCCAGGTTGTACTGTTCGGACAAGGTTTTGCGAATGGTTTGATAACCTGTTTCATCATGAATGGATGTAACCTCTAACTGCTTTTTATTGTCATCATCAAGAATAGCGAACAGTTTGAGATCACGAATAACTTTCGGTGACAAAAATTGACTGATAAAACTTTCGTCTTTAAAATTTTGCATAGCAAAATTCATTGTCTGCTGCCAGTCACTACCGGCAATGTCAGGAAACCATTGCTTGTCCTCATCCGTAGGGTGTTCGCAAATTCTACGTATATCTATCATCATTGCAAAACCTAATGCATAAGGGTTAATGCCTGAAAAATAGGGGCTATCAAAGGCTGGTTGATAAATAACATTGGTATGGGATTGCAGGAATTCAATCATAAACCCGTCAGTGACCAGACCTTCATCATAAAGCTGGTTTAAAATAGTATAGTGCCAGAAACAGGCCCAACCTTCATTCATCACCTGGGTTTGGCGTTGGGGATAAAAATATTGAGCAATTTTTCGTACAATACGGACAATCTCACGTTGCCACGGTTCCAGTAATGGTGCATTTTTTTCTAGAAAGTAAAGGATGTTTTCCTGTGGTTCTTCCGGAAAATGGTCTCTCTGGGCATCCTGGCTATTAGTGTCTTTAACCGGAATGGTCCGCCACAATTCATTGACTTGTGATTGTAAATAGGTTGCACGGTCTTGCTGTTTAGCCTTTTCTTCCTGCATGGATAATGAAGGGGGGTGTTTATAACGGTCTACGCCAAAATTTTTTAAGGCATGACAGGAATCGAGTATGGCCTCTACGTGTTCCTCGCCGTATCTTTCTTCACATTGGGCAATATAATTTTTGGCAAATAACAAATAATCAATAATTGATTCGGCACTGGTCCAGGTGGTGAACAAATAATTATTTTTAAAAAAAGAATTATGCCCATAAGCCGCGTGAGCGATGACTAGAGCCTGCATAGCCATGGTATTTTCTTCCATTAAATAAGCGATACAGGGGTTGGAATTGATTACTATTTCATAAGCAAGGCCCATTTGCCCGCGCTTATAGCGCTTTTCATTGTTGATATATTCTTTACCGAAAGACCAATGATTATATCCGATAGGCATACCGACAGATGCATAGGCATCCATCATTTGTTCTGTAGTGATAATTTCAAGTTGCACAGGATAGGTTTTCAAACCAAAATTTGTTGCAACGCGTTCAATTTCTTTTTGGTATTTCTCTATTAAAGCAAATGTCCACTGGGAAGTGTCTGAAATAGGTTTTCTGTTCATTGGCTTTGCTTTTGAAACAGTTGACTGAACACTGGGTATATATCTGCTAATTGCTCAATGCGTTGCATAGCAAAATTGTCCCAGTTATTTTGCAATTCGAGATATTCCTGCCACAGATTCTGATGTCTATCTTCGGTAATTTCAATATAGGCATAATATTGCACGTAAGGCATGATATGCTCGGTCAAAATTCGGCGACAGTCTATTGAGTCAGTATCCCAATTGTCACCGTCTGAAGCCTGTGCCGCATAAATATTCCATTCGGAGGTTGGAAAACGTTCCTGAATAATTTTACTGGTTAGGTTAAGTGCGCTAGAAACGATCGTACCGCCGGTATCCCTTGAATAAAAGAAGGTTTCTTCATCGACTTCTTGCGCTTCGGTATGGTGGGAAATAAAAATTACCTGGATTTTTTCATAGGTTTTAGTCAAAAAAAGGTATAACAACATGAAAAACCGTTTCGCCATATCTTTTTCTTCCGCTCCCATGGAACCGGAAATATCCATGATACAGAACATTACGGCCTGAGTCGTAGGTTTGGGCTGGTCGATACGATTGTTATAACGTAAATCAAAGGTATCAATGAAGGGGATATGGGCAATTTTTTTCTTCAGTTGCTCAATTTCCTCACGCAGTTTTATGATGACTGCATCGGTCTCATTATGCCTGTTCAGTAACAGTTCCAGTTCGGCTTCTGCTTCTTTAATACGGGATTGATAGGGACCTCGGGCGGCAATACGTCTTCCCATAGCGCCGCGTAATGAACGGATAATGTTAATATTGCTGGGCATACCGTCACTGGTATGGCCGGCGTGTACCTTTCTGGTTTCACTGATGGTCGTCAGTTTGGTTTTGACCAGGTTGGGTAATTCAAGGTCTTCAAAAAAAAACTGTAGAAATTCTTCTCGTGTTAATTCAAAGATAAAGTCATCAAGGCCTTCACCACTATCTGAGGCATCATGTCCTTGTTTACTGCCGCCTTTCGGCCGATTAATTCTGTCGCCCTGATGAAATTCTTTATTGCCGGGATATATGCGTTGATGATGTCCCCCATGGCCATGGTGGAAAAAGGGTTCTGAGGTATTTTTTGTCGGGATAGACACTTTTTCCCCTTTGTCCAAGTCGGTGACACTACGATCTGCAATAGCATCCGCTACTGCTTTTTTAATCTGATTGCGAAAACGGCGAATAAACTTCTGCCGGTTAACAGCACTTTTGTTTTTTCCATTTAGACGTCTATCAACGATACTTGGCACAGTAATACCTCTCATGTATCAAGATGATTTACGGACTCTTAAATACCATTCGCTGAGCAGCCTGACCTGTTTCTCGGTATAACCCTTGTCCACCATCCGATCTATAAATTCTTCATGTTTTTTCTGATCGTCAGATGAGGATTTGGTATTGAATGAAATGACCGGTAATAAATCTTCAGTACTGGAGAACATTTTTTTCTCAATTACAGTACGCAATTTTTCATAACTGGTCCATGAAGGGTTTTTACCTTCGTTATTAGCTCTGGCACGTAACACGAAATTAACAATTTCGTTACGAAAATCTTTAGGATTACTGATGCCTGCAGGTTTTTCAATTTTTTCCAGTTCTTCATTTAATGCAGCGCGGTCAAACATTTCTCCGGTATCTGGGTCACGGAAGTCACTATCCTGGATCCAGTAATCAGAATAGGTTACATAGCGGTCAAAGATATTTTGACCGTATTCTGAATAGGATTGCAGGTAAGCGGTTTGAATTTCCTTACCGATAAATTCTATGTATTTTTGTGTTAAGTAACCTTTAAGGTGTGATAAATACTTCTCATGCGTTTCCGCTGGAAATTGTTCCCGTTCAATTTGTTGTTCTATGACATATAACAAATGTACTGGATTAGCAGCAATTTCAGTATTATCGAAGTTAAAGACTTTAGACAGAATCTTGAAAGCAAAGCGGGTGGATAAGCCTGTCATGCCTTCATCAATGCCTGCATAATCACGGTATTCCTGATAAGACTTGGCATCCGGATCGGTATCTTTGAGATTTTCACCGTCATAAATTCTCATTTTGGAATAGAAATTGGAATTTTCCGGTTCTTTTAAACGTGACAACACGGCAAACTGAGCCATCATATCCAAAGTTCCGGGAGCACAGGCTGCATCGTGTAATGAGCTGTTATCCAGTAGTTTATTGTAAATTTTAATTTCTTCGGAAACTCTCAAACAATAAGGCACTTTGACGATATATATGCGGTCAAGAAAAGCTTCGTTATTTTTGTTGTTCCTAAATGCCAGCCATTCAGACTCGTTGGAATGCGCAAGAATGATGCCTTCAAAGGGAATGGCAGGAAATCCTTCAGTACCTTTGTAATTACTTTCCTGCGTCGCTGTTAACAAGGGATGTAGAACCTTGATGGGTGCCTTGAACATTTCCACAAATTCAAGTAATCCTTGATTAGCGCGGCAAAGCCCGCCTGAATAACTGTAAGCATCGGGGTCATCCTGTGAATACTGTTCCAGTTTACGAATATCCACTTTCCCGACCAGCGATGAAATATCCTGATTATTTTCATCACCGGGTTCAGTTTTAGTAACTGCAATTTGTTTTAAGATGGAAGGGTGTAAACGAATCACCTTGAACTTTCGAATATCACCATTAAATTCTTGTAGTCGTTTAGTTGCCCAAGGAGACATAATGGTATTGAGATAGCGCCTGGGTATTGCATAATCTTTTTCTAGAATATCGCCATCTTCAGAGGCATTGAAAAGTCCTAAAGGTGATTCAAATACTGGGGAACCTTGAATCGCATAAAACGGCACTTTTTCCATCAACGATTTCAGCTTTTCTGCTATGGAGGACTTTCCGCCACCCACCGGCCCGAGTAGATATAAGATTTGTTTTTTCTCTTCAAGTCCTTGTGCCGCATGTTTGAAAAATGACACGACTTGCTCAATCACATCTTCCATGCCATAAAATTCACGAAATGCAGGATAAATTTTAATGACTTTGTTTGAGAATAAACGGCTTAAGGTGGGATCGTTATGAGTATCGAACAGTTCAGGTTCACCGATAGCCGCTAACATGCGCTCAGCAGGACTGGCATAGGCCAGTGGATCTTTCTTGCAAAAATCAAGATATTCTTGAAGACTTAATTCCTCTTCTCTTGATTCTTCAAATTTAGATGTATAGTGGTCAAAAATACTCATAAGAAATTCTCTCTGCAGTCCATCTCATAAACTTAATATCTAGTTCATAGACCATATAATTTCAAATTATTTCCATATTATTTGAAAGTTTTTTCTGAGTACGGGACTAAACAGGGATAGACAAGACAAAATCCGCTTCAGACTTTGCAAAATGTTATGGACATTGACATGGTGAAAGAATCTATCTCAAGAGCATACGAATTGGATCACTATGGAGATCCTCATATTCAACAGTTGCTAAACAAACCATAATTTCACGGACTATACTTATAGTTTTAATTTACAGTCAATCTGGGTTATGCACAACTTCGCTATTAATTTATTTAATCTATGTCGCGTATTTTTCATATCCTTAATGGTTAGCATGCTTTGTTTATCAATGATATCAGCCAGTTTTGCAAGACAAGTACCGGATATAGCAACATTAAAAAGTCGTTCAGAACTGGATGATTACTACAGTAATGTAGTTTTGGGCTTTAACATTATCAATGACACACAAACTTATGCCAGTCGTTTTGTCGGAAACAAACTAAATTGTACTGATTGCCATAGGGAGGCGGGCACAGTACAGGGGCAATTGCCGTTAAATGTAGCTGGTATATATCCATTATGGCGAAGTAAAAATGCTCAGATGACTGATTTGACTTTAGTGATTCGTGAATGCTTCGTTTATTCACTGAATGGCGTTATGCCACCTGCTAATGCACCTGAAGTGACAGCCATTAAGACTTATATCAGTTATTTATCAATCAATCAGATTATTGGTGAATCACCTGGAGGACGAGGCGTTTCAATAATATCTGAAACTAACTATGAGCCAAATTCGCTGAATGGACAAATTATTTATAAGCAACATTGTGCTGGCTGCCATGGAGATACCGGAAATGGACTTGCAGAAAATCCGCCAGTATGGGGTATGGATTCTTATACCAAAGGTTCCGGTATGAATGACATACAAGTTGCAGCAGGTTTTATCAACACAAAAATGTCAGAAATGAGTAAATCTAGTTTATCAGTACAGCAAGCTTTTGATGTGGCGGCCTATTTGAACAAACAAATGCGTCCAGTTAATCCTGGGGAAAGTAAGCTTCCCAAATTGTTGCAAGATCTATATGGCTTTTTTAAATAGAGAATAAACAGTGAAGAATACGTTGTTTGCAGAAATGATGCCTTTTAGAGGCTGCATAGATAATAAAGTCAACCTGAAATCAGAACTCTTTGTTGCCTTGACGGGTGCGGTACTGGTCATACCCCAGGCTATCACATTCTCTTATCTAGCAGGGCTGCCGCCTGAATATGGACTATACAGTGCCATATTTATGACTTTTTTTGCCGCGATGTTTGGTTGTTCACCGATGGTTGGGGGCCCTAATACGACGTCTGCAATATTGATTGGAGGGGCTGTTCTGCCTTTAGCGGGTAGAGGCAGTTCAACATATATAGAGTATGTTTTGTTGTTGACTTTTATGGTGGGTGTTATCCAACTGCTGGTCTGGTTACTCAGAGGAGGGCGCTATTTTCAGTATTTTTCTCCTGTAGTTATAACGGCGATCACCACAGGGGTAGGTAGCATAATCATGTTATCAGCTCTGGATGGAATAACTGGAATTAATACCACATCGGTTGATTTGTTTTACCAGCGATTGTATTTACAGATTATTGGCTGGTCTGAAATAGGCAATAACTATGCATTAGTAATTGGCGGTATAACGTTGTTAACAGGTTGGATTACTCAATGTTTTTTCCCTCGTGCCTATATTATTATCTCAGTTGTAGTTGGTTATCTGGTCAGCATGTTGATACATGCCGGTGTGCCACAAGTTGAAACTCAAGTTGAATTCATTGGTTTGTTACCTTTTAGTTTATTGCCATTCAGTGTACCGAACATAGACTTTGAAAATATGGCGATGATGATGAATTTATTTGATTCTGCATTGATCATCGCATTAATTGGCCTTGCTCAAACTATGGTGATAATCAAAGACATTAAAATTCAGAAAAGACAGACCATCAATGACGAAAAAGAAATATTTGCTCAAGCTGCAAGTAATTTACTAGGGGCTTTCTTTTCATCATTTGCCGGTGCAGGCAGTTTTAATCGTACAAATGTTGCCTTGACTATGGGTGCAAGTACGCCAATTGCCACTCTGTTTTCTTCGGTGTTTGTGATACTGATTATTTTGGTATTGCAATCGATAATGGTAACTATGCCGATGCCGGCAATGGCTGCCATTTTATTTTTGGTGGGTGCGGGTATGATCAAACCGAAAAAACTTCGTGCTTACCATCGGACAAGGCAAAATGCAGTACTGTTCTGGTTGACCTATTTGACGCTCATGTTCATTGGTTTAAAAGCAGGAATTGGGATTGCTATTTTTTTATCCGTTATTATTTTCCTAATACATGCCAATCAATTAGAAATTACCGATACTAAACCTGCTGATTTTCAGGTCATTACCATACATGGTAATTTTTTCTATGCGTCAATTGATCAACTATTGCCGCATTTTGAACGGCGAGAGTGTCATTTAATTTTATGTCTGGATTTTGTATCTTATTTCGATGATGTTGCAGCTGAATATATCCAGCAGGAATATGTTCTACGAGCTGCCACTCAACATCATTTATTCGTTGTTACCCATTCACAAAAACACAAAGATTGTTTGCAACGAACCGCAAACAATAACGGTGCAAAAGTTTTTGAAAATTATGGTAAAGCACGTACTGCACTGGAAGTCATCAATGTACAGCGTTTTTTGAGGACAAATCAACAGAAACCTGGATTATCAAAAGTTTGAGAAAATTATATGTAAACATCAAAATTCTAGTTTGATTTCTGTATTTTCCATTTCGCTTATAAAAGGGTTGAATAGTTTAATCCTGGACAATTACATCCGAAATACCCCAAACTTAGTTTCTTCAATGGGTGCATTCATTACGGCAGACAAACACAGGCCAATGATTCTGCGTGTGTCGGCAGGATCGATTATGCCATCGTCCCAAAGACGAGCGCTGGCGTAATATGGATGCCCTTGCATTTCATATTGCTGTAATATCGGATTTTTACATTGTTGTTCTGCTTCGTCTGTCCATGGATTACCTTCAGCCTCTACCCGCTCACGCCGGATTTGTGACAAAACGCTGGCAGCTTGCTCGCCGCCCATGATAGAAATTCGGGCATTCGGCCAGGTCCAAAGAAATCTTGGCGCATAGGCGCGTCCGCACATAGCATAGTTTCCCGCACCGAAACTGCCGCCAACAATGATGGTTATTTTCGGTACCTTGGCACAAGCAACGGCCATTACCATTTTGGCACCATCTTTGGCAATGCCGCCGGCTTCCACTTTACTGCCAACCATAAACCCCGTTATATTTTGTAAGAACAGGATCGGTATTTTGCGTTGACAACAGAGTTCTATGAAGTGAGTGCCTTTTAAAGCGGAGTCGGAAAATAGTACGCCATTATTACCAATGATGCCGATAGCGCGACCGTACATTCGTGCAAATCCACAAACCAGTGTAGTGCCATACAATTGTTTGAATTCATCAAATTCACTGGCATCGACAAATCGTGCGATCAGTTCACGGACATTGTATTGATACTGGAAGTTCTCTGGGACAATTCCGTATATATCTTTTGCAGAATAGAGGGGGGCTTCATAGGCGTTAACTTGGGGCTGGTATTGGACCTTGGTATGATTGAGATTAGCAATAATGTGTCTTGTCATTGTCAACGCCTGTTTATCGTCTTCTGCAACATGATCGATAACACCTGAATGTCTTGCATGTACCTCACTTCCACCCAGTTCTTCTGCACCAACTTGCTCACCGGTTGCGGCCTTAACCAAAGGAGGTCCTGCCAGAAAAATGGTACCCTGATTTTTAACGATAATACTTTCGTCACACATCGCAGGTATATAGGCACCTCCTGCAGTGCAGGACCCCATAATAACAGCAATTTGCGGAATGCCTTTGGCTGACATATTGGCCTGATTAAAAAAGATTCGACCAAAATGCTCCCGGTCGGGAAAGACTTCAGCCTGTTTAGGTAAAAATGCACCGCCGGAATCGACCAGAAAAACGCAAGGCAATAGATTGGCTTCGGCTATTTCCTGTGCACGCAAATGTTTTTTAGCCGTTAATGGATAATAGCTTCCAGCTTTTACGGTTGCATCATTGGCGACTATGACACATTCTCTGTTAAAGATACGTCCAATTCCGGTAATAATGCCGGCAGCAGGAATGTCATCATCATAGACCTGATAGCCTGCAAATTGTGAAAACTCCAGGAATGGGGAATCGGCATCTAGCAATAGAGCAATACGGTCACGAGCCAGTAGTTTTCCTCTGGCAACATGTTTTTTTCTAGCGTTGTCACTGCCACCATGCAAGATAATGTTTAATTTTTCTTGCCAGTCATTCAGCACACTTCTCATGGCCACCGTGTTTTTTTTGAAAGATTCACTGTCTCTGTCAATAGCAGTTGGTAATACGCTCATCTTTCAATCAGCATCGCTGTTGCTTCGCCGCCTCCAATACATAATGATGCCAACCCCCGTTTTAAACCATATTGCTGTAGAGCGGAAAGCAAGGTCACGATGATACGTGCGCCAGATGCACCAATAGGATGACCCAGAGCACAAGCGCCACCATGGATATTCACTTTATTGCGATCCAGTTGTAATTCCTTAATTGCTGCCAAAACTACAACAGCAAAGGCCTCATTTATTTCGAATAAATTAATATCATTACTTTGCATGGCATTTTTTTTTAATAGTTTTTCAATGGCAAATATAGGGGCGGTTGTGAACCATGCAGGTGCTTGTGCATGAGTTTGATGAGCAATAATTTTGGCCAAAGGTGTAATTCGGCGTTTTTTTGCTTCTGACTCGGACATTAACACCAGGGCTGCTGCACCATCCGAAATACAGCTAGAATTAGCTGCGGTCACAGTGCCACCCATTTTAAAAACGGGTTTCAGACTAGAAAATTTGCTCACATCATGTAATTGCGGATGTTCATCATGATGTATGGTGAGCGCTGTATTTTTTGACGATAAAATGACGGCTTCAATCTCATCTTTAAAGCGGCCATTTTCCATAGCTGTTTGAGCGCGAGTCAATGATTGTATGGCAAATTCATCTTGTTGAGCACGGCTAAAGGAATATTTTTCTGCACAATCCTCAGCATAACAACCCATTAATCGCTGATCTTGAGCATCTTCCAGACCATCCATATACATGTGATCAATGACCTTATCATGGCCAATACGCTGGCCGGAACGCATATTAGATAGCAGGTAAGGCGCATTACTCATACTTTCCATACCACCCGCCACAACAATTTTAGCACTACCGGCTTTAATTAAATCATGGGCCAGCATAACGGCTTTCATTCCCGAGCCACACATTTTATTGATGGTGGTGCACCCCACTGCAGTCGGTAAACCCGCACCTAATGCCGCCTGTCTGGCCGGGGCCTGACCTAGCCCTGCGCTTAAAACACAGCCCATCAAAACCTCATCAACCTGTTGAGGGTCAATGCTAGAACGTTTTAGCGCACCTTTGATAGCAGTTGAACCTAGTTCATAAGTTTTAACTTGATTTAAACAGCCTAGGAAATCACCCATTGGCGTCCTGGCGCTGCCTGTAATTACAACAGATATAGGGTGCATTTCGCCTCCTCTATGCAAATAGTTATGAAGCTATTTGTACCGCCAAATAATTAAATGAGACTATTAATATTTCCTACAAGTTCCGTTATCTAATGACTAATTACAGCAATTGGAACTCGAGACGTTTTACTTGATCTAAAAACTCAAAAATAGTTTGTTTTATTACATGAAATCGTAATTGCTTCAACATTATGTTTTATCTTTTTTACTCAAAGGATAAATCTTGACAACAATTGGAGATGCATCCATGGTCCAGTCATTATTAGCTAATACTGTTGTCTCTGATCCAGAGCAGAAGGCAATGCCTTTGCGTTTTATTACAGCTACCAGTTTGTTTGACGGTCATGATGTGGCCATTAATATCATACGCCGGATCTTGCAAAGTCAAGGGGCAGAAGTTATTCACCTGGGACATAATCGGAGTGTACAAGAAATTATTCAGGCAGCCATACAGGAAGATGTTGATGCTATAGCTGTCAGCTCCTATCAAGGGGGACATATGGAGTTTTACAAATATCTGATAGATCAATTGCAATCACATCATGCTGAATCAATAAAAGTTTTTGGCGGTGGCGGGGGTGTTATTCTTGCTGATGAAATACAGCAATTGCAGCGATATGGTATCACTCGGATTTATTCTCCGGAAGATGGTCAGCGTATGGGTTTACAAGGCATGATTGCTGATATGATAAAGCTTTGCATTGAAGGCCTACCCAAGAAAAAAACGCCTGGCGTTAAAAAAGTTATTAATGCGGCCTGGTACAGTCTTGCTAAAACCCTGTCCGAAATCGAAAACGGCAGCTTCAGCACAGCTAAACAGCATAAATTGCAAAAAAAGGCTTTAGCTGTAAAAAACACGACGCCGGTACTTGGTATTACCGGCCCGGGTGGAGCGGGTAAATCATCCGTCATGGATGAGCTAATCCAACGCTTGCGTCTGGAATATGGGGAGAATATCAAGATCGGCATTATTGCGATTGATCCCTCTCGCAAAAAAACTCAGGGCGCTTTGCTGGGAGATCGTATCCGTATGAATGCCATTAATGCACCTAATATCTTTATGCATTCCATGGCAACACATGAGGCATTAACAGAAATCCCCAAAGCATTGCCTGATTTCATCAATGCCATGATTGCCAATGGTTTTGATTTAATTTTTATCGAAACACCGGGTATTGGCCAGGGTGATGTTGGCATTGTAGACCTTGTCGATATTTCAGTTTATGTGATGACCTCTGATTTTGGCGCCAGTTCACAGCTGGAAAAGCTCAGTATGCTGGATTATGCCGATATTGTCGCCATCAACAAATTTGACCGCAAAGGCAGCGAAGATGCCTTGCATGATGTGCAAAAACAGATGCAAAGAAACCGCGAAGTCTTTGGCGTTCCTCCATCTGAAATGCCTGTTTATGGCACGATTGCGGCCCATATGAACGATCCTGGAATGTCGGTTTTTTATCAACAGCTTCGTTCTTTGTTAACGCAGAAGGGCTTGCCATTGCCGTTAAACGAGTTGACTCGTGTTTTGTCTGCCGATAATGATATGGCTAAGCCAAATGATATTATCCCAGCCAGCAGATATCGTTATTTGTCTGAAATTTCCGAAACGGTTCAAAGTTATCGAAGCAAAGCTGAATCCCAAAGTCATTTTGCCAGAGAATTACAGCAATTCATTGCAACACGAAATAAACTGATTGATGGTCATCAGGACTTAGATAAATTAATTGACCAAACCCATCACAAACTCAATCAGAAATGCCTTGAACTACTAAACCAATGGCCGGATATAATTGCTTATTATCAAGCAGAGCATAATGATAAACCATCTCTGCAATTACATTATAAGACACTTTCTGGTTTAAACATTCCAAAAGTGGTTCTTCCTGCATATCACGACCAAGGTGATCTACTCAAATGGCTGATGCTGGAAAATCTGCCAGGCGCATTCCCTTATACCGCTGGCGTATTTGCTTTTAAACGCATTGATGAAGACCCAACCCGTATGTTTGCTGGCGAAGGCGATCCTTTTCGTACTAACCGACGCTTTAAATATTTAGCCAGTCATTCAGAGGCCAACCGTTTGTCTACGGCTTTTGATTCAGTCACGCTCTATGGATACGACCCTGATCCACAACCTGATATTTACGGGAAAATTGGCAATGCCGGCGTATCGGTTGCAACCCTGGATGATATGAAAGCTTTATACGACGGTTTTGACCTTTGCGATTCTAAAACTTCGGTATCAATGACTATCAATGGTCCAGCACCCACAATTCTGGCGATGTTCTTTAACACTGCGATCGATCAACAAGTTGATCGTTTTAAAGAGAAAAACCGAAGGCTTCCTGACGATGATGAATATCAAAATATTAAGACGCAAACTTTACAAACGATCAGAGGTACCGTGCAAGCGGATATTCTGAAGGAAGATCAGGGGCAAAACACTTGCATTTTTTCTACTGAATTCAGCCTCAAAGTCATGGCCGATGTTCAGGAATATTTTGTTCAGCAACAAGTCCGCCATTTTTATTCAGTCTCGGTGTCTGGTTATCATATTGCAGAAGCGGGAGCTAATCCCATTACTCAATTGGCATTTACATTGGCCAACGGTTTTACCTATGTTGAGGCATTTTTAGCACGCGGCATGCAGATAGATGATTTTGCCCATCGCCTATCGTTTTTCTTTTCTAACGGTATGGATCCGGAATACACCGTCATTGGCCGTGTGGCCCGTCGAATATGGGCCGTAGCCATGCGTGAAAAATATGGCGCTGGCGAACAGTGTCAAAAGTTAAAATACCATATACAAACCTCCGGACGATCTTTGCACGCTCAGGCTATGGAATTCAATGAAATTAGAACCACGCTACAGGCCTTGATTGCCATTTATGACAATTGCAACAGCTTGCATACCAATGCCAAAGATGAAGCGTTGACTACCCCGACCGAAGAAACCGTACGCAGTGCCCTGGCTATCCAGATGATCATCAATAAGGAATGGGGATTGGCAAAGAATGAAAACCCTAATCAGGGGGCCTTTATTATCGAACAGTTGACTGATTTAGTCGAACAGGCTGTGTTAATGGAGTTTGAACGCCTTTCGAAGCGAGGTGGTGTATTGGGAGCAATGGAAACGGGTTATCAGCGCAGCAAAATCCAGCAAGAAAGCTTGTTATATGAAGCGGGTAAACATGATGGTAGCTTGCCTATAGTTGGAGTAAATCTTGTCCGTTCGATGAGCGATAAAAAAGTTGACAAACCTAAGGTTGCAAGGTCAACTGAGCAGGAAAAATCCAGTCAAATAAAACGACTTAAACTTTTTAAACAACGGCATCATAAACAAACACAAGGTGCGTTGAAAAAACTAAAACAAGCGGCAATGAGTCAGCAAAATGTTTTTAATGAACTGATGGATACCGTGCGTGTTTGCTCGTTGGGACAAATTACCGAGGCATTGTTTGAAGTAGGCGGTAAATATCGGCGTAATATGTAGTTTCTCAACGCTATAGACATGGGAAAAGATTATGGAAATTAGCAAACATACATTTTTCATTACTGGAGGAAACTCAGGGTTGGGTGTTGCCACTGCACGTCATTTGCTGCAACTGAATGCGAATGTGGTGATTGCTGATTTAAACATCGATCAAGAAAAGTCTGTTGTGGCGGAATCAAAAAACCAGACGCTGTTTATTCACACCGACGTTACCAATACCGATAGCATCGAAGCCGCATTGAGTAGAACACAAGAGCGATTTGGCCCTATTCATGGCTTGATTAATTGTGCTGGGATACTGGTTGCTGAACGACTTATAAAAAAAGATGGCAGCCTGTTTAATCTGGCGAGTTTTCGACTATGCCTGGAGGTTAATCTTGTCGGCACTTTCAACATGATACGCCTGGTGAGTGCTCAACTAAGCAACAACCAGCCAAACAACGAAGGTGAACGTGGAGTTATTATAAATACATCGTCCATTGCTGCTTATGAAGGTCAAATCGGTCAAGCAGCTTATGCCGCGTCGAAAGCCGGAATTATCGGCATGACCCTACCCATAGCACGCGAACTTGGCAGAAAAGGCATTCGCATAATGACCATAGCGCCTGGCGTATTTGCTACCCCTTTATTATCTGGAGTCAATGACTCTATACGCGAGGATCTGGAAAAACAAATCCCTTTTCCTGGTCGCTTAGGCAAGCCATCAGAATATGCGGCGTTGGTTCAACATATCATCGAAAACCCAATGTTGAATGGGGACGTTATTCGTTTGGATGGGGCGATACGCATGTAACTAAGTTGAATCCCCAGCCAATTTTACAAGTTATTTTATTCAAGTTTCTTAATGAAAGAGGAAAAACACTATGACCGAAAACACTCAACATGTTGAAAAAGCAGTTCGCGAGGCGTTTAAGTCTGAAGAAGATTTATATCAACAAGTTAAAATCATTACCCTAAAAGCCTTAACAGAACGAAGCTTAGATATGGAGAATATAAAAAGTGTCGTTCAAGCGGTTAGTAAAGGTATCAGCGCCGGTATTTCTTCCCAATCTATTCCTGCCAAAAACATGTTTAAACAGTCAATAGATGCGCTGGATGATGCACTGGTAAAAACAGCTGAAGCATCCAAGCTTTCAATAGAGGAAGCAGCTTCCCGTATGAGTGAATTTTCCAATCATGATCTGAATCGTGCCACTGAGGACTTAAAGAGCCTCGAAGAAATGTTTCTGGAAACGGTCGGTAAAGTTGCTCGAGAAAGTAATGAGGCTTTTGTTGAAATTGTTGATGATTTTATCTCACATGCCAAACAAAACGGTACATCTGTTGGTAAACAAACACAAGCAGCGCTGGAATATTTAAATGATCTGCGGCATCTTGAACAAAAAACGATTATAACCAATACTTCGGCGGCAGCATCAACACTAACAACTATTGCTAGCGGCATCTTATCGGGCATAGCTGAAAGCCTGCATTCTGATAAAGACGATACCTAAAAGGCGACTACAACAAATTATGTTTTGGGAAATGATGGCTACAACCAAGGACCTGGGAAGAGTTCAAGAAATTGCAGGGGTTTTAATACGTTATGGTTTTGGTAGTGTTGTACGAAAAATAGGGCTAGGACAAGCTCTTGAGCGAGTCGGAAAAACGCTTCATTGGCGGCATGTCGAAGAGTTCACAAGTTATGGTGCACCACATCGAGTCCGACATGTACTCGAGGAAC
>JAKIUK010000083.1 GCA_021647585.1 Methylococcaceae bacterium
TTCGTTTTTGCATTCGTGTGATAGCCTTGGGACATATTAATTCCTTTGTGGTGAAAGTTTTAATATGTTATCAGGGCTGTCCTTTTAATTTTTAAATTCAGGTATAACGTGGTGAAACTATACACTTAT
The DNA here is from genome assembly GCA_021647585.1 of Methylococcaceae bacterium. Classification (GTDB taxonomy): domain Bacteria; phylum Pseudomonadota; class Gammaproteobacteria; order Methylococcales; family Methylomonadaceae; genus QPIN01. Next base: position 130 of record JAKIUK010000083.1, read on the forward strand.
TGGCCTTATGCCACTACTCTATTTGATTTTATTCGACGTGCGATGCCCCTTAATTCACCAGGTATATTAAGTAACAATGAATTATATGCTGTAACAGCTTATCTTTTATACCTAAATCAGATCATAAATAAAGATATGATTGTAAATGCTAATTCTTTAGCTAAAATAATAATGCCCAATCGTAATGGCTTTATCAATATGTATAAGCCAAAGGAAAAACTACAATATGATTAAAATACTTGCCTTCGCCGGAAGCTCTCGAAAAAAATCTGTTAATAAAAAATTACTGCAAATTGCTGCATTAGCCGCTGAAAATGAAGGTGCCGAGGTTACGGTTATAGATTTAGCTGATTATCCTATGCCGATATTTAATCAGGATTTAGAAGCTGAACAGGGTATGCCGGAAAAAGCACATGAATTTAAAAAACTATTAGTAGAACATGATGGGTTTTTGATTGCTTCTCCAGAATACAACAGTGCATTTAGCCCCTTGCTAAAGAACGTAATTGATTGGGCCTCTCGAGCCGAATCCGATAATGAGCCTCCTCTATTAGCTTATAGAGGAAAAACTGCATCAATTATGGCTGCTTCTCCTGGCGCTCTGGGTGGTCTGCGAGGTTTAGTGTTTTTGAGAATGTTATTAGGAAATATTGGTGTTACTGTATTACCAGAACAGCAAGCTATTCCTAAGGCATTTAAAGCCTTTTCAGAAGATGGTAACTTAATTGATACAACCCAGATGCACGCCGTAGAAAAACTCGGAACTAATCTGGTTCAAGTGTTAAAAAAACTGAAAACTTAATTTGTAAAATATATGATAATCCTTCAACAGTTATTCAGGACAACCTAAATGAGCCAAACAAATCAAATTGATGTAGCTGATTTATCTATCTTGTTAGTTGAACCATCAAAAACTCAATTGAAGGTTATTTCTAATCATTTATCCTCTGAAGGCATTTCAAATATAGAAACCGCCTGTTCTGGTGCAGATACTTTGGAATCATTGGCAAGCTATCAACCTGACCTGATCATCAGCAGTATGTATTTACCTGACATGACTGCAACAGAGCTGGTGAAAAAAGTAAAATCTTCTGAGAAATTAAAAGAAATACCTTTCATGCTGATTTCTAGTGAAACACGATTTGATGCTTTAGACCCTATCCGTCAGGCTGGCGTTGTAGCCATTCTACCAAAACCATTTAATCATGCTGATTTAATACGCGCTTTACGAACAACCATTGATTTTGTTGATCCTGAAGAAATTGAACTGGCCCATTATGATATAGAATCAATTAGAGTATTAGTCGTAGATGACAGTCTAATGGCTAGAAAACATATTATTCGTGTACTTAATAATATGGGGATCACACTCATTACGGAAGCAAAAGATGGAAAAGAAGGTATTGCAACTTTTAGTCAATCCGAGGAGGCATTTGATTTAATTGTGACGGACTATAATATGCCCGAAATGGACGGTAGAGAATTAATTGAATATATTAGAACTGAACTAGATAATGCATTTATCCCAATTTTAATGGTAACTAGTGAAGAAAACGAAACCAGGCTAAGTAATATTCAGCAGGCAGGTGTATCAGGTATTTGTGACAAACCTTTTGAGCCGAAAACGGTTAAAGAAATGCTGTTTAGAGTATTAGATGATGCTTAGGCAACTAGCAACAAATAACCCACCCATCTTACTGGTCTTTTTATTCGTCTTCTGCGTTGTGGAAAGGGTTGCGTAGCTTTCTACGCGCCTATTTTCTTCGCACCGGCAGAGCCGGTGGCTTAATATTAGGAAGTTTTCGATAAGGTATTTTATTCAGTCACCACTACCTTGATAAGAGTAGTCATAGCCTTTTAATGTTTCTTTATCTCTACTGACAAATGTTTCGGATTCATACAACAACTAAGATGACAGGTATGTGAGATTTCCTGATTTTCCGATAGAGCACCATTATATACATCGTAAATAATACGTTCTGTGGTATTTTCATGGCTATCGATGTTTAATAGTTCATCATCCGGCCATATCCAACAACCACACTCAGGTATTGGCATGACTTTCTGTTCAATTTGGGTTATTGCGTTTTTGCGCATTTTTTCGTTCATCAGCCTATCTCCATTTAAGGTTAGGGGGGGATAATTAAATCAACATGGTTTTTATAAGAACCTCAGTTTTGAATATCCGAGTTTTTTCTGTTCAGATATTGATGAAGATTTTCTGAAAACCAGATTCCCTGATGGCTAAGCCTGGCCATCACATGATGCAAAATGGCTTCTTTTTTCATCGTCTTTATTTCTTCACCCTTTTCATCCAGATACACAACCAGTTCTGCTATTTGATGTACAGGATCATAATCAACATAAGCAATCACGCTGATAGCTTTATTATGATGGGTAATTAATGTGGCAATTTTAGAATGATCCAATTTCTCAGAATTCAGGTCTGTTGTTTTATTTACAGTTACAGCTAAGTTAAACGCACGTTGTTTAGCTCCATTTGGTATCAATTGATCTAGTTCGGATAGTGTTATTTGATATCCAATAGTTGTGAATCTAACTTCATCTCCATCAATGGGTAATTGGTCATATTGATGATGATGTGTTGGGCAATTGGCAGCAACAGTAATATCCAGATATGAATTAAATTTGGTTTTATCATTTATCAAAATGTCCATTAAGCAATTTATGAAACGTAGATAGTCAAGTTTTTGAAAACCATAATGTAATGAGTTTTTGAAGAAATTTTTGGCTAGCATTTCTACAGTAACATCCGGTATAAGTTGGCCTGATCTATTTATCATGTCCGATACTCATCTTGACTATTCCAATCGTTTGTTTTAATGACAAACGATTGGAGAATAGACGTATAAATCAAACTGTTTTTCGTTTCTTTTTTCATTGTATCTCCCTGGTAGATTTACAAGACGAAGCGCCCATCTTCACCTTAATTAATAATTCCAATTAAGGCCTGTTCAGATACGTTCCATCTTACAAAATACGAAATGAATGATTGACTTATAGAATATGAGTTACAACGAAAAATTGTTGTAAAGTAATTCACTCAAAAATGGTGAAATATTACCCAGAGTTTGATTCAGTTCTGCTTATCCGTTTAGGCGGCATATATTGGAAACTATTATGCCCTTTCCTCTCATCTATCTTCGACACTATATTTAACAGTTCAATAATATATATAAGTCCAATAAATCCTGAATAGTTGTTTCACCAAAGTTCTGAACTACACATATAAGAACTTAGATTAGGTTATCTCTATTGTTTCAGAGAGTAGTGTGAATATTTCACAAATGTACTGTGAATACTTCACTGCTTAAAACCATTGAGATTGATATTCTTCATCTTGAAAAACAAACAATAAAAAATGAATTTTTAACACTGAATGACGAATCAACGAATACATACTCAATAATGCATGAGTTAACTGAACAATCAGTAGTTATAACCAAAATCACTTGATATTTAAATTTCAATAATGGAATTAATTTTGCGCTTAACGGGGAGCTAATAATGGAATTATCAAATAACAATTCTAATAATATAGATATTGCAGTTGTTGGCATAGGGTGCCATTACCCAGGATCACGATCAGCATTGGAACTTTGGGAAAATATTATTTGTAAAAAACAACAATTTAGACGCATGCTGGATAAGCGTTTGCCTCTGTCAGAATACTATGATCCAGACAAGTCTGTAGAGGATAAAATTTATTCAACTCAGGCAGCTTATATAGACGGCTTTAATTTTGATTGGGTTAAACGCCGTATTCCTAAAAAAACTTTTGAAGGTACTGACATTGTACAATGGTTAGCTGTGGAGACAGCTGACAAGGCACTAAAGGATGCGGGGTACACGCGAGAAACAGTACCCAATGAAGGTACAGGTGTCATCCTTGGAAATTCTTTAACGGGTGAACAGACACGTTCAAATAATCTACGATTACGCTGGCCATTTGTTCGTAAAGCCATGCTTCAGACTGCTAATGCTTTAGGCATGGAAGAAAAACAAATCAACCGCTTTGTTGCAAGCTGCGAACAAGTTTATAAATCAGCCTTCCCAGAAGTCGATGAAGATACTTTGCAGGGTGGACTATCAAACACCATTGCAGGTAGAGTCGCAAATTACTTTGACCTTGATGGCGGTGGATATGTTGTCGACGGCGCTTGTTCATCTTCATTATTAGCTGTATGCACAGCAGCCTCCCAACTAGTTAATAGTGAGTTAGATATGGCATTGGCGGGTGGCGTTGACATTAGCCTTGATACATTCGAACTGATAGGCTTTGCTAAGACAGGAGCACTCACCGAAAAACAAATGAATGTCTACGATAAACGGGGTAAAGGTTTTATTCCTGGTGAAGGTTGTGGTTTTGTTGTACTAAAGCGATTAGCAGATGCTGAAAGGGAGGGTGATAAAATCTATTCAGTCATTAAAGGCTGGGGCATTTCCAGTGATGGTAAAGGGGGGATCACGGCACCTTCTGCTGCAGGCCAGTCTAAAGCTTTAATCAAAGCATATCGCAAAGCAGGATACTCACCAAATTCGTTAGACTTTATTGAAGGCCATGGTACTGGAACTGCATTAGGAGATTTAACTGAACTAAAAGGTATTGCATTAGCTATGAACGCCTTTGGGAACCCTGATTTGAGAGCTTGTGGTATGACCTCCTTAAAATCAATTTTAGGACACACAAAAGCAGCAGCAGGTATTGCAGCATTTATCAAAGCATCAATCGCATTAAATAGACGGATTATTCCGCCAACAGCTGGGTGTATAGAACCTCATCCAGTGTTTAGTAAGGAAGCAAATTGTCTTTATCCTGTTATTAATGGACGTAAATCAAATAATGTAACCATGCGCTGTGGAATTTCAGCGATGGGTTTCGGAGGCATTAACAGTCATATTACCCTGGAAGTATCCCCTGCTATTCCATCTTTAGATAAATTAGCTCCAAGTTTGAATGAAGAAGTTTTGCTGGCAAGTTATCAAGACAGTGAGGTTTTCTTATTTAACGCTGAAACGCGTGAACAATTATCTCAAACCCTTACTGCACAAGCTAAGGATGCAAAATTAATCAGTCTTTCAGAACTGGTTGATTATTCAGCTTTTTTGCAACAACAGTTACTGTCTGTTCAAAAAGCACTTATTAAAGTAGCCATTATTGCGAACACTGCTGATGAATTAGCCCGTGCCATGCTTGAGGTAAATGAAAAGTTAATGACTGGAGAAATCCCGCAAACTGGCAGTTGGACAAGTATCAATCAAAATATATATGTTGCAACAAGTTCATCTAAACCTAAAGTAGCGTTTTTATTTTCAGGACAAGGCTCACATTTTTTATCCATGGGAAAAACTTTAATTCATCGTTTTCCCTGGGCAGCTGAGTTGGTTTCTATGGCAGATAAAATTGCTACAGTGGAACTGGGACATACAATTTCACCATACATATTTAAGGATGTTGATCGCGTTAACGATGATCAGCAACGTAAGCAATGGTTGAAAGAATTATCTGATACAACAATTGCCCAACCAGCTATTTGTTTAATATCTTTAATGTATTTAAGGTTACTCAAGGAGCTTGGAGTTACACCAGATAATGTTTGTGGTCATAGCCTGGGAGAATTAACCGCTTTTCATGCTGCGGGGATTTACGATGAAGAAACCTTATTAACACTTGCTTGTCAGCGTGGGCGAATCCTGGCTGAATCCAGTGGAAAACAGGATGGAGCGATGGCAAGCTTGAATTGTTCAGTCAGTATTGCCAATGAACTGATTAATCAAGTGACCGGTTATATCACAGTTGCTAATCTTAACTCCCCTACTCAGACAATTGTTTCAGGTGATGAACAGTCGATAAAACAAATCATAGACATTGCAAAAGATAAAGCTATTGATGCGGTTTTACTTCCCGTTTCAGGTGCTTTTCACTCTGAACACATGATATCAGGAGCAAAAAAGTTTGCTGATTGCATTCCTGAGATAGACAACTGGAAAACAACGACATCACTTTATTCTAGTATCGATGGTGAATGCCTAGATGCACAGATTGATATTAAACATCATCTCTCCTCGCAAATTATAAAGCAAGTTAACTTTATAGAATTAAGTAAAAATTTAGTTGCAATTAGTGATGTGTTAATTGAAGTGGGTCCAGGCAGAATTCTGTCTAATTTGGTCGAACAAAACATCAATATACCAGGAAAATGTTTACCAGTTGCGCCTTCCATATCGGCTGACCAGAGTTTAAATAAAATAGTAGCAAAACTTTTTGTTTTGGGTATACCTCTAAATATTGATTTATTGTTCATTAATCGCCTGGTCAGACCTTATCTACCCGTATCTGAAAAAAACTTTATTGAAAATCCTTGTCAGCGACCATTAACCAATCCCAGTGTCGAGTATACGTCTAACGAAAAACCAAGTTTTTCAGAATCGTTGATGAAAAACCTGAATTTCGATCTAGAACAGCAGAAGTTTGATGATTACATGAAAACGAGAGGAAACTTTATCGCCGATATTATAAAAGCAGATATTGCCAACTCAACAAATCTACAACCGAAGCTGATAGAAAATTCTGAACACTTTGAAACTGTCCATAATGTAATTGCTGAAAAAATCGCACCTAAGAGTTCTAATTCAATTGCTATTTCCATATCGAATGAACAACAGGTAATCAGTTTGGTTGCTGAGGCTACAGGGTTTCCAGCTGAAAGTATTAACCTCAATATGCGACTTCTGGATGATTTAAATCTTGATTCGATAAAGTCTGGCCAGTTAGTAGGAAAGATTTTTAGAGAAACACAATTAAATGAAGGTTTGGATCCTGCTAGTTTTTCCAATTCAACTCTTGATGAAATTTTGACTGTTATTAAGCAAGGATTACCAGCAGATGAAGTTGAAGCTGAACAAACAGCCACCGCCCTACCAAATTCCTCTAGCGTTGAAGATTTGTTGATAAACAAAGTTTCCGCCTTAACTGGGTATCCATTAGAGTCAATTTCTGCTGAGTCACGGTTGCTGGACGACTTAAATCTGGATTCGATAAAGTCTGGACAACTGATTGCAGAATTTATACGGCACTATGGCATTGCTGAAGCTGTTGAGGTTCAGAATTACAGTAATTCAACAATATCAGAAATTGTAGCGCTTGTTGTTGCAACAACTTTAGATACTAATATCAAACCATCACAATCTAGGGTAGAAAATAAAGCTGAACTGCTTCCCCCCAAGACCAATTCAAAACAAAATGTAAATATTGATGATAGCTTGTTGCCGAATAATGTAACTCAATCAGACTCGAGTGGAAGAGTTAGAAACTTTGTCATTGAATATGAGCTCGACAGTAACTCAGACAGTAAAGCGTCGGATTTAACTCATCTTAACGGTCAATCAATTTTAGTGTTGGCAGACAGTATTGAAGAAATCACACTTGCGTCAAAGTTTAACGAAATTGGAAAAATGAACAATATTCAATTTTTACTGCGCAAATATGATGACATAACATCTTTGGCTACTAATGAATTCGCTATTTCAAAAGTAATTGCCATCTTACCTAAAAGCAAAACAGATGATCTATTAAAGCTTGAATCTTTAAGACTTAACGTTGAAAAAATACATGGCGTTTTGAAAGTTGCGCAAAGATTTAATTGTACTGACGTTAGCTATATTCAATTTGGCGGCGGTTACTTTGGAGAACTGAGTAGTGAACCGCTTACTCAAAACACCTCTGTAACAGGATTTGCCAGAAGTGTTTTTCTTGAAATGCCGACTATAAATATACGAGTTTTGGATTTTTCAAAAGAATTAGCAAGCGAAACAGTAGTAACAAATAGTTTACACGAATTAAAAAAACCTGGTTTGACCATAGCAGGCTATAACAATGCAGATCAACGCGTAGTTCCATCTGTCAAGGTTCATGAACCGGAAATGATGGAGTCAAGAAAAATTGTTTGGGGTAATGAAGATGTAATTTTGATCACAGGAGGTGCAAAAGGAATTACTTTTGAATGTGTAATGAGTATTGCTGAAAACACCAGTGCCAAGATTGCTCTTGTGGGCAGTTCAAAGATGACTAAAGATTACCAAACGGCTACCGATGAAATCTCAATAAATCTACGCAGACTTGAAGCTTTTGGAGTTGAATGTCGATATTATGATTGTGATCTCGTTGATAAAAATCAAGTTGAAAACCTGATATCGGTAATTTCGACAGAGTTAGGTGCTATCACAGGTATTGTTCATGGTGCGGGCATTAACAAAATGCGTCTGGTGAACCAGGTTTCACCTGAACAAGCCCTTCAAGAAATTGAGCCCAAAATCATGGGAATGCGTCATATTTTGGATGTCATTATGGAGCAAAATTTAAATGTTCCTAAATTGATCGTTGGATTTTCTTCGATTATTGGTGTTACGGGTATGACCGGTAATGCCTGGTATGCATATTCGAATGAAACCTTAAACCTAATGCTCAGAGAGTATGCTGCTGCAAACACGACAACTCAGGTAGTTAGTCTGGCATATAGTGTCTGGGGCGAAGTGGGAATGGGGCACCGCCTAGGTGTCATTAAAAACCTGGATAAATCGGGGGTTGGTGCAATTCCAACCGTACAAGGGGTAAATCGTTTTTGGCAATTATTTAAAAAATCATCTGGACATCAGCAAGTCATTATTGCTGGATCATTGGCTGGTCTACAGACATGGCAGCAAATGCTTGAAATGATTCCTGATGTAAAGTCTAACCGCTTTATAGAAACAATCAATCATTATGATTTTGGTTTATCACTCTGCGCTGAAGCGAAATTAACAGTCAATAAAGACCTGTACCTTTTAGATCACAACTTCAGAGGTTCCTATTTATTTCCGACTGTACTGGGGCTTGAAGCAATGACTCAGACAGCCTGCCTGATCGCCAACCAGCAACCTGACGACATTATCGGGTTCTCTGAGATATCACTGACTAGACCCATTGTTGTTGCCGTTGATCAAGGTGAAACTATTCATATCAATGCTTATAGAGATGACAAGGATGCATTCGCTAATCTTAATGTAAAAGTGGATATTTGTTGTGCACAAACTGGTTATAAGTCTGTACATTTTTCTGCAATCGTACATTTTGGACAACAGCAATCCCCCTACTCTGAAGTTATTCCTTCGCACAAAATGCTGCCTATCAATCCAAAAGATGACTTGTATGGTGACTACCTATTTCAGGGCGCATTATTTCAGCGTATGGACCGTATATATAAAGTCAGTAACGAAGAAGTGATTTTTAGTTGCGTAGCAAGAGAAAATGTACCTCAAGACCTTAATGGTTTTGCTGAACACAATACATTTGAATTGCTACTTGGAGATGCTTTTTATCGCGATGTATTGCTGCAATCAGTCCAGTTACCAGCCACCCCGAACATTGTGCTGCCTATTTCCATTGGGAAAATCGAATTTTACGGGAATATCAAGCAGCGCTCCGGCCAAATGCTGGTTAAGGCATCACTTAAACAACAGGATGGGAAGGACTATGTCTGGGATGTAACGGTCACAAATAGTTCAGGTTATGTCATTGAGCGTTTGATTGATTACAGGGTACGAACAGTAAATGACCCCAATTCAAAAGATAATCCTTCTATAGATGATTTGATTAAACAAAAAAAGTCAGTAGTTCAGCCCCTTAAAAAACAACTTGCGAATTCTGTTGCTTCATTAATGGGGGAATATGCTTCGGAAATGATCGCTGTATCTATAGAAAACTGTGATGATATAGCGCGACTTTCATTACAAAAGCGCAGAGAACTTGAAGAGCCCATGGTTTCAAGAGCACTTTGTCAGCTAAAGCATACTTTTTTTGATACCGATATCAAGATTGAACTTGCACGTACTTCTAATGGAAAACCCATAATCTCAACCGCTTTATATCGTGATATTGATGTCTCAATTTCACACGATAAAGATTTATGTATGGTTGTAGTGGGAACAGATGCACAAGGCTGTGATATTGAACCCGTCGAAAAAAGGAGCTTACAGACATGGAAAGATCTACTAGGTAGCAGAAGACTTCATTTGATAGATAAATTATTAAAAATAGATTCATGTCTCGAATACTCAGCCACTCGAATATGGGTAGCCTCTGAAGCAGCAGCAAAGGCACTGGGTCATTGGGATTTCACCCTGGGTATCGAATCAGTGAATGATCAGCGAATAGTGTTTGAGATTCTGGGTGATGCTTTGGCTCATCAAGTGATAACCACCCTTTTTTCATTGCCAGGATTCGAAGATCGTATGCTTGGATTAGTAGTACATACACATGCTATTAGCAAGCGACACGCAGCCTGAATACTTTAATTTTACAGAGGACTCGATTATGAATGATTTGGATTTCATACAAAAAACTCGTGCCGAAAGATGGGTATATGATTTAGACAATCAGCAACACATCTTTCAGTACACATTTATACCCACCTTCAAAGAATCCGCTAATTTAGATAAAAGTGTTTACTTTACAAACTTTTTGATCTGGACGGGTAAAGTACGTGAATTAGCGCTGGCAGAAATTGGTGTTCAATTGGCTGATGATCTGGCTACCGGGCACTGGGGCTTAGTCACCAATTGGGCTGACCTGAAAATAATAAATGAAGTATTTTCATATCAACCCATTCTTGCAATATTTAGAATAGGTAAAGTATTTAATTCCGTAATTCCTTTGACCTGTGAATTCTACAAGGTTGTAAGCGATGAGCTCAAGTTGATTGCCGTTGTTGGTCAGGAAACGACCTGGGTTGAGATTATAGGTCACGGTAAAGTTAAGCCAGCTATGTTTCCAGACTATTTGGAAACATATTTGGACAAGACAAAACAACGCCTTGATGTACTAAATCATCTACATAAAGAAAAAGGTGTATTCAGTGATCCTGTTGTAGGGAAAAGTCTATTCCATCCCCCCGTTTTACCTAGTGGTTTTAATATTGCGGAGAGTGGCAAATTTATCACTACACTAGAAGATGCAAACCTGGTTGGGAATGTTTATTACGCCAATTATTTTATTTGGCAAGGTCGACTTCGTGACGGGTTAATTCACAAAGTGGCACCTCAATATTTTAAAGGTAATGGACATCTAGGCGCATTTGTATGCACCCACGCACACCTCGATTATTTACGCGATGCCATGCCATTCGATACTATTTTGGTCACTTTATCGTTTCAAGAAATCGCAATAAATCAGATTGTATTACGTTATGAATATTTTCGCGAGCTTGATAACGGTAATAAAGAAAAATTGGCCATAGGTCAACATACATCATCCTGGGTTACACATACTGAAGACAGTAAAGCAGAATTTTCGCCAATTCCTGACGAAATAATGACAGCGTTACTAGACAAAGTAGATTTTTCACAGCACAAAATTTCTGCTTAATATTAGCGAAATTTCCAACCGGAGAAAAAAATGGCTATTCATAAAGTCAACATTAACAACAGTTATATTGCTGAAACATATAAACCACCTTATCTATTTAAAAGGCGAATGTACCTGTTGTCCGCTTTGTTATTTGGATCACTTGCTTTGACTGGTAATGATTTGTCAGCAAAACCACATAATCAAGCAATTACCTTTGATAATATTGCCAATGATACGGATGTCGGAGTGGATTATCAAAGACATCCTTCGTTATCAAATACACTTTGGTTAAATCTTAAACAACAAAGTGTTTATTCTTTAACAGACATGGTTAATACGCCGACAAAACCAAGAGGAATACCAGGAGTTGCAGCGTTAGATTATGACGCTGATGGCGATATTGATATTTATGTTTCTAATGGGCCTGGAGTGGCAAATAGCCTGTATTCCAATCAATATTCTGAAACTGGACGAGTCACTTTCATTGAAGTTGCAGCACAAGCAGGTGTGGAAGCTATAAATCAGGATAGTAGCGGTGTGTGTTTTGGCGATATTGATAACGATGGCGACCAGGATCTTTATGTACTTGGCAAAGCAATGCCAAACAAGTTATTTCAAAATAATGGTCAAGGTACTTTTGTCGATATTACCGAGTCAGCTGACATAGGTGGAGGCAACAGGTCCTCTTCTACCTGTTCATTTGGTGATGTTAATGGAGATGGTCTTTTGGATCTCGCTGTTTCGAATTTATTTGATGGTACAGAACAGCATCGGTTGCCAATAATTTTACACGGCTTCGAAGATTTGGAACAACATAACCAATTATTTATTAATCAGGGAAATAACACTTTCAGTGACGAAAGCCTGAGCAGCGGTATTAATAATGAAGCCGGTATTTCTTGGTCTTTAGCACTAGTTGATTATGATCTGGATGGTGACCTGGATATGGTTGTAGCAGATGATCAAGGTGCCCGTAAACCAGGGCATGTCGGAGGTTCAGATGTTGGTAAGCTGCGTATGTACAGCAACAATGGGAAGGGAAAATTTCGAGATGTTACTGATCATTTAAATGGAGGCAGATTTGGAGCCTGGATGGGCCTCTCTTTTGGTGATTTAAATCATGATGGCCAGATGGATATTTTCGCCTCTAATATAGGTGATTACATGGCTTTATTTATGCAACCCCTTGTTGATTACCCGGTAGGATTAAAGGAATGGTCTACAGGATGGTTTTTAGGACAAGAGGATGGTGGGTTCAGCTTTTATGACAGCTTTGCTGAGCTTGGCGTTCTTCCATTTGGTTGGGGTAGTGCCATAACTGACTATGACAATGATGGCGATCAGGATATTATTTACCACGGAGGTCTTGATATGGGTTCTTTTGTCGATGCCAGTAACCCAGGAGCAGTGCTTAGAAACAATAGTAATGGCAAATGGTCCAGGGATACACAAGCGCTTCAACAAACAGATCACTCTCGTCGTAATGTTAACGGATTCGCGGTTGCTGATTTAAATAATGACGGTTTTGTAGATTTTATTTCAGTATCTAATCAAAACTGGCCTGCAGCAGCCCCTTTAATACCCTATATTCAAGATCCATCCGTCTATGTTGGTGGGCCTTTCGATGATGTTGCTTTTTTTGCACCCACGTTCACCCCAGTTAATCCGTTAGATATGACGCAAGGATTTACCTGGAATGGCATAGAGCCAGAAAACGGTAACTTAGTCATAGAACTCAATAGTGCAAATAACCGTAATCATAGTGTATCAGTGAAACTAATGGGTACAAAAAACATGACCTCTGAAGGTGTTGTGAATTATGACGGTATAGGTGCCGTAGTTTCTTTCGTATCGCGTAAAGGCGAGCCCGTTATGTCTCCGGTACTCAGTGGTGGTACGTATGCATCACAACATAGTCTTGAATTAATATTTGGAATGGGGAAATCCAAAAAAGGTATTGTTGAGGTGTTATGGCCCGGTGGCGTTCGTAACAGATTATATAAAGTGAAACGTGGAGAAAAACTGGTTCTTCCTGAGATACCTTGTAGTTTCGATGATGTTTCAATAGCAAAAGAAGATTATAAACATTGTGTAAAAAACAGTCTGAATGAGTTGAAAGACGCTAATAAGATTACCAAGAAAGAAATGCGCAGATTATATAAAAGTGCTATCCGAGCCTATGGAGATAGCAATTTATATGATATTAATAACAGTGTTCAATTCAGTGATGAATCGGAAGAATTGGATTTCCAGTATTTAACAGTTGCAACCGAAGGTCTGAGTGGTGCAGCCTGGTTAGATTATGATAGTGATAATGACCTGGATCTTTATCTGACCAATGGTAGAGGACAGAAAAATGCATTGTTTCAAAATAACGGAGATGGAGAATTCACTGATATCAGCGCTAATGCCCAGGTTCAAAATGGCCTAGGTAATTCCGGTGTGCTTGCAGGTGATATTGATAATGATGGTTACCCTGATCTGTTTTTAAGTTCTGATGGTGGCATGGTAACGCCAGTACAATCATCCGAGTTTAAACTTTATCATAACAATGGTAATGGAAGTTATACAGATATAACTGCCAGCTCCGGCATTACAGGATTAATCACAAGTTTCAGTTCCGCATTTGGTGATATTAATAATGATGGCTATATCGATCTTCTGGTATCTACACCCGGTAGTATCCCTTTGCAACGCCAGGATCGCAACAAATTATATCTAAATAATGGCGATTTAACTTTTACCGATGTTAGTGCTGTAACAGGCATTGATACCGCATTAGGCGGTTGCCTGGCTTCTTTTACAGATTATGATTTGGATGGTGATCAGGATATTGTAATTGGCAACTGTAATGACATACGCTTTATTCCCGGTCCCATTGAACTATTTAGAAATGATGGCGGCTTAAATTTTGTAAATGTTACTCAATCAGCTGGATTAACACGACAAGGTGGATGGATGGGCTTGACTATTGCCGACTACGACAACGATGGTGATCCGGATATTTTTTCCACCAATTTAGGGATGTTACCACGGGCTCCTGCAGAAACAACAGCAACTGTACTTTATGAAAACAACGGAGATGGCACATTCACTGACGTAGATATGCTTGCCGGCGTACGGGATCAAATATGGGGCTGGGGTAGTACTTTTACTGATTTCACCAACGATGGACATACTGATTTATTTTATGCCGGTAGTTTTCCCTTTAATTTTTTAACCTCAGTACCTAATCCTGGAAAACTTTATATTAATAATCGTGATAAATCCTTTAATGATAAAAGTGAATGGTTAGGTGTTGATTTAAACGGTAGATTTGTTTCAGGTGTAGCGAGTGCTGATTATGACAATGATGGTTTTGCAGATCTCGTTATTGCGGCAGGTGCGGCAAGTGTTGATGGCAACCTGGGTAGCCAAAGACTACCGGGTATACCCGTACTACTACGAAACCAGGGTAACGATAAAAATGCAATCACTATTAAAACTGTGGGAACCAAAAGTAACGCAGGAGGTATTGGTGCCCGGGTGATGGTGCAAACTGATAGGTTAATACAGACCAAAGAAGTGCGAGCGGGTTCAAGTTTCTTATCTACTGAAAGTCCCTGGCTTAACTTTGGTTTGAATAAGCATGAGCAAGTGGACAAAATTGAAGTCCATTGGCCATCAGGAGTAGTGGAAAGCTATCAGAATCTTGATGTTAATCGTATGTACACGATAACTGAAGGGCAAGGCATAAGTTCGAAAAAATATGCTAAAGGTGAGGATGATCATAATTCTCACAATTTATCAGAAGACGATTAATTATTCAGTAGCAGCATTTGTTGTATCAATAAATGCTGCTACTGGAACTCAAAATGGTAACAATTTAATCCGCTTAAATTTAGTTGCTATCAAACATAGATGATGAGAATCAGAATATGAACATTACACAGATAAACAAAAAAATTAGTATTTTACCTATGATGGCGATAACGATGTCGTTATCTATCTTTCCAATACTGACAGAAGCGAGTTACGAACATGTCGATGACGATGATAATGAACAATCCATACAATTTACTGATATAGCCACCCTACCCTCAACGGGTATTAATTATCGTCGTCAGAAGTCAGTTCGCGATGCAATACTTGACCAGTACAAACTTCCCGGTGCTTCGTTACCCTTTGCTCAAGTGCCATTAACCCCGGGAAATTCACGTGGTAATCCTGGTGTGGCCTTATTTGATTATGACAACGACGGAGACCTGGATATTTATGTAACTAACGGCCCTGGCGCGGCAAACAGTCTGTATGCCAATACTTTTTCTGATAGCGGTGTTGTTAGTTTCAATGATGTTGCCGTGCAAGCTGGCGTAGATTTTACATTTCAAGATAGTGCAGGTGTCTGTTTTGGTGATATCGACAATGATGGCGATAAAGACCTCTATGTCACCGGAACTGGAGTAGCCAATCAAATGCTGGAAAATCAAGGCGATGGTACTTTTGTAAACATTAGCAGTCACAGCCTAACGCAAGCTGGAAACTTGACTACTGTAGGTTGTTCATTCGGTGATGTTAATAATGATGGACTAATTGATCTGGTGGTAGCAAACCTATACAACAGTCTTGATAACCGCTTGGCATTGATGGTTCCAGGTTTTGAAGGTTTGAAAGAACATAATCAATTATTTGTAAATCAAGGACAAAATATTTTCGACGAGGTCGGACAATTAGCGGGAATCCAGGGTTTTCGAGGTGCTTCATGGTCTATTGCCATGGTTGATTATGACATGGATGGCGATGTCGATATTATTGTTGCAGATGACCAAGGAACTCGTCTTCCTGAAAGTGTGGGTGGACAGGATTTTGGTTATATCCGTATTCTACAAAACGATGGGTCAGGAAATTTTACCGATGTAACCGAACAAGCGGGTATGAATATAGTCGGTGACTGGATGGGGTTATCCTTTGGTGATTTAAATGCTGACGGCAATATTGATATATTCGCCAGTAATATTGGTGATTACCTTGCTTTAGCTGTTGGAGG
>JAKIUK010000084.1 GCA_021647585.1 Methylococcaceae bacterium
TAAAAACGATATTAGGTGATGCGGTTACGTTGATTCTGGAAACCATTGAAACACACATACAATGCTTTTTTGTGCAAGTCCTTCAACTTGACCTAAAGACACTTAGACTTGAGGCTTTATAAATCAAAGTTGCGCAACCTTTTTTGAGGGTAGAATGAACTCCGAAACTTTAGTTTGTAAAAATCGAGAACACCACCATGGTCTGAAAATACTGATTCAGTAACATTAGGATGATGTAAAATTTGGTCATACCGTTTGTTATTCGCTAAGTTTGAACCAAACTCAGACCGAATAATAGCATCAGGCGTACTTAAACCATATTTTGAGATCGCTTTGTATGATTTCTGAGCGAGCTAGATATAACATATTAGAATGTGTATTTACCTCCCGAATTCAGAAAAATTAATTTGTTATACTACCTACTGCCGAAAACTGATTCATTTACGATTTTTGTTATTTAATTCTCCAGTATGATGCGTTATTTAAAACATTACTAATGCAAAGTTTTATTAATTATATAAAAAACTTACCTTTCTGGCACTTTATTACTGTATTTGTAGCAATAGCAATAATAATTTCAGAAGTATTGATTATTATTCAAAGCTATATTTTACATGGTGAAATACATAACGATTTACTCATCGTTGGTTTTTTTACCCCGGCAATCGATGCTTTTGTCGTTTTTTTCATTACTGGACTGATGCTCATTCAACTGAAAGAGAATGAGACCAAACTATTATTATCCTCACGTGTATTTCACGAATCCCATGATGGCATAGTCATTACCAATGCCAAAAATGAAATTATTGATGTTAACCCTGCATTTTGTGAGATAAGCGGTTATAAACATGATGAAGTGATTGGTCTTAATCCTTTAATACTGAGTTCAGGTAAGCACAGTCCAGAGTTTTATGCTGATATGTGGCAACAGATAAGTGCACATGGTCACTGGAAAGGTGAAGTTTGGAATCGTAAAAAAAATGGTGAACTCTATGCTGAACTACTCACTATTTTTACCTTAAAAGATAACACTGGAATAATCATAAATTATGTCGGTGTATTTTCAGATATAACTCAAAACAAAAAACAGCAAGAAAAGCTCACTCAGTTAGCCCACTACGATATGTTAACAGGCTTACCTAACCGCACTTTATTTTCTGACCGTTTCCATCAAGCCATTGCTCATAGCAATCGCACCAAGACACAGCTTGCCATTTGCTTTCTTGATTTAGATAACTTCAAACCTATTAATGATAATTTCGGACATGGAATTGGCGATCAATTATTAATAGAAGTCGCTAATCGCATTAAGGCTAATATCAAAGAAGATGATACGGTATCACGCCAGGGCGGAGACGAGTTTGCTTTGTTACTGGGTGATATTACAAGCTATGAGCAATGTAAGCAAACAATAGAAAAAATACATCATGCATTAACACAACCTTATTTACTTGACGGTTACTCTCATACCATAACAACCTCAACCGGTATTACTCTTTACCCCTCTGATAAGGGAGATATCGATACTCTTATACGACATGCTGATCAGGCCATGTATCAAGCTAAATTAGTCGGTAAAAATAGATTTCAGTTGTTTAATACAGAACAAGATCAACAGAATATACAGAAGCATCTTCAAATTAAAGAAATACAACAGGCCTTTATAAATAATGAGTTTTGTTTGTATTACCAGCCGAAAGTGAATATGAAGACAGGGGTGGTTTTTGGTACTGAAGCATTGATTCGATGGATACACCCTGAAAAAGGACTGATCTCACCATTACAGTTTCTTCCCATCATAGAGAAAACAGAACTGGAGGTTTTAATTGGTGCCTGGGTTATCAATCAAGCATTAAATCAACTTAATCTATGGATACAAAAAGGCATTAAGCTTGGGATCAGTGTTAATATTTCATCCTATCATCTTCGATCAGTTTCATTTTTTTCAGATCTCGAAAAATCATTGGCAAGACACCCTAATGTGACCAGTGGAAGTTTTCAGTTAGAAATATTAGAGAGTAGTGAATTGGGTGATCTCAACACTATTAATCATATTATAAAAACTTGTAAAAATGAACTCGGTGTTAATGTTGCACTGGATGATTTTGGTACTGGATATTCATCACTGACCCACTTACGAAACTTATCAGCCAATACTATCAAAATAGATCGAAGCTTTGTCAGAGATATGCTGGATGATCCAGGTGATTATGCCATCATTGATGGTGTCATTGGATTAGCTAATTCCTTTAGCCGTGAAGTCATTGCTGAAGGCGTTGAATCGACAGAACATGGTCTGATGTTACTTGTTATGGGCTGTTATAAAGCCCAAGGATTTGGTATTGCCCGCCCTATGCCTATAGATGAGCTTTATTTCTGGTTGAGTAATTACACACCAAACAAAGAATGGTTAGCTGCTGGGAATAAAGAGCGTACTCAGAAAAATGACTCTTCGTAGTATTAAAGCAATAACTTTGTAGAGCGGACTTCAGTCCGCTACTAAATCACACAGCTGAGATTGAAAGCTGCACTGAAAACTATCCTACCCAGCTTGGCCATCAATTCTTGCAGTGCTCAATATGGGAGTATATATAAAAATAAATAAAGAAAATGCAGCTAACCAGCTATAAGTAGAGACCACCAAAAAGCTGCCATACCAGTCAGGTAGCAGTGCAGGCATTAATACTCTGAATATAGCTGCTACGTTAATTAGCGCAAAAGCAATCGCAATGGTATTCGATGCTTTCATTACTCTTCCTGTATGCCCTAAAGAAACTCTAGCCATCATACCCAGTGTTAACACACCTATTCCTCCCACTGTAAAAGCGTGTATAGCCAATGAAGGTTGCACTAGCGAAATTGAAGATAACGCGACAAAAACAAAACCAAGCATAATCCATCCATAGCCTAAATATAAAACCCATAGTAACGGGACATACCAAATCCTTTGCACATACCAGCCGGCAACTCTGACAAAATTGGCAACGACGGCTAAAACAGCACAGACTGTTAAAAATAATCCATTACTGTCAAAAATAAGCAATCCAAATACCAGGGCACTAATGGCTATCGCTAATCCATCCAGCACAGGATTTCTAATAGCCATAACACCTTTTAATCCACGCTCAGTAAAGAAAGGAAATACCCGACCGGCAATAACCAGTATGATCATAAGAATTATTGCAATAACCAGATTAAGTCCCATCCATGCAGAACTGTTGCTTATGCCCAGTATTTCAGCATGAATAAGAGCATTACCCAGAGCCATCAAAAGTAGTAGGGCTATAAAAAACAAATTTTTGTAATTTCCAGATTTTAGAATTGGCTTAGCCACAAAATAAGCCAACGTAGGTAAAAATGCAAAATCAATCAGCGCAATTAAGACATCAGGCAATAATTCCGAATAAAAAGGCACTACGCGTCCATAAATCCATAACAAACAGAGACCAGCCAATTGATTGCCTTGTACAGTTTGTATACCCGTCCAATTCTTTACTGCCGTTAATAAAAAACCAGCGATTACTGCAATCGAATAACCCAATAACATCTCATGAGCATGCCAGTATGTATTAGGAAAATAATTATCGGTGATTAATGAACCATCAAAAATAGATGACCACAGTGTAATTAAGATCAGTGCAAACAAACCTGCTAAGGCAAAAAATGCTCTAAACCCTAAAGCAAAAATCGGATAATTTATTGTTTGTTTACTCATGCTCTCTGTTCCAACCAATTGATTTCAGCATTTGAAAAACCAGCAATTATACGCAATTCTCTGTTAAAAGGGCCTTTTGGTTTTCCTACATAGTATTTTTCTATCAATTCTTTATATTTTTCTTCGTAATTTAAACCTCTTTGCTCACAAATAAGTTTAAACCAGTAAGATCCCGTTTTTACATGTCCTACTTCATCATTGAGTATGCGTGTTAATAATTCCACACTTTTTTGATCATCCTGAATTTTAAATTTCTTAATCATTTGTGGTGTTACATCAAGACCTCGTGCTTCCATACAACGAGGCACCATAGCCAGTCGTGCCAAAATATCTGCTGCGGTATCTTCTGCATGATCCCATAAGCCGCGATGCGCTGGAAAATCACCATAATCAACATTCATTTCATGTAAATGCTCTCGAATTAAAGTAAAATGTTGCGCTTCTTCATCAGCAATACTTAACCAGTCCTGATAAAAAACATCGGGTAACCCTCTAAACCGATACAAAATATCCCAAGCCAAATAAATCGCAATAAATTCGATATGCGCTAAGGCATGAAAAAATGCTGCCTTACCTAATTCAGAGTTTAGCCTACGCCGTGGCATATCTCTTGGTTTCAACAGTAGTGGATGCTCAGGAAACTTTGTTTTGGTTATTGCTAAAACAGAATCTGCTGATTGAAAAGATAATTGATTACTCTCTGCTAATTTTTTAGCATGATGAGTAAGCTGAATTTTCTGAATAATATCGGAATGATATAAACATTTTTCTGCAATTGTAAAAATATTTTTCACAGTCAAAACATAATGAATAAACTGAACAATATAACTGTTTTAACGCTTTATTGCCTGTTAATATTTTGGCTATCGTCCCGATCCGTTATTTCCACCCCAATGTTTTTCGAACATCAAGATAAAGTACATCATATAGGTGCTTATTTTATTATGGGTATGCTAACTTGGAGATTTTTTAAAGACTACATCACAAGTACCATGAAACTAAGTATAGTGACTTTATGCTTTTGTAGCATTTATGGATTGTCTGATGAATGGCATCAATCTTTTGTTCCTGGAAGATATGCTGACATTATGGACTGGTTAGCTGATACTCTTGGTGCAACAATTGCAATAATCAGCCTGTATCTAACAAAGATAAAACTAAAAACCAAGGGACAAACCGGCTAAAGCCGGTACTTGCCCTGTTTAACTCAGTTAAAACTACTGAAAAATTGCCTCGAAAGAATAACCACCTGACTCTAGAATTTCTTTTAATCTTTTTAATGCATCCATTTGAATTTGTCTGACGCGTTCTCTTGTTACTCCTAATTCCTGAGCAACTTGTTCTAGTGTGGAATTTTCATAACCACATAAGCCATACCGTCTACAAATGACTTCCCTTTGTTTATCTGATAATTGATAAACCCAATGAGTGATATTATTTTTAATATTATCTTCTTGAAGTACTTCCGTTGGAGAACTACTCTCATCAGAAATAGAATCTAATAAAGGTCTCTCATAATCTTTACCCGCAGGAACATCTACAGAGGTGACTCGTTCATTAAGCTTCAACATTCTGGTAACCGTCTTAACCGGTTTATCCAAATACTCAGCAATGTCTTCTGCTCGTGGCTCATGATCAAGCGTTTGGGCTAGGAGCCGTTGTGCTTTGATATAAACATTCATTTCTTTTACTATATGGATCGGCAATCGAATGGTTCGAGTCTGATTCATAATGGCACGTTCAATAGTCTGTCTGATCCACCAGGTAGCATAAGTGGAAAAACGAAACCCTCTGTCTGGATCAAATTTTTCAACAGCCCTAATTAACCCTAAATTACCTTCTTCTATTAAATCCAGTAAAGGTAACCCTCGGTTTAAATAGCGGCGAGAGATTTTCACAACCAGGCGCAAATTACTTTCGATCATGATTTTACGTGCTTTTTCATCACCATGAATAACACGTTTACCATAAATCTTTTCTTCATCTGCTGTAAGTAACTTGGATTTCCCCAATTCATTTAAATAGACGCGTGTAGCATCAATGGACGGAGTGTTTTTTGCATCTTCGACTTCGATTTTATCTAATTGAGGCTCCTCTCTAAAATTGGAATGATTTTCAAAATCAATTATATCAGGAGTTCCATTATTAGTTTCCGTCATTATATCTACAACTTCTTCGGTCATATTCGTTCTCCAGGTCAATCGGCAATAAGCCGTTAAATCATTTTTTTGGTAAATAATTAAGTGGGTTTACCGGGTTTCCATTTTTTCTAATTTCAAAATGTAGTGAAGTTTTCTTGCCTCCCATTCGGCCAACTTCAGCAATAACTTGTCCCTTTTTTACAATTTGGCCTTCCTTGACCAGTAAACGACGATTGTTTGCATATGCGCTTAAGTACATATAATTGTGCTTAATAATAAGTAAATTTCCGTAACCTTTTAATCCTGAGCCGCTATAAACGACTTTACCAGAAGATGCAGCCCTTACTTTCTGCCCAATTTTTCCGTTAATATCAATTCCTTTACTTCCCCCAGAAGAAAAATATTTTAATATCCTTCCTCTTAGCGGCCACTGCCAGTACAACTTTAACATCTTTTTATTATCATTTGAATTTGTTGAAGTTTTTTGTGCCGGTATTGTCTTTTTTTGTGATGGAGTTCTCTTTTTTACAATTGTTGTTTTTTTATTGTTTTTTCTTATTTTGTACCTAAGCTTTTGTTTTGACTCAAATAGTTTTAATTTTTGCCCCACTTGCAATTTATAGGGTGGAGAAATTTTATTCCACCTTGATAGACGCCGATAGCCATGTCCAGACCTAAAACCGATGGAATATAGAGTATCCCCTTTTTTAACAACATAGATTTTATTGTTATTTACCAAATCACGCTGATAGGGTCTTACAGGCGCATAATTATTTGTTGTAGTACAACCTGTTGTATAAAAACTGATAAACAGCAAAACAAGTATTGGTAAAACTTTAACTGATCTGGAAAAATAAAAATCAAACAGTGGGTCTATCTGAAAAATGAAATAGAATCCTTGGTATATCCTCTTGATTAGATTACTACAATGTTTTGATCTACAACGTTCTGAATCCAATATAGCAATGTCAGTATTTGTCATTCCTATTCCCTTGATATCATTATCTGGACAACAATACCTTTTTTGCCAGATTGATTTTAGCTGCAAGATAGTCTGACCCTCCTCTATCAGGGTGCATTTTTTGCATCAACTTACGATGAGCCATGACAATTTCTTTGTCTGTTGCTGAAGGCGAGAGTCCTAAAATATCGTAGGCCTCTTCTTTAGACATCTTCCCCTTATATTTATTCGTACTTTCAGACGAGGACGACTGACTTTTACTTTTATTAAAGGCCATCCATAAAGTATGTAACTGCGGTATATAACGCATGACTAAAGGAAATACCCTTAGCAAAAAAGCAATAAAAATCCCCACCAGAGCAAACAACCAATTGAGTTTCCCTGTAGCTGCAAAAAACACAATAACAATCAGTATTATTATCACTCCAGATTTTAGTATCATTCTGGATATGATTTCTGGAGATGTTTTTAAAAATTTGCGTAAAGCAAAAAATACCAGAATGATCAACGCTAAAACTAAAAATATTCTGATCAATGAAAGCTCCCTTAACTGATAATTTGTATTTAAGTGGTTTGATAGAATCAATTTACCAAAAATGCCCAGGAGATTTGGTAAATTTATTTCCTCAATCTATCTCAGTATTTTATTATAAGGTCTATTAGATAATACCTTAGAATAGTGTTCATCTTGGCTCAAGTAAATAAACATTCAATGAATAATGCTCATATACCTATCCTGGGTTTTGCTGCTTTTAGCGGGACTGGTAAAACCACTTTATTAACAAAACTGATTCCTCTATTAAAAAACAAAGGCCTACGCGTTGGACTGATTAAACATAGTCATCATAACTTTGATATTGATAAACCTGGAAAAGACAGTTATCGGCTTAGAGAAGCCGGTGCTACTCCGGTCATGTTAGTTTCTAGTCATAGACGCGCTATAATTACAGAATTTAGTGCTTGTATAGAGCCCAAATTAGAAGATCAATTAATATTTTATGATCAAACCGAACTCGATCTAATCTTGGTTGAAGGATTTAAGACAGAGCAATTTCCAAAAATTGAACTCCATAGGCCTTCTTTACAAAAAAAATTATTATTCCCAGTTGACCCCGATATTATTGCGATAGCAACGGATTCAAAAATCAACCCAAACTGTTTTCCTACAAGCTTATCAGCTTTGCAAATTTCTGCATTGCAACACCCTCCTATTTTGGATATCAATAACCCTGAAATGATTTCCGATTTCATCCTTAACAGTTTTTTACGGAATAAACATGATTGACTCTTGTGCTGTTGAAACAAACGGTCTCATTACTATAGAACAGGCATTACAAAAAATTAATCAAACTATCACTCCGGTTAATCATACTGAACGAATAGCACTTAAACAGGCACTGGGTCGGATATTGTCTACTTCCGTTGTTTCTCCCATAAACATTCCTCCAGATAACAATTCTGCAATGGATGGATATGCATTTTCCAGTGCAGACATAAAACCCAATCAGAGATTCACCTTAACTTTAGCCGGTACCTCGTTAGCAGGAAGACCTTTCACAGAGATATTAAAAAAAAATGAGTGCATAAGAATTTTTACCGGAGCTGTTGTACCTGAAGGTTTAGATAGTGTCATTATGCAGGAACATATTGAAAGAAATGGTCAACAAATCATCTTTCCCATAACTACAACAGCTAAACAAAATATTCGGCTAGCAGGTTCTGATGTTATTAATAATACAGAACTATTATCAGCACCGAAAAAATTATCTTCCATAGATATTGGACTTGTTGCATCAGCCGGCATATATGATTTAGTTGTTAAAAGAAAAATAAATATAGCCTTTTTTTCTACGGGGGATGAATTATGTCCGATTGGCAAATCACTAAAACAAGGACATATATATGACAGCAACCGGTATCTTCTCAGTGGATTACTTGATAATAATAATTTTAACATTAGTGATTTAGGTATTATCGCTGATGACAAACAACTTATAGAAGATACCCTTATTTCAGCTGCAAAAACACATGATGTCATTATTACTACGGGTGGTGCCTCAGTAGGAGAGGCTGATTACATCAAAGAAATCTTGGACAAAATTGGTGATATAGGTTTTTGGAAAATTGCAATTAAACCAGGCAAGCCTCTCGCTTTTGGAAAAATTAAAGACTGTTATTTTTTCGGTTTGCCAGGCAACCCTGTTTCAGTAATCGCTACATTTCACAAAATAGTTACACCCGCACTACATCAGTTAGCAGGAATATCAGGGGAAAAACCTTTTTTTATTCGTGCTAACTGCACAAGTCATTTAAAAAAACAGAAAGGGAGACAAGAGTATCAGCGAGGAATTTTAACTCAACATGAATCCGGTGAATTCTTTGTTGAATCTGCGGGTAAACAGGGTTCAAATATAATGAGTGCAATGAGCAAAGCCAATTGTTACATTGTTTTGCCCAGTGATTGCGAAGGTATATCAGCGGGTCAAACGGTTAAAGTAGAACCTTTTGCAACATATATTTAATTGCAGGATAAAAATTCCACCTGAATTCAATGTTAAATGAATTGTAACTACTCAGCAAGTTTAAGACTAAAGGGTACAGGTTGTTGATTTATAAGGGGGCGTGAATACGCCCATGTAAGCTCTGCTGCAACGTCCTGTTGCAGAAGCCTGATAAAGCAACAACCTGTATCCTCAGAAAATAATACACTGAGTAGTTACAATGAATTCAGGTAAAACTAAGAAAAGTGCAAGGAATAAGTCAACTGTTCAAGTTATGCCATGCAACATCATTCTGCCGCTGTCTCAGCAGCCATCGCATTTAAATAGGCCTCTTTTCTGGCTAAATAATTATCAACAAATGCCTGCATAGGTCCCTCGTCATATTCACGCATACCACTAATCAGAATTTTTTTAAACCCTGTACCCACCACTTCTTCACCTGATTTAATCTGGAAATTAAAATGTGCTTCACCCCGTTTTCCATCGACGCTGAGTTCAGGTTCCAGCATTTCCACTTTTGGATCGTTAAAATTCAGATGCTTAAATTCCAGTGACATACTGTCATAAATTACCAAGGGTCTGGTTAGATTGATCATGACATTTTGCTTTTTCATTAGTGGAACTAAAACATATGGAAAGTTATGCCCTGAAAAAGCCACGTAATCACGAATTAATGCATCAATCATTGCTTCGTTTTGGCTACTTTCACCACTACGCTCAACTTTAACAATTGTTTTATCATTACTACCGTTAATCTCAAATTGCTCTGCCTCCGTTTCAGGAAAGTCCAGAGTAACGCCATGGCCTAACATTCCAGTAAAAGTGAAATTTATTTTTTTATTTAAGCCATATTTTTCTAAAACCATAGCAAATAACAAATCACCCGGCACACAAAATCTTTTTGAATCAACATCATGTAGCGGATTGAAATCACGGGCAATTTCTTTTGCAAAAAGACTACCTTGTTCAGCTGTAATATTAATACAGTTGCTGGTTCCTGAATAAAATTCTTTTAAAAACATATTATTTTTTTAATAGCGTGAAACAGTGTTATCGCATTCTACAGACCACGCATCAATGCCACCACTTAAATTATAAATACCGGTGAGACCTGAATGAACTAAATAATCAGCTACTTGTTGGCTACGAATACCATGATGGCAAATAACAACACATTCCTTGCTTGCATCAATATCCTGTATTCTCAGAGGAATTTGATTCATCGGAATATGCTGACTGCCTTCGATAGAGGCAAATTCGAATTCATTGTGCTCTCTAACATCTAACAGCAATGGTTTAACATCACCTTGTATTTTTTTGTGCAGTTGCTTTGCTGAAATCTGAATTATCGACATAAAAATTTTTCTAATCTTTCAATTGCAGCCGCCATTTTAGCGATTGACGCAGTATATGCAAATCGAATGTGACAATTAGCTTCATTTTTACCAAAATCTTTTCCAGGTGTTACTGCTACGCCCTCTTGTTCTAATAAATCTTTGGCAAATTGAAAGCTATCATTAGTAAAAGCTGAACAATTTGCATAAATATAAAAAGCCCCTTCTGGTTTAATTGCAATATCAAACCCTAAACGCAATAAATTGTCATATAAAAAATCTCGTCTATTTGCAAATTTTTGGGTCCTGAGATTTAATTCAGCTAGATTTTGTTTGGAAAAAGCGGCTAAAGCTGCATATTGTGAATGTGTTGAAGTAGATATGAAAATATTTTGAGCCAATCGTTCAACTGCATCAATAAAATGTTCTGGAACGATTAGCCAACCTACCCGCCAACCTGTCATGGCAAAATATTTAGAAAAACTGTTAATAACAAAAACATCATCACTGAATTCAAGTGCTGAACATGCTTTTTTGTCATACACCAACCCGTGATATATTTCATCAGAAAAAAAGCATCCATCCAGACTATTGAC
The DNA here is from genome assembly GCA_021647585.1 of Methylococcaceae bacterium. Lineage (GTDB taxonomy): Bacteria > Pseudomonadota > Gammaproteobacteria > Methylococcales > Methylomonadaceae > QPIN01. The sequence goes on from JAKIUK010000084.1 coordinate 11,249, forward strand.
GAGTTCAATAGATCGTTTTAGTTGTAGTTCGGATATTAAAGTTCCCGTTGGATTTGATGGTGAAGCTATTAATACTCCTCTGCTGCTAGCTGACCAGTTTTGTTCAATTAAATTTGCTGTCAATTGATACCCTGTACTCGCATCAACATTAACAAACTGGGTTTTTCCCTCAAAAAACTGCACAAAATTACTGTTGCAGGGATAACATGGGTCGGCCATTATTATATTTTCACCGGGGTTTAAGCTTACTCCTAATGCCAACAAAAAGGCACCCGAAGCACCTGGAGTAACAAATATACGTTCAGGAGAGACATCAACAGCATAGTTTAATTGATAATAACTGGAAATCTTTTTACGTAATTCAGGTAAGCCCGCAGCTGCTGTATATTTAATTTGTCCTGTCTGAATATGCTTTAATCCAGCATTTAACACATTAATGGGTGTTGGATAATCTGGCTCGCCTATTTCCATATGGATAATATCTTTTCCTTGAGCCTCCAATTGTTTTGCACGTTGCAATAACTCCATGACATAAAAAGGAGAAAACGCCTCCATCCGCCGTGCTATATGTGGTGACATAATAAAACTACCTGTTTAAAGCAAAGAAATATTAACAAATTACTTGCTATCTAAGCACTATTCTGATAAAAATGCGCAGTTTTTTAAAAGATCTTGCTTAGGAGTTAGTGGATGACAGAATCTAAAACTGAGAATACTCTGTTCAGTTTTAAGCCTTACGAAGAAAAAGAAGGTGAGGAATATATGAATAGTGCTCAGATAGAGCATTTCAATAATATTCTAAATAACTGGAAAACTGAATTAATGACAGAGGTAGATCGTACTGTGCATCATATGCAAGACGATGCCGCAAATTTTCCTGACCCGAATGATAGAGCGAGCCAGGAATCTGAATTTAGTTTGGAATTACGAACGCGTGATAGAGAACGTAAACTCATCAAAAAAATTGATGAATCTCTTGAAGCTATTGAATCCGGAGACTACGGTTTTTGCGAGTCCTGCGGTATTGATATTGGTGTTCGTAGACTGGAAGCGCGTCCAACAGCGGTTTTATGTATAGACTGTAAAACGTTGGATGAAATTCGAGAAAAACAAATGGGCTAGCTCTGACGAACACTTCGGATACGAAATATATTGGCCGGTTTGCACCTTCGCCAACCGGCCCTTTACATCTCGGCTCACTTTATGCTGCTCTGGCCAGTTTTCTTCATGCCCGCTCCGTTCAAGGCAAATGGCTATTGCGTATTGATGATTCAGATACATTTCGCAATGTTTCAGGAGCTACTGAAAGCATATTAGATACATTACATATCTATGGCCTTTATTGGGATGGGCCTGTACTCTATCAAACTGATAATCAGCAGATATACCAGCGTATTGTTAAGCAGCTAATAAATCAGGATTTAGTTTATCCATGTAGCTGTACTCGTAAAGCCTTATCTACAAACAAGACAGCCGTATATCCTGGATTTTGTCTTAAAAGCAAAGTAGATAAGGATTTGCCTCATGCCTTACGCATTAAATCAAAAGATCTTGAAATTGGTTTTGATGATGAAATGCAAGGCCATCAAACTCATAGCCTGGTTCAACAACACGGTGATTTTATAGTCAAAAGAAAAGACAATATCATTGCCTATCAACTGGCTGTTGTCATTGATGACTCCATACAAAATATTAGTCATGTGATTCGTGGATTTGATTTACTAGATTCCACACCCAAGCAAATATTTTTACAACAAATACTGGGTTACTCTACCCCCAAATATTGTCATATCCCTGTTATTGTTGACCCGCAAGGTCATAAACTGAGCAAACAAACGTTTGCACAAGCAATCTCAACAAAAACACCTGAAAAAACATTGTTTTTACTGCTGGAACTTTTAGCACAAAAACCTCCCGTTTTACTAAAAAATGCCTCAGTCAAAGACCTCATCTGCTGGGCTATAGACAACTGGAACTCTCTACATCTAAAAAATAAACGTGCAATTAACAGGGAATTTTACTAAGGTAGTCAAAAGTTTAAAATATCCGTCTCAAACAAGGATTAATCAATGTCAGAAGATAAAATATATAAAGTCAAAGCAGAAATAGCTAAAAATGCTTATTTTACTGCCAAAACATATCAGGCACTTTATCAACAATCGATTAATAATCCACAAAAGTTTTGGTCAGAGCAAGCCACAAAATTTCTTGATTGGTATAAACCTTGGGATACCACTCTTGAGTTTGACTATCCAAAAGGTGAAATAAGCTGGTTTAAGGGAGGTAAACTAAACGTAAGCGTTAATTGTCTGGATAGGCACCTGGCTACAAGGGCTGAACAAACAGCCATTATCTGGGAAGGTGATAACCCGGATAATGATAAAAAAATTACTTATAGAGAATTACATCAACAAGTTTGTAAATTTGCTAATGTATTAAAATCACAGGGTATAAACAAAGGTGATCGTGTTTGCATATACTTACCAATGATTGCTGAGGCTGCTACTGTTATTCTTGCTTGTACTCGGATCGGAGCAGTCCATTCTATCGTTTTTGGAGGTTTCTCGGCAGAAGCGCTAAAAGATCGTATTCTGGATTCTGACTGCAAAATTCTGATTTGTGCTGATGAAGGTTTTCGAGGAGGAAAACCAACTTCTATAAAGGTAAATGCTGACGCAGCTGCTAAATCCTGTCCCTGTCTGGAAAAGATAATTGTTATCAAAAACAGTGGTAACCCCGTTGAATGGAATTCCAGTCGTGATATCTGGTATCACCAAGTAATGGCAGAAGCTTCTACTGACTGTGCTGCTGAAGAAATGGATGCAGAAGACCCTTTATTTATACTTTATACCTCCGGCTCAACAGGTAAACCAAAAGGCGTTGTGCATACCACTGGTGGCTATTTACTAATGGCGGCCATGACTCACAAATATGTCTTTGATTATCATGAGGGTGATATATACTGGTGTACAGCAGATATAGGCTGGGTGACAGGTCATTCATACATTATCTATGGCCCTCTATGTAATGGTGCAACCACCTTAATGTTTGAAGGCATACCCACCTACCCGGAAGCAGACCGTTTTTGGCAAGTCGTAGATAAGCACCAAGTTAATATATTTTATACAGCACCGACTGCAATTCGTGCATTAATGGCTCAGGGTGAAGAGTTCGTTACCCGTACTGATCGTAGCAGCCTACGTGTTTTAGGTAGTGTAGGCGAGCCAATTAACCCGGAAGCATGGGAATGGTATTACAATGTTGTTGGCAAGGGTCAGTGCCCTATTGTTGATACCTGGTGGCAAACAGAAACAGGTAGTATTCTGATTACACCATTACCTGGTGCTACGGATTTAAAACCCGGATCAGCTACCCTACCCTTTTTTGGCGTTAAACCTTACATTATTGATAACGAAGGCAAGGTATTACAAGGAGAAGCTGAAGGTATTCTGGTTTTTGATCATCCATGGCCTTCTCAATCACGTACTATTTATGGTGATCACCAACGTTTTATTGATACTTATTTCTCCACTTACCCTGGTTTTTATTTTGCGGGTGATGGCGCGCGCCGCGATAAAGATGGCTATTACTGGATTACTGGACGTGTCGATGATGTAATCAATGTATCTGGTCACCGAATGGGAACGGCAGAAGTAGAAAGCGCACTGGTTCTAAATAAATATGTGGCTGAAGCGGCTGTCGTTGGATATCCACATGATATTAAAGGTCAGGGAATCTATGCTTACGTCACCTTGAACATTGGGGTTGAAGCGACAGATGAACTAAAAAAAGAATTGGTCAAATTAGTTCGCAAGGAAATTGGTCCTATTGCCTCACCTGATGTTATTCAATGGGCACCCGATCTGCCAAAAACGCGTTCTGGCAAGATTATGCGTCGTATTTTACGAAAAATTGCTGCTAATGAAATTGATAATTTAGGTGATACATCCACCCTGGCAGACCCTTCCGTAGTCGATGATATTATCAAGCACCGGGCTGGGAAATAAAAGAGCATACGAAAGGCTAAAGGAAAAGCAAAAAAAGAAAAAGCGATAGTTTCTCAAGCGCTTCTGGAAAGTGTGTTTGTGATCTCAGCATTCTTTTACAGGAGTTTAAAGTAACAACGCCAAATAAAGCCAGATAAATTTTATCTGGTTTTTTTTCTAATAATTTACAGTGCCTCAAACCAAATTTAACATATTTGACATTAGTCGAAACCAAATTGTACAGTGAAAACCCGTCACCGCCCCATAACGATCAGTCAAAATCACCTTTTATAAAGGTATAATATCGTTCCGCGCCCCTGCTGTTAACTATATAACGAAGTAGCACGATGCTTTTTAGCGATCTGAATGGTAAGGGTTATTAGCACTTTTTGTTACTCTCTTCATCAACAGACTCAAGTAAATAGGATGCGATTTTACCTTCTATTTTCATAAATTCCATAGCATGGAGGAATTTAAAATCTATTTTAGGCTGACGTATACTTTTCTGATAAAAAACTCCCACAGTTCTCCCATTACTTAACCGCAGCTTTAGTGGATACTAAACACCAAGTTGAGATTAACACAGAAAACCACTCAGAAGAGTTGCCATGAACAAATTACCAGAAGCTGTAACAAGTAAATTTACCGAATTATTTGTAACGCTACATCATGCTACCGATGATCTAAAAATAGCAGGTGCTGAAGCCAATTTAATGGGTGATTTTAACCAAGTGGCAAGTATTAATGAATTATGCCGTAAACTGCAGGCGTTAGATGCAGACATCAAAACCACAGTGAATAACTTCGATGCCAATTATAATAATCGTCCAGTGGATAAAGGGAATTTTCGTAAACTTAATAAAAACAGGACACGGAAACCTAGTCGTCGTTTAAGAGTGAAAATAGCTGGGCAAATCATTGAAGAAACAACTATTGCGCAGACTTTTTTGAAAACTGTGCGTGTCTTTGGTTTTGATAAAGTTGCAAAATTAAATATGATGGTCACCAAAGTACCCTTAATCGCTAGAACATCAGTTCATGGCGGCTACCAGACACAAAAGTTATGTGATGGCTGGTATGTGACAACGCATGTCAATAAGCATACAGCGACCAACGTGTTGAAAGAAAAAGGAAAACAATTAAATATTCCGGTTAAGTTAGAATCTATTGAGTGATACGACTGAAACTAGCTTCAGTATTTTCCAATTAACAAATGAGTCTGAACAGTCCTTATTATTCCAGCCCTAAAAATCAGGCTTTTTTCTGTTCATATATTTGTTTAAATAATTGCTTTTTAGCAAGGTTCATTTTATCTGCGG
>JAKIUK010000085.1 GCA_021647585.1 Methylococcaceae bacterium
TGGTCGCATCAACCCGGCGTATTCGGTTAAACCCTGTATCCGCAATAAAGAGGTTGCCCGAGGCGTCCAACGCAAGGTCAGAGGGGTTAGATAATCTTGCGGCTGTCGCCAGCCTTCCATCACCAATAAAGCCAAAACCACCTGATCCGGCAATTGTCGTAATGATGCCCGTTGTCACATTAATCCGACGTATTCGATGATTCGATCTATCCGCAATAAAGAGATTGCCTGACGCATCAAGCGCAAGTCCTTCAGGACGGTTTAGTTCTGCGGCAATTGCCAGCCCTCCATCACCACTAAAACCCCTTACACCCGTCCCGGCAATCGTGGTAATAATGCCCGTCGCTGCATCAACCCGGCGTATTCGGTTATTAAATTCCGCTATGAAGAGGTTACCTGACGCGTCAAGCGCAATTCCGTTAAGACCGTTTAGTTGTGCGGCAGTTGCCGGCCCTCCATCACCACTAAAGCCAAAAACACCCGTCCCGGCAACCGTTGAAATAATGCCCGTCGTTGCATCAACCCGGCGTATTACGTTATTAAATGAGTCCGCTATGAAAAGGTTGCCTGACGCGTCAAGCGCAAGTCCGTCAGGACGTAGTTGTGCGGCAGTTGCGGGCCCTCCATCACCACTAAAACCAAAAACACCCGTTCCGGCCAGAGTATATATCGCATTATCACCCACACCATCCCCATCGATATCTAAGCCACCTCGTTTCAATGGCTGGAGATCAAGCAACAATGGTGGATTTGAGGTGGAGACAACCCCGGGTAACAGTGCATCAGGAAAGCCATCGCCGTCACTGTCAACACTCGCAGCAGGATCTAACGCAAAAGCATCACTGCCATCATTAACGCCATCGCCGTCGGTATCAACTTTTGTCGGGTCTGTTCCCTGGGCCACTTCATTGGCATCAGTAACCCCATCGCCATCAAAATCACTGGTATCACAGGCATCACCCAGTCCATCTGTATCAAGATCACGCTGATCGGTATTACTAACCGCTGGGCAGTTATCCAACGCATCGCTAGCCCCATCGATATCAGTGTCCACAGGACCTGAAAATTCGATGGCATCAATCCAGGCAGCATCAAGCCCATTGGAACTATTTGAGTTTTTGTTATAAAGCCATTCAAATCTGTGGTTTCCGGCGGTCACTGGAAAACTGACTCGTGTCCACACATTAGTCTGCATCAAATTTGATTGAGTAAGACCATCCATGGAAAAACGGAGTCGGTCGATATCCTCAGAACTTAAAAAATACCAAAAGCTTACCTGTCCCGCTGGAACTGTGAGACTAATCCTTAACCTAACCAACTCATTATCATTAAGGGCTGGGGTCTTAGCTGAAAAATTGCCAACCAGGGGAAAATAGGGGGGAGTATTCGTTTGCGGTACAATTTCCCATGCAGCATTACTACTACCAGTGTTTACCCATGGCATTGCGCTGAAGTTCCCTGTTTCAAAATCTTCAAAATTTGTTCCCAGCATATCATTTGGAAATGGATCACGATCATTCGCAATGCCATCCCGGTCATTATCGATATATACGCTGCGTGAGGCATCCAGCGGGAAGTCATCACTGCTATCCGGGACTCCATCATTATCATCATCCAGATCAATGACTATACCGGATGACACGGCCTGTGCGCTGGAGATATTTAAATTAAATGCATCGGCCAACCCATCGCCATCATGATCCCGACTGATCAACGGATCATTCGGGAAATCATCCAGGTAGTTCGGCAGGGCATCCCCATCGGTATTGACCTTTTCAAACTGAAATAAGGAGCCACTATCCGGGACAACGGTCGAAAATTGACTGGAAAAAGTTTTGTTCAAATTGCCAGGGATAATTTCCAGGTTAGGAAAGACATAAATTTTATCGGTCACCAGCCGGGTCGATCCCGTTTGCAGATCTGTGAGTATATACTGATACTGATCTAAACCGGTAAACCCAGGCTCAGGCGTGTACACCATCTGCTGTGCTGGGGTTAATAACAACGTTCCATGGGGCGGCATTATCCCCGGCGGTAATGTCACGCGTAAGGAATTGTCCATAAAGGGTGAAAGCGGGTCGATTTCCAGCGCGGTATTTTCATTGGTCACACTGGTTTTTTGACATAAACTCTCGAATTCGCATTCCCCATCGTCGATCCAATTTTTTAACAGGGAAAAATATGCCTCATTTTCATGCACTATTTTACCGCCAGTATGAACACCTTCTCCTACCGTATGATCCGCTAATAAACCCGCCTGTTTGAAGAGCAGTCTTGGTATGAAATTGCCATTGACATAAGCATATTCGCGAAGCTTAGTCTGCTTTAATAAGTCACCCAGAAATTCAAAAGTTCTGAAGGAAGCCTCATCAGGTATAGAATGACATTTCGTGCATCGTGCAATCGTCGCTGAGTTTTTAATTGTAGCATCGAATGTCACATGCTGAAACGGTGAGTCTGAGACATTGATTTTTATTGATACGGGAATCGAAGTTTCGGCCGGTCGCGTGATAACGCCTGAACTATTCTTTACTTCATTATTTGATACCGACAACGTCACTGTGTAGAAACCGGGATTACTGGCAGTCAATATCGGAGTCGCTGTTGTCTCATTAATCAGGGTTACACCACTTGCAGGGTTTACTGACCAGCTATAGTTATCAGCTGACAGGCTGCGGCTGCCATCAAGTTGCAAGGGTATTCCTACCACCTGATCGACATAAGATCCAGGAATAGCGATGGGTGTCCCTGGCATCACAGCTACCAAATTACCCAAGCCATCATCGACTTGTGGTATTACTGCAGGAAAGTGTGAGGATAAATAGCCAATCAAATTGGTAACCGCTACGTCATCTTTCCAAAATTTGTCGTAAGTGACCAGAGCAAGCGGCATTGTGGTGCGGGATAAAACCGTAGAGCCTACCTGATTAAACAAACCTTTTAGATCATTGGCTGCATTAAAATCCATCTGGGATATTTGCGCATTGAAATTAAGCGTGCTCTCTGGAAATGCTCTTTGAATATGACAAGCCCGGCAATATGCGCCGATAACCGTCTTATAAAATGTGGTATCTTCGATGTTAAGCGACCATCCTGCTGGCACGAATTGGCCGTCAAATGGTCCTGGCAAACCCGCGCCACCATACCACCCTTCTACCAGTTCTCTTGCCGCTGGGGTAGGGTTAGTGGTTAAAACCAGCCGATTGAGCTCTTTAAAAAAGCCTTCCTGATTCGCACGACTATAGGCACCCGATCCGATGGTTGCACCAGCGCCACCCGGATCATGATATTCATAAAGGTCAGGATCAAAAGGCAAAAAACCAGCACCGAAATTTCCCTCCTCTGCGCCTACGTAGGCTAAATCGGGAGGGACAAATCGTCCTGTCTCATTTATGCCGCCAGGGTTACCTCCATGGCAAACTGCACACAATTGCGGAGACGCTTCATCCTTGCCTCGACCTATCAAATCAAGCGCACTGACCCGGCTACCATCATTGCCATATCCATAAAACTGGGTGAATTTTGGACCGCCCGGTGTCACGGCACTGTATTCCATCACTACAGAAGCCAGCATGCCCGAAAGATCTCGTTTTTCAAAGGCATCTATACCGCCTGAAGTACACCGCTGTGCTTTGGGCCAGGCAGCACTAAATGGCACATTACACCCTGCTGTGATTTCATCTGCTGATTGGTCTAAAGTTCGATTAAACGAAGGGTAATTTTCCAGAAGTGCGACCACATCGCCATTTGCTTTAACGCGCATGTAAACATTTCTGACGAAGCCTAAATCAGTAGCATTACGATACAAGGCATGCGAGATACCCATTGCTGCCAGTCCTGCTGTTGTATTGGGTAACGGCTCAACGAATCCATTTAGGGCTTTCCATTCAGCCAACGTTGTACGTTGATTATTAGGATCAACTGTTTGGTAATACGCTTCAGCACTGGCAATAGTGTCTGCTCTATTGCTTTCTGGAAACTGTAAAAATTTATCGTGATCAAAAGGGACTGAACCCACATTGGCGGGAGGAAGAATAGCAAAAGAGGTACTGATATTGATAAGACTTATAATAATGATCAAGCCTATATTTGTATTTTTCTTCATGGATGTATCCTTTTGATTCACATTGAATCCGGCTTATCTTATTGAATATATGATGATCATGTTTGTTGTTTGAATTTTACTGATTCATAGCTATTTATTTTTAATTCAATCGAAATTAAAAACCATTATCCAAGTGGCGTTGATAAAGATTAGACCCGTTGTCAAGAACCTGTAATATATCCAGTAAAGTAGCGAAAGTTTGTGAATCACCACATAACGTTTGTTGAGTAAAAAAACACGGTACGCTGATTTAGTTTCAATGTAAATACATCATATGAAGTATTTACATTGAAAAGCAACTGTTCGATTTCTGCTACAGATATAGCTGGTTGCATACATTATCTCAACCCACCTCTTTATTGCTAAGGCTGCCCTATAGGTTGAATAGTCCAGGCTGTTGGTAAACCACCGACTGGAAGCAAGGTTCGGTTAGACCCATTCATCTGATACATGGCGAGAAAGCCATTGGATTTCCTGATCAAAATATCTGCTTTGCTATCTCCATCAAAGTCACTCACTTGCACTATGCTCCAATCCAGAGGAAGACCGCCTATTGGCAGCAATGTTCGGCTGGCACCCTCCATCTGGTACATGGATAAAAAGCCTCTGCCATTGCGAATCAATATGTCGGCTTTTCCATCTCCATTAAAGTCTCCTAGTTTCTCAATATTCCAATCAATGGGAAGACCGCCAACTGCAAGCAATGTACGGCTGGCACCATCCATCTGATACATGGCCATATAACCATTGGAATTGCGAATCAATATATCTGCTTTTCCATCACCGTTAAAATCACCCACCTGCTCAACATTCCAATCTAAAGGAAGACCGCCTACTGCAAGTAACGTTCGACTTGCGCCATTCATTTGATACATAGAGAGAAAGCCACTGGAATTCCTAATTAAAATATCGGCTTTGCCATCACCTCCAAAATCACCTACACCTACAACTGACCAATTAATGGGAAGACCACCCACTGCACTCAGGCTTCTCATCGCACCATTCATTTCATACATTGCGAGAAATCCGCTGGAATTCCTGATTAAAATATCGGCATTTCCATCACCACCAAAATCACCAATCCCTTCAACAGTCCAATTATTGGAAAGTCCACCTACCGCACTCAACATTCGAATTGCGCCATCCATTTCATACATAGCAAGAAATCCACTGGTATTTCTAATTAAGATATCTGCTTTTCCATCACCACCGAAATCATCTCCAGGACTGACTTCACAGGCTATGCAACTCATAAATAGTTGATATGTACCCATATCTTCAGGTTGCAATGAACTAGCATATATAAAATATTGCCCCGCACTTAACACCTGAGATATATGTGCATTAAGAATTGTTACTGAAGCATCATCATTTTCGGTAATAAAATTCCTTCCTGAATCAAGCAATATTAAAAAACTATCAACATTTGTTGCTTCTAGGTCTATATCTAATTGTCCAGGTAATGACAATGTTACCTGATACGGATCTACAAAAGCTTGATTACTATTACTAAATGATGCATTTAAATCATTTATTTTACAATCACTAGTAATCAGATCACCTTGCACTACCTCATTTGGCCTTATTGTGTTAAAACTTGCAGGATCACATTGATTAATATATATACTGTCAACGCCTGTAATATCATCATTCTGGGGAACTTCTATATTTCCTATAAAAGGATCCATTATTGAATCTATTGCAGAATTTGTTTGGTGATCTAAACCCAGTGCATGGCCGAGTTCATGAACAGAAACTCGCCTAAAGTCAGGTGCTATTTGGACAAGACCATTATAAACATCCCAATTTTCATTTTGGTTATAAACAATATCAGTCTCTATAAACTCGTTATTGGGTACACTAAAAATTGACATGGTAACGGCTAACGTATTTACGCCAAAACTATTCCCACAAACCGTAGTGTTAAAACCCACACCGTTCTTATTATCATCTAAACAGGGGTCTAAAAAACTATTATTAATTCCAATAGTAAAAATAGTTGCATTATTCCAACTATTCGCTGCTTCAATAAAAGCAGAATCCCAGGGCTCAGACATACCTACGTCGAAGCTTGTTGTAATGGTTCTCCATTTTCGCCCTGACAGCTGAAATGCATCAACTGAAGTGGTAAGAGATACCAACAAGACAAATATTAGAAAATCACCTGCGTACTGTTTCATTTCATTTCTGCCTCGATTTGTTTTAGTTTTATCTTGAATTCATCAATTGTCATTGCATTGTTTAAGTTATTGCCAACTTCAACACCGATTGCAACACCCTTGCTAATTTCAAATTTCGACGTTTTTCTCCCTTTTATCAGATTCTTTACCAATTGCCCTTTTGATGTCGTAACCATCCTTTTTCCGTTTAAATCTTTTTTAATTGCAAAGTGCCCCTGACTCCAACCTGTTAAAGGGTGTACCTGAGGTCGCGCCAGACTCTCTACAAAAAAAACACCTTCATCCCCTACTTTTGGAATGTCCATATCTCCAACTTGAAGCATTACTCCATCAACGACTCCACCCATATAGCTCAGTACTAATGTTTTATCATTAAAATACCCAGAAATTATTTCAGTTATTTGAAAAGTAACTAAAGTATGTATACGACCTTTCAACCCAGTTCTTTTAGAAGTAGCCGCGATAACCTTACCCTCAAATACAAGACTAGAATGACGAATAACATCTTCAACTGTCATTTCTCGCACAGTAGTTGCTGTTGCGTTATTTCCTATAATGGCAATAATGACGATGCCTAACATGATGATCGACATCAGTGACTTAAAAATATTCATGTTTGTATCACTTAGATGATCACCACCTATATTTCTTTTATAAATCAAATTATTTTTCATAAAACTACCATATCTTCTAAAGAATTACATTAATACTTATGGTTTATAAAATGAAAATACCATAAACGGATTTCCAAGAACACAATCAGATATTCCTGATGGAATTACATTTTCCACAAATTCTTTAGCGATTAACACATCATCACTTGTTTCCAATTGAGATTTAATTTTATTGATAAATGATTTTTTGAAATCTTCATTCATATTTTCAATATGGAAAAACAAGCCCTGTGTGTTTGCAAATTCAACAAGATCTGGAATTGAAAATAAATGTTTATCCTCTAGCTTCTCTAAAAACTCTATGTCATGTCTTCTTTTAATGCGCATTTCTATATTTCTAGCAAATCTTTCCAGATTTTCATGGCTTTTTACCGACAGGTAACAATCATTTGCAGATCCACGACTGATACTCATTGTTTTATTTTGCATTCGCCCGTGTTGCTGTAACAGACTTCTAATTATAGTAATAATGTAACTCCATGATTCATAACTTGGCTCGCCAAACACCATCAACCCGCGCTTATCCAAAATTCTTGACAAATCTGTCAAACACTCTTCCCAATGTAAAATATGATGTAAAACAGAATTACCCAGCACTAAATTAACAGAATTTTCCATTAAATTTATTTTGTAATTAGCATCATAAGCAGCAACAATTCCTCTTGGCCATTCGTATCCCCACGAATCCATATTATTACGCAAAGTACCTAATAAACTTGTAAAGGGTTCACTTGCGATATGTAATTCTGGATTTAGTAATTCAATTGATCCATATGTCGCATTTCCTAATCCCGCACCAATTTCCAATATTCTAATATTTGCTTTATCATCAAAGTAGCGATCAATAACTGGTAAATATAATTGCTTGAAACGATTTATACTGTTTTTGCCAGGCGTCTCTATTTGACCTTCAATAATGGGAGAACTATCAACTAAGGGACCGTCATAAATCTTATCCCAACCATGTGAAGGCATCTTACCATTGTGATCAGACATAATTTCTTTAATGTTAATTTTCTTATTTAACATGTTGCCCTCTTTGTATTTTTAATAACTGACGATCATGCTATTTTAATTGCATGCGGAAGAAATTTTTCATAACACTCTTCACGGGTCACTCGACCTAATAATGCAATCAATTCTGATTTCGATAAGCACGTCCATTCCTCACGACCCCAACGAGGGGTTAACCACATCGCTTTGCGAAGTGATTCATATGAATCTATCTGTACACAATAGATTTCTTCCATCAGATGCTTTGTTGTCAACTTTGCAAGTTTTTCGTTTGCCCCACCTAGTAAAGCTGCCTCATAAGCAATTGGGAAAGGCAAATGATTTGATTTTTTAAAATTGTCGTGCCGAAAAACAGGGTAAGCAATATAAACTGGTGATAGCTCTGCCCACAAATAAAACTGGAGCAATTCCCTAACTGCTGGACTTTCATTACATTCTGCCCAGACGATTGGTTTGGTTTCTTTTATCCATGCAGCATCGCTTCTCAATGCATCATATTCAGCACCTTCTATATCAAGCTTAATAATGTCATAATCACCATGCAGCTCGCGCAATTTCTTGAGAGTACATTGTTCAACTATTTCTTTAGTATTGGATACAGCATAATCAGATATTGTTTCGTATGTTCTTGAACCAAGGTTATTATTTGTATGTATGTGTTCAAGCGCCAGGCCTGGTTCAAAACCTACTGCACAATTTTTAGTTTGAAATGGTGCTTTGCAATTATTTTTCAAATTTTTTGCCAATAGCTTCCCTGAAGAGCAACTTGGCTCGACAGCCAAAATTTTCTTCAAGTTTGCTACTCCCGCTATTCCGAGACTAAAAGTTCCAATATAAGCCCCCAAGTCGTAAACAACATCATTATTACTAAGTAGAGAACTCAGGATAAGAACTTCAAGATATGCCCATTCTCCATGTAATTCCAGAATTCTTCTGATTAGGTCATTTTCACTATCAGGCAAAAATATTTGTCCGTATTTAGTGTCAGTTACTGGATGTGTCATTATTAGTAATTATTGCTTATCCTGATTTATTATGGGCACAGTAAAATCTTCAATTAACTTATCTCTATCACTAGTAAAAATACTAGAAAACTCTTTCTTTCGTTCTGGCGTGAAGAATTTCTTAAATTGTTCGGAGCCAACAGACTTGTGCATCTGCTGTAGGAAGTAACAGCATTCAAATGAGGCACTAACATTATCGTGGGGTATAAATATATCTATACCCAGTAGCTTATTCAAACTTTTTTTCCATTCTTTATCATTTATATTAATGGAATGTACAGAAACAAGATCACGATGCTGATCGATACATGCTGTTGAATTAAAATACTTGAATTTCTTCTTGAATTCAGTAAAGTCTTCAGACATATCATGTCTAAAAACAGCATGACGCCACATTGAATTTACATATTTTTCTACAGGCCTAAAAAGAAGTAGTAATTCTATGTTAAAAGATGGAAAAAGATTTATCATTTCCTGCAATTGGTCAGGTGTTATGTCTGCGAGTCTTTCTGAACTGATAACAACCATTTCATCGCTAACTGAATTTACTTCGTCAACCAAAGCTTTAAACTCCTTATCAACCCATTCCTGAGATAACCATTGTGCAGTCCAATCATCTAGACCCTTTATTTTTAATGGGATCGCAATATGTTCAAAATGATGCTGTCCATGCCGAGGATAATATATACTTCCAACATTACTTAACGCACTTTGTAAAGACGTTGACGCACATTTTGGGTGCCCTATATGTATAATTAATCTCTTGGTCATGTTGAGTTTATGTCATAAAACGATGAGAGACTTCGAAAACAACAAAATCTGCATCTCTTACAGGCCTTTTATTATTGACGCAAAATGGATCCCAATAAAAGTCGCACTCTTCAAAGGTATTTGCAAGCAAGTACGTAAGCTTTTTCTGGTCATAAATACTTGAGTGAGAGTCTCCGTAGATTGCAACTTTTGCCTTAATACTTGCATTAGTACATTTGAATGATTGTCTTGTCTGTCTCAAAGGACTATTAAATGTTTTATCACCAGAAACTAATTTTGCACCCGCGTCAATATAAGTTAGCGCTAGGTAATGAGCTGTAATTGAACTTGCATGTAACTTCCTAGCAAGATCACCAACATGCACGTCGGTAGTTAATATAATTCGTTCACTATCAATCTCATTAATAAGACCAAGCCCCTGTATGATACTGTAGAATATACTCAGATAATCACGTGAAAGCAGGTGTGAATCATAATATTCGTAGTTCTGGATTCTTTTATCTGGCACATTAGTTATACTCTGCAAATATGAAAACCCCGCAATATAATCATTATATTCAAGCATTAACTGATCAATACTATGTGCCAGCAACATGGAATCATTATCAAATTTGGAAAAATGACGTAATAATGTATCTTTTTCAGGCACAATACAGCAAAAGATCGGCACTGATACCCTGGGGATAATCTTTTCAAGTTGGCTTCGCCACTTATTAAGTGCAGTATTTCGTTGTTCCTGCATCAAAAAACGCTTAATTGCCCAGTCATTTGTACCCATAAAAATTACCGGGCATTTACCATACAAAATACTACTCAAATCCTCTGACAAAAAGTGATCAAAGTTAAATTTTGGTGAGGCCAAAGTTAGATGTAACCAGTCATCGACATATGATAGTAATGCTCGTAATTTTAGATCACCTGTTGTGTAGTCCTGAATTACTAACCATTCTCTTAGCGCATCACGATGTGATAGTTTTTTAAGTGACTCTATTGCCTCAAAAAATGACATTTAACTTTATACCCTAACCAGTCCTATTTCCAAATGTTTATAACATCCAGAATACTGTTAAGTACAGGCTTTTCATGAGGTAGAGGAATAACCATAGCTAAATCATGTTTATTAACTAACTCAGCTTGAGCACCAAGATTAAATGTTACGACCTTTGCTTTTATATTCAGTAACTCAGCAGTAACGAGTGAAAATGTTTCTGGGCATATTGACGGAACAAAAGAAAAATCAAGATGATTTTCATTCCAAATTTTCACCATATTCATGCAATCATATGGACCGTGAATTGTCAAGGCACCACGATTAGCTTTACTTATACCATCAATTGTACCAAAAACATGAATTTGTATTGGAAGGTTCTTATTTGATATCGATTCTGCTAATTGCAAAACTACACGACTGCCTTTATGTGGTCCAAGAAATCCAAATATTCCTATTCGTGTAATGCCATCCACTTCACTTTTTTCTACTTTATTGTTTCCTAGAGCTTTCACTTTGTGTCCCTTAACAACTACATTCAAAGACTTAGTCAAACTAGGAAATGCTTTGATATACTCATTATATGTAGCTTGTGAAAAAAAGCGAATATAATCTGAATTCAGTAATACAGAACGCCAAGCCTCTCGCCAGGCAGTAACATCTTCCTGCTTATAAAATACCTTAAAAGAATCAGAATTTCGCTGTAAACAATTTTGACAGATATTGACATTTTCAGGTACCCCACAATATATTCCATTCTCGTTTAATAAAAACATTGAAGGACAGATACCAATATGGTCATGGCCGAAAAACTCCAATCGTTTTGTATAATTAAATATGCGAAGCCGAACAATATTATCTAGTACAGATTCTATATAAGGCCAAGTATATAAGTTATTAATTTGCAGACAGTGAGATGGAAACAAAACCAACAACTGGAAGAGTATATTGATTTCTCCTACAGATATATTACAGCGTTCACTATTGTAATAGACAGCTCCCGAGAGTTTTGAAATGTTAGGGTCATACCATACACGCAGTATAACATTATGATTGTGACATGAATTATCAATAGTCTGCTTAGAAAACACATTGGCTCCGCCACCAAAGTTGTGGTCAAGTATCACAATTAAGCCATTATTATTACTGGCACTTTTAAGTAAACTGGCTATCTTTAGTGTTGGTGAATCTGATATTACAGTTGCCATAGGATTTCCTGAACTTATCATATGGGTCGCTTCAATAATATTCCCAGTAGTCACTTCAGTTTTATAATATATTTCCCTTGCCATTTCATCAGAACCCAGGCGGCCATACCATATTTTCTGTAGTAAACCTTGTCTTTTAGGAGCCCAGCTTTTTCGAGCCTCTCGACTAGAACCAATAGACTGTATATTTGCTGGCCAAATTATATTAATAGCCCCTACATTTTTTTCAAAAATTGAATGGTCACTCCCAGTTGCCCGAATAACTACCGTATATTGTCCTGGGGGCAATGAACTAATATCATAATTCGATAATGAAACTTGCACGGAAAACCCCACAAGACTTTCTTCAGGTAAGGAAAAATGTTTTATTACATCTGGGCGTTTCTGCAATACAATTGGAACAAGTAAAGGTTCATGCAGCCCATTTTTATGAAAGAATACTTCTATTGTGTTACAACCGTCACGTCCATTGAGTGCCCATCCAACTAAATAAATGACACCGCACCCACACGAAACATGATCAAGATTAGCGCCCTTGCTTTGTGATACTGCAGTATGTGTCTTGTTATTCTCAACCATATACAATCCTATTTTACAGACCCATAGCCTTTCTAGACACCAGTGAAATAACTCCTTTCACCCCCCATAGTCGATAAGTATTGATAATTGATTTTATAGCGCGCTTTCGATAATCATGAGTGCCTAAAAAGTTCCAAGTGTGTACAAAAATATGGCGACCAGCCAGAAGTGGAAATTCATTGGCAGTTGGATAAATTGTTTTAGCTGGTTCGACTTGCTCTTGCTTACTTGACTCACTAGAACCGATCATGTCCCACCAGGCCTTATAAGTCATATGCTCATTACTACTATCAACTTCAAATGGATTGGAAAAAGCTTTATACAAATCCTCTCGAGTGCGGTAAACAGTCCGCTGCAATTTGCTTATTACCTGGCTATCATCAAATACTCCATAGGCCCAGGGGGTTGCTGCCAATGGATCATTATCTGTTTTTTCTAACTTGTTCTCATACCAGTTGAAAAGTTCAACAGCTACAGGACTATTGTTCGAGTATATTGACATCATGTCATGGTGTGCGCCCGAATCAAAACCGGTAAAATGGTAAAAGACCAATGGCTGATTATTAACTGTATATTTCCCATCTATGTTTTTTTCAATATGACGATTAGTCATATTCCATGGAGCTACGTTATACCCAGGGTGCCGTGTTGACTTCACACCCTCAAAAAATGCGGGGACAAGATCAATCCAACGTTGATCAGTAAAAATTCCTGCTGGAATATCCTCTCTGCAGTATTCTTTTAATCGACTCGCCCACCAATCAACAAAACGCCTTCCTTCAATTGTATTACTCACACCTATATATCCAAGATTATACACTCCGTGCCTCAAGGCAGAGAGTTCGTTATCCTCAATTCCTCGCGTTGTTTTTTCTGGATCAGTAAGATGTGGTGTAAGCAAGATATTATTTCCTGATAATTCATCAATCATTTCGTCCAGATCAGAAAATAATGCTATATCTGGATCAAAATAGAAAACTGCTTCACAATCTTCTTTTTCAAGAATTTTTCTGAGTACAAAGGGTTTTATTGCCGTAGCTAACTCTACAATTTCATGCTTAAAAATCCATGAAGGGTCATTTATTTCGTCTATATCATCTATGGCAATCACTTCGTCAAAGTATTTCAATAACTCCTCATTATGACTACGTGCCTTATCTGCCAATGCGAGACAAAAACGCACATTCGGTACAAACTCACGCACTGATTCAACCAAAATTCTTGCCTTGGGCGTATAATTTAATGCACAACTTGTGAAAATATAAATCATGTTTTATCTCTGCGCTTCACCGCGTCTACTTAATACGTGTAATATCTGAATTTATGTTTTTTGGCCCCCCTATGTAGGTTTGTTAAAGAACCGACACTGTCAAATACATCAATCCATAGGAGATAGAAAATATCAATATTAGTACATCTTTCAAAACACATCTATTAAATGCTAGCAGGAAATTTTTTGGCTATCTGTAAACCAAGGGGCCAACTTGATGAGGCAATATCATCCTTAAGCCCTAACGGTGAACAAATATAACCAAGACTGATAACATCATTGCTTACGCTCTTATGTTTTAATTTTTCGTGCATGTTATTCCAAACTGAATGACCGATAGTTGAGGCGCTATCAATCTAACAGTAGTTTATTATCCCATGATTTTAAAAAACGGGGAGGGAGATTTTGTAATATTTCATTTCCACCGAAACATACTACCTACTATTTTTCTTTCTAAAGACCTTTATACCCAAAGCGCACCAACCTCATTGAGTCGGTTAATAAGAAAACAGTGAGTTGGCTTTAATTGAACCCGATAAAATATCTGCTACATCAGCTTTTTAAAGCAGCCAACCCACTCTGTGCAAAATCAAATAACGCGTCATATGTCGCTTTATTTATTAGACGTCTAATAATCTCTAGCTCAATTTTAAGGTAAACGTGCACGAGGCATTTCTCATATTACGCCACTCCATCGTATTAATGCCTGATAGCCTTGTTGCGATAACAAAGGAAGGGGTCTAACGTTCCAACATTACCTTTATTTATCTTGTTCAAATTGTCGCACAGACCGGCTCACAGTCATATAATGAACACCAAAATGTTGCCGATTTCCATCATAGTGTAAGCGTCTGACAGTTAGGCTTGCACCATCGCTTCATTTCTACCCTGATAACGGCACCAAAAGCAAAATGCAAGTGTCAGATATTCACTTTTAACTTGTTTGAATGATAATTGTTTTTCTTTATATCAACCCACAGTAGACTATATTTTTTATGGGTAGACGGTTAATGAAATTAGCTCTTATCATAATTATCAATCAAGGTGTTGAGCAACGCAATGTTTTTATTTCACCTAAATTCTGCAAGTCTTGTATTAATACAAAGTTTTAACCACTAAGTCAATTTCTTGCAACTCTCACACATTTAATTTCGACGACTCGCTTTGGGTTGTAATGGTCAAACTTTTATTAGAATTTCTATCGTAGTAGCTATCTCATTTTGCATTAATTATTTCCTTAATAAAATACTCAAAATCAGGCAAATTATTTTCAATAATATTCTTTACAATATCGATAGATATATTTTGATAATCATGAACAGCAATATTTCTAAAACCAACCATTTTTTTCATCTGTTCCGATATTTTAGCTGAAATGGTTTTATTGTTTTCTAGTAATGTAAATACATCTCTTGAGGTTTTGGGAATACCGAAACCTTTGATTCTTATAATATGTGTTGAGAGATCTATACTCGCTTGTGCAGCACGTTCTAAATTTAGAATAATTGAATCTTGTTTTGTATAATTATTTTCAAGTTCGTTTTCAAAGGTCACATATTCTTCTTTAATTCGTGTAAGACAGCGTTTAATCGTTTCTATTTTATTTATAATAATGTCGTCGTTCATTGGTAGGCTTGTAATATTTCTGCTCGGTCTTCGTTCAACTGTATATAATTAATGTAAACGCTATCCAAAAAACATTCCATTTTATTGGATGGTTTTATAAAAATATTTTCACCTTTTAAAATAGCTTCAAAACGCAATACATCATTACTATTCTTTAAGTCTACTAAGTCAATATCAATATTTAAAAGTGAAGCTAATTTTTCTTGAATATTCCATCTTTGTACATTACCAATGTTATCTGGAGATAAAAAAGCAATATCAATATCGCTTTTATTTTTATCAAAATATGAATTAGTAGCGCTACCAAAGAGTGTAATTAGTTCAATGTTTTTTATCTCATCAACAAGGGTGTTAACGATTATTTTTTTTAAATTGTTATCAAGCATTACAATACGTCGTAAAAATGTGGCCTTAATTTTTCCGGGGGTCGAGGGGTCAGTTCTAACATTCCAACATTACCTTTGTTTATCTTGTTCAAATTGTCGCACAGACCGGCTCACAGTCATATAATGAACACCAAAAGCTACCGATTTCCGTCACAGTGTAAGCGTCTGACAGATAGGATTGCACTATAATCTCGCGCCCAACTGATCTTTCTAGGTTAATGAAATTAGTTTATAGCATATTATGAATTAAGTTGTTGAGCTACTCAATTTTTTTATAGCTGTATCCTGTGTATATTCTACCCCATCATGAACACCTATCCTGCTAGCCATAAATTGATACAAAATTTTAGCCACTAAGAAACCACCTTGAAAAACTGATTCATTTTTTCCATGGCTATTAGACGAATTTGATGCTCTAACTGGCAAATAAAAAAACTGTTCCAAAATTATAAATCAGGAAAGATATGGATATGAGTTTGTATGTTATATTTGCTATATAGTTATGTAAAGTAGGTACATCATATGGAATTGTTGGAAGTTATTGAGTAAGCGCTCATTAAAGCACGTACTTGCCCTATTTGGCAGTTTCAGTTTTTTTAAAATTCCACGGCAACAAAGCCTCAATTTCTTCCACGGATTCAGCATAAGGCAAAGCGGTGAGAACCTGCTTAA
>JAKIUK010000116.1 GCA_021647585.1 Methylococcaceae bacterium
CGTTTTCCTTGCTGATGAAGCCTAGAGAAGAAGCAAGAGCAGAGATTAGAAAAAATGGTCACCCAAAGAAAACAAAGTAAGTGATTGTAATTAAAAGTGTTTTGTTCTTAAGTAAGTGCCATTCGGGTCAGGTCTTTGATTTATGGTTTTTGTATAATCCCGCTCACTGTAGAGTAGAGCATTTTAAAATAACCTCCTAATTCTTTAAAGGTATATCCTCTACTC
The DNA here is from genome assembly GCA_021647585.1 of Methylococcaceae bacterium. GTDB lineage: Bacteria > Pseudomonadota > Gammaproteobacteria > Methylococcales > Methylomonadaceae > QPIN01. Next base: position 226 of record JAKIUK010000116.1, read on the forward strand.
GCAAAAGTGATCTTGCCATATAGATCTTCCATTTGATTATCTCAGGATCATTTTACCCGTTCGCTTCATAAATCAAAGACCTGACCCCAAACAACTAAATAAGCGACGGGCAAAACCGTGATGCTTTTGCCCGTCAGCTTATTTTTTTGTTATGTGCTATCGCTTAAACTACAACAACTTTATTTGCACATGGGCCTTTCTGTCCCTGACCCACTTCAAACTCAACAGTTTGACCATCATTCAATGTCGCGTAGTCACCGCCTGCTTGAATTTCAGAATGATGAACAAACAAATCTTTGCTTCCGTCTTCTGGAGTAATAAAACCGAAACCTTTATCTGCACTAAACCATTTAACTGTGCCTTTACTCATAACGCTCTCTTTATTTTTGGTGAAAAATATAATTCTGATTTGCTATCACCATTACAAAATCAGAACTTGAATCTAATTGAGCATATATCGTTCGAATTAAGTGGCCGTAGCGAAGCGGAGGTCACACTTAAACGATTCGTTATGCATTTTTATCACCAGCCTTCTTAACACGTATTTTATTGTTGCCGATAGTTTTGTTGTTCAGTTTTTTGATTGCGGCTTTTGCGTCACCTGATTTTGGCATCTCAATGAAACCAAAACCTTTAGATGAGCCACTTTCTGGATCTATCACCAAATTGCAAGATTGAACTGTGCCGAATTCTTGAAACATATTTTTTAGCTCTTCTTCTGTAGTTAATCTATCTAAGTTACGCACTAATAATTTCATTTCGCTCGCTATAAACAATAATAAACTAGCAGTTTACTCTCATAATTGCTTTTGATCTTGTTTTTAAATGTGTGCCTATTCGTCCATGTTTCTTTTTTTAACACCGGAGGTACTGTTAACATCTGAACTGCTATGGATTATTAAGCGAAATCATAGGGTCATATATGGTCTTCACTATTGTTTTTGTTTGTACCCCCTATTGTTTAGTAAAGTGGCTTCAGACTGAGGCGTTAACCAACTCTATTTTTTGAAAATTTCCAACCATTCAGATAAGACTGTCGAAAGGTATGGAGCAACTACAAGCATAATAAAAAGAACCAAAGCTAAATTCGCTATATTGATAAACCAACTTACATAAATATAACGACGAGATCTCCAGCGATGAATGAAGTCAGGTTCAACGAATACATACCAGATTGTTGGTGCAACAATAGTAATTGAAACTATCCATTCCGCTACACTATTTGGTTTAATTACACCAATAGAAATTCCTATACTTGCCAAAATAAAAATAATTCTATAGAAATTTTTATTTCTCATTACTCATATTTTTCTAACTGCATATTTTATGGGACTATCACCCCACAAAACAATATTATCGGGAATCTATATAATTATTTGAATTTACAGCATAATCCTTTATTTTTCAATACTTAGAAAATATATCCCATCCCAAAACCCAATTATATGGGATGTAATCCCACATAATTGTCCTGATTTTGACTTCTTAGGCAAATTTACCTAAAAGAAATAAGGATCAGGTCTTTGATTTATGGTTTTTGTATAATCCCGCTCACTGTAGAGTAGTGCAATTTAAAATAACCGCCTAATTCTTTTAAGGTATATCCTCCACTCGCAAAAGTGATCTTGCCATATAGATTTTCCTTTTGATTATCACGGGATCATTTTACCAGTTCGATTCATAAACCAAAGACCTGACCCCAGACATGTTCAACTGGGATCAGTGTAAAATATTGAAGGGTAAGCATATCAATGTTATTTAACTTTACCCATTTCTTCTTTTTAATTATAGTGATACCGACAAGCTATTATTGTAATATGTGTTTCGGTGACAGTATACACAAGCCTATGTGTATCATCTATTCTACGAGACCAAAAACCTGACAGATTTTCTTTTAAAGATTCAGGCTTACCTATTCCTTCAAATGGTGTTCGTTTTACGTTCGAAATCAATTTATTGATTCGTTTTAATGTCTTTTTATCCTGCCCCTGCCAATAAACATAATCCGACCATGCTCCATCTGTCCAAGCTAAACACCTATTCATTCAGTAATTCTCTTTCTTGAATCACTCCTTGGTTAAATTGTTCAATTGATTTTCTAAGGTGCTCTGCATTTGCAGGAGACTTTAATAAATATACTGTTTCCATCAAGCTGCTGTAATACTCGAATGACATTACAACAGCATCTGCACTATCACGTCTGGTTATCACAGTGCAATCAGCATCATTAACTACTTGATCTAAAACACTTTTAAGTCCATTTCTAGCTTCTGTAAATGAAACAATTCGCACTTCTTCCCCCACTTGTTCAAGTTATTGTACAAGTATAGCCCTAAAGTCCAAATTGTACAACATGCTGAACATGTATTTTTTGGCTAACGGCCAAACCAAGATGCTGGAGTTCAAGGGGTTAGCCAATCAGCCAACATGCTTTAGGCTAAGCCTCCTCAATTTTAACTTTTCAACATGAGTGTTTCCATATTAGTTCTACACAGGAACTAATCGAGCCATCAAGTCGCACATAAGTTCGCCCAGGGACTTTCCTGTGATTAATGCGCTTTGAACGGCTCGAATGGTATATGAGCTGATAC
>JAKIUK010000086.1 GCA_021647585.1 Methylococcaceae bacterium
CATCTTCCGACAAGTTAACTTTATATTTCTTGGCTGGCATGCTATAGACTCAAATATCATTTGGTTACAATTAATACTTGAGATAATACATTAATTAACCATCAAATCAAAGTTGCCAGACTACTAGGGATTTCAAATCTCAGATAACTTCAGACTGGAATTTCAATGGAGGCTTTAACTCCCCTATTTTCTCTAGGAAATAATTCTATTTTCCAGCCATGTGCATCACATAGTTGCTTAACAATAGCCAGACCTAAACCACTTCCACCCGTTTTTTTACTCCGAGAATGTTCTAATCTATAAAAGGGTAGAAAAACAGTCATAAGTTTGTTAGTCGGTATTCCAGGCCCTTCATCTAAAATATTGATAGTTAGCAAATGCTTGTTTTTCCTACAAGAAAGTGTAACAGGGCTATTTTCACCATATCGAAAAGCATTATCAAGTAAATTGAATATTACTCGTCTAAATGCTTGAACATCAATTTTGCACATTCTACAAGGCTCTGTTTTTAGCTGAATAATCAAATTTCTTTTGCGATAGTCATCAATAATATGACGAATAACCTCATCCAGGTTAACATCAATAAGCTGTTGCTTTTCCAACCCCTTAACAAATTCTAGTGATTGCTGAATAAGCAGTTCCATTTCCATAAGATTATTTTTTAAGTTTATAATTAACGCTTTATCTTGGTTTTGATCTAATAGTTCCACAGCAAGCTGCATCCGGGTAATGGGGGTTCTCAAATCATGAGAGATGCCGCCAAAAAGAAGAGTTCTATTTTCCATTAACTGTGCTATTTCTTTAGCCATTCGGTTAAAATTTTGCGCTAAAGAGGCAAGTTCACTTGGGCCTGTTTCTGGAACTCTAGTAGAAAGTGTTCCACCTCCAATTTGATTAACAGCATGAGATAATCGTTTTACAGGAAGCGTTATTCGCCGAACCAATAATAAGGTGGTAAAGATAATAAGTAACACCGCCGCAACAAATACACCTGCTAAGGCAATGGGAGGACGAGGGCCTGGTCGATCATGATAAAAACCGACATTTACTTTTTCTTTGTCATAATGTAGAACAAACCAAAAAAGAGTCTCATTTCCAGTTTCACGTTTAATAATAACTTGCTGCCCAGTATGTCGCTTTAATGCTTTCTCTAACCGTGGGATGAAGGGATAAAATTTATTTAATGCATGAGTTGGAATATCGTGACCACTAAAGAATAAATCGTATTGCTGCGCTATTTTGTTTTCAAACGCTTCTCTTTCTTGTACAGGAAGTGAAGTCCAGGTTTTACTAGTCAGCGTGATTAATGCAGCCATGTCATCAGCTGCCCTATTGGATAGAGGGCTTAAAATAAAAAACCAGGCAAAAGAAGTCGCCATTACAATGAATAAAGCGAGGCCAAGCGTTAGCGTTAAACTGGTTTTAGCGAATAATGAATCTAATCGCTTCCAGAGTTTCATTTTATTTCGTCAATCAATAAAAATTTATACCCTTGCCCCCATACTGTTTGAATGTATTTCGGATCTGTTGTATCGGTTTCTATTTTATGACGTAAACGCGCAATGCGAACATCGACACTCCGATCAAAAGGTAAACATTCATAACCTTTAAGATTTTCTAGCAAAGAGTCTCTGGATAAGACTTTATTTGGGTTTTCTAGGAACAATTTCAAAAGCTGGTATTCACTTTGTGTCAGCGATATTTTTGTCCCATTTTGGTTCAGTGTTTGGCTTACGGTATCCAGCGTATGGTTTCCAAAAGTATAAGTAGTTGTATCTTTACTATTCTTGTTTTTCTCTGGATGATGCCGTCGTAAAACAGATCGGATACGAGCCAATAATTCTCGTGGGTTAAAAGGTTTTGCCAGATAATCATCTGCACCCATTTCAAGACCTAAAATACGGTCTATGTCTTCACCGCAGGCGGATAGCATAATGATAGGAATATCCAAAGTATTAGTCAATCGCTTGGCAATACTTAAACCATCTTCTCCTGGCATCATCTGGTCAAGAATAATAAGATCAGGTATTGATTTTTTAAGATAGAGATCCATTGCTACGCCATTTTCAACGGAATCCACTGCAAACCCCTGCTTATCAAGATATTGGCAAAGCAAATCGCACAATGCTTCATCATCGTCAACAATCAGGAATTTAAATTTACTCATAATCTTGTTTTGGTTACATGTTGTAACAAATTATCCGTATATGGAAATACTTTAGCAATACTTATTTACTAAACTGAAGACGAAAAAAATAAAACAGCAACACAACAGGAAAATACAATGAAAAATTTAAATTTATTAATAGCAATTTTGGTTTTATCATTAAGTAGTCATGCCTATGCTGGATCTAATAAAGGACAGTTTTCACAAGGCAACGGTAATAGAAATATGCAGATGCAGCAATTATTAACTGTGGAGCAAGAAAGTTTACTCTATATGCGTGAAGAGGAAAAGCTTGCTCGTGATGTGTATTTAACACTAGACGAATACTTTGATACCAATATTTTTACAAATATTGCAGCGGCTGAACAAAGACACATGGATAGAATAAAAAGGTTGCTCAACAAATACGGCCTAATAGATCCAGTTGTAGATGATACTATTGGTGTATTTACAAACCCGATATTTTCAGAATTCTATGATAGTAAAACCAATAGCGATGTTGCTATTAAAGAGGCTATTCTGACAGGCATATTAATTGAAGAGACTGATATTATGGATCTTCAAAAAACAATTGATATAACCGACAATGCGGACATTCAAAACGTTTACGGAAATTTATTACGAGGATCGCGTAACCATTTAAGAGCTTTTGTTAGAAGATTAGAATCAATGGGAATTGTGTATAAAGCGTCGGTTTTAGAGCAATCAGCTGCAAATGCCATTGTCAATTCTCCCACTGAACGTGGTTCTTCAAACAAGATAAGGTAACCAAAGACAGGACGTCACAGGAATTAATTTATGTTAGAAAAAAACGACTGCAACTCAGTTGCAGTCGTTTTGAATATCCTTTAAACATCGTGTATTTATTTAGGGACCCATAATGAATATTAAATTGAAAATAATAGCCACTTTGGTTGCTACTCTAATTATGTCTTCAAAATTAGCGTTAGCAGCTGATCCAGTATTACCTCAAGAAAGCACTCAAAAACCTCAGCAAGTCTATGGAAAACAGCTGATGACCGAACAAGAACGCAATGAACTACGTTCAAAAATGCGTGCTGCAGCAACGGCTGAAGAAAGGGATAAAATCCGTAAAGACAACCAGGAGCTGATGAAAAAAAGGGCCAAAGAACAAGGTGTTACCTTGATAAACAAGAGACAAAATAAACAGATGGGTAATCGTTTATATTCGACTCCCAACATTAATAAATTTGATCAACGACAAGTAATTCCACTTAACCAAGCGCAACAAGCACATGTTTTATCTGAAATGCGTAGTTTATTATCAGGAACACAAGTTATTGTCGCAGCCTTAGCTACTGATGATATGAAAACTGTTGTAAAACAGGCCAGACTGTTGGGCATGGGTATGAAGAAAAAGCCAGAAAATAAGTTGCGCAGACTATTACCTAAGACTTTTATGATGCAAGGTAAGGCAGTGCACATGGCTTTTGATCGTATTGCTGATGATGCAGAATCAATTAAAGATCCTAAACATACTTTAACGCAGTTAGGTGAAGCACTCAGTATTTGCAAGGGTTGTCATCAAATGTACCGAATTGAGGCCAATAATACAAATATCGCTATGGGCAAACATAAAATGAAATTCCAACACAAAAATGATTCTGCTGAAATGAGAGATAAGGGGAAAAACTAATGAAAAAATTAAGAGTGCGTTACTCATGACATTGGCTCTTAGCTCAATAAGCTTTCATGCTGTTGCTAAACAAGGTCAAGGCATGGGAGGAATATGACAAAAATCCTTTTGCGAATTCACCAGCTAACAAATTTTAATTCACACACTGTCTGACAAGGAACCCGATAATTTAAAGTTTATACGCGGAGAAGAAAAATTAGCCAGAGATATATACCACTCTCTATGGACAGTGGAATACCCAGATTTCGCTAGCAGTGAGGTCGGTCAATTTAAAACGCTGTATTACTAAATCTTTATGACGGAGTACATGGTGAGTTTTCAAATTTATATTAGTCGCAAAACATGAGAGAAGTCTATGTCGTACTCAATATCCTTTAGTTCTTAAATACTCAACCACTATGCACTGAAAGTGCATAGGTTGTGACTGGACTGAAAGTCCTAAATCTGATTATTCAATGATCATATTCCCAGTATCCTTATTAGATGGATTACGATGGTGTTCCAGATATTCCTGAACCATCTCTTCAGTAATATTTCCTGTCGACCATCCGCCATAACCTATCGCCCAAAAATGTCTTCCCCAATAACGCCGTTTTAATTCGGGGTATTCCATCTGTAACATTCTAGATGTTCTCCCTTTCATGCGTTTTACCAAATCACTGATAGACAACTTCGGAGGGTATTCAATATGCATGTGAACATGATCTTTACTGACCACTCCTTTTAATATTTGAACATCTTCAGTATCACATAATTGAATGAGTAACTCTTGACACCTTTGCTTAATATCACCTTTTAATACAGGATAACGATACTTAGTTACCCTTACCAAATGGGCTGTAAATCGTGTAACAGTGTGGCCACTTCGCCTTTGTTCATTCATAGAACAAAGTTTATCATTAAGTGTGTAGCAGCTAAAGCCTTGCACTAAAGTGCATAGTTTTAACTAGCGATCTGTGACCAATAAAAGTTTAGTTAAAGTCGTTACATGTTGTAACAAATTATCCATAAATGGACATACTTTAGAAATAATTATTTACTAAACTGTAGATGAACCAAAAACAAATGGAAACAAAGAAAGTCGTTGAAATTAATTTAACGGTCTTTTAGAAGCACAGCCACTGAAAAATAGGTTTCAGTGGCTTTAAAATTATTCTTACCCAACCTATATCTACTAGGAGATTATTATGAATATTCGACCAATAATGACATTAGCCTTAGCTTTGCCACTCTGGTTTTTTCATCTAAGCCCAGTGTTGGCAGCTGATCCAATAATGACCCAGGAAAAATCTCAAGTACAGACACAGGAGCAGGTCTATGGCAGCCAGCTTATGACAGAACAAGAACGCACCGATATGCGTTCTAAAATGCGTGCATCAGGATCTGACGAAGAAAGAGAGAAAATCCGCAATGCCAATCATGACCGTATGAAAGTTCGAGCAAAAGAGCAAAGTATAAACTTGTCTGATGAGCGACCTAATAGAGGTGGCGGCATGGGAATGCGCGATAATATGAATTCTATGGGAAATAGGATGAGCGATGGTAATCGTGGTGTCGGCGGACGCGGTCGCTAATTAAACTGTAGAACTCAAACCGAAGAAAGTTTCTCCTTTTTTTCTGGATTACGTACAAGCTGCAATCAAACTACTAGTTGCCTGTACGTAATCCACTGAGTTTTCGGCGGTTATAAATAGGTATTTCTAGTTTTAGTTAATATTGAGTATTTGAGGAGGTAGCCAATGATTGCCCGACCAGTATTGATGAAGGTACATGTACTTATAGCAGTATTTATATTGCCTGTTGCAATCATATTTTTTTGTAACGGGTGCTTTTTATACATGGGGGATAAAGGGAGAGTATGAAACAACAGTTCAAAAATTGTCTTTAAAAACACAGCTTCAAGAAAAATTTAGCCATTGGCCTACTTTTTTTACTTATTTCTGGATTTATCATGGCATGGCAACTTCCTAAATTGTGGAAGACAACCTTGATTTCCACACTATTCGGATTGATTTTTTTTATTACTATGTTTATTTCTAGCTAAGGAGTTTGTTGTGGAAAAACGCTATATAAAATCAGTTTTATTATCTGTGTTTGTAATAGCAGCCGTCATCTTAGTCATTTTTTACCTAAAAAATAAGTCACTGTCAGTTGTGGTTGCAACTACAGAAAAAAATGTAGTAGTCAATGTGTATGGACTAGGCACTGTAGAGGTGAAAATAAAATCCTCTATAGGCTTTGAGGTCAGTGCGCCTATCACCGAGCTTTACGCAGACCAAGGAGATAGAGTTAAAAAAGGGACCGTTCTTGCCCGATTACAAAATGCAGAGCAAAACGCGAAAACACAAAAGGCAGCGACGAGTATTAAGGTTGCAGAAGTTAGGTTGAATACGGCCCGCTCAACTATTCCAAAAATGAAAGCTATTCTTGCTCAAAAAAAACAAAATAATCAACGTTCTTTGACCTTATTTTCTCGAAAATTGATCTCTAAAGAAATAGTCGATAAAACTCAAATGGAAGAGGATGTTGCTATAACTGAGCTGGCTATTGCACGCAGTGAAGTTAAGGTTGCAGAAGCCGAGCTTGCCGATGCCCGTGCTCAATATAACTTTGAGAAACAGCTGCTTGAACAATATGCCCTACGAGCCCCCTATGACGGACTAGTGATTAAAAGGCATAAAGAATTGGGCGCTGTTTTGTCACCTGGGGAAGCTGTTTTTACGCTTATTGATCCTAAAACAATCTGGATATTAGCATATGTGGATGAAACACATGCGGGTTCTATTCGGGTAGGACAACAGGCACAAGTTAGACTTCGGTCATTACCTAATAGCCAGTTTCAAGGAAAGGTGGTACGCATAGATATTGAAAGTGATCGTGTCAATGAAGAACGTCGTGTTTATATTCAATGTACTGATTGCCCAGAGCAATTTCATTTAGGCGAGCAAGCTGAAATTTTTATTCAGACAGCCATACTTGAGGAGGCGTTGTTAATACCCGAAACAGCAATAGACCAATTTAATGGCGCTAATGGTTCTGTCTGGGTAGTAGAAAAGGGTCGGTTACAACAGCAATCGGTGACTTTAGGCCATAAAATACTGGATGGGCGCGTGGAAATTATAGACGGCCTGGAATCAAATATGCAGGTTGTTACCAACTTATTTAAGGGAATGCGAAAAGGACGTAAAGCATCTATAGTAAGCGGAGAATAATATGAATTTGGCTTATTACGATATTCGGCATAATATGGGACGGTTTCTTTTAACCTGTCTTGGGCTAGGGCTGTTGCTAGGTGTAGTACTATCTATGATTGGTATCTATAGAGGATTGGTCGCTGATGCGTTAACAATATCCCGTACACCGGCTGCCGATATTTGGGTGGTTGAATCGGGATCACGAGGACCTTTTGCCGAATCCTCCCGTATTCCTGGCGATACCCGCGAAGCCATTGCACGTATTCATGGCGTTACAGAAGCAGGCTCTATCACCTATCAATCACTAGAAACTACGTATAAAGCTAAAAAGCTACGTCTTTATGTGGTGGGCTATGAGCCAGGACGGTTAGGTGGCCCCGATAAAATTGTTAAAGGACGAGCGATTACCCGCAGTCATTATGAAGTCATCGCAGATCGTCGCACTAATCTACCTATTGGTGAGCAACTTGTTTTAGGTCGCAATACTTTTACCGTGGTGGGATTAACTGATGGACAAGTCTCATCAGGGGGCGACCCCGTTATCTATATTACCTTACTTGATTCTCAAGAACTGCAATTTGAACTGGCACCATCGGCCGCTCGTCGTGAAATAGCCCGAGGAAACGCTCAAAAAAGCGCTGATCTTGATACCGTTAATGCAGTAGTAGCCAGACTTACACCACAAATCAATCCCACAATTGCTGCGAAAGCTATTCAAAGCTGGAAACATTTAGCTGCCATGACGCAGCAAGAACAAGAAAATATTCTTTTACGTTCAGTTGTGGAAAGAGCGCGTAAACAGATTGGCCTTTTTACTGTTCTATTGCTCATCGTATCCACTGTGATTATTGCACTGATTATCTATACCATGACTATGGACAAAATACGTGAGATTGCAACACTCAAACTGATTGGTGCGCCTGACCGAACCATTATTGGCTTAATTGTGCAACAAGCATTAGCAATGGGCATGATTGGGTTTTGTTTTGGCGCTTTGCTGATTATCAATATTCAAGATTTCTTTCCGCGCCGTGTGCTACTTCAAGCAGAGGATGGACTTGCGCTAGCCGGAGTCGTCATGCTTGTTTGTGTCCTAGCAAGCGCACTGGGTGTACGGCTTGCTTTGAAAGTTGATCCGGCAACGGCATTAGGAGGATAAAATAATGAGTGATGATGTTCAGCCTGATGTACTTGTTAAGCTAAAAAATGTATCCAAGCACTTTGGAGAAGGAGACGCGCGAGTGGATGCTTTGCGTGACGTAAGTATCGATGTTTACCCCGGTCAGGTTATAGGGCTTCTTGGTCCAAGTGGGTCTGGGAAAAGCACGCTGTTAAATGTCATTGGCTGTATTTTGGAACCCAGCAGTGGATGGGTCAGCCTTGATGGTGAAGTTGTCTATGATGGACATTGGTTACGACCTGATTTACGAAAATTGCGCTTGGAAAAAATTGGCTTTATTTTTCAGTCGCATAACCTAATACCCTTTCTTGATTGTACAGATAATGTTGCCATTGTGCTGAACCTTGCCGGATTTAGCTCCATGAAAGCCAAAGCAAGGGCAATTGAACTGCTGGAGTATCTGGAAGTTGATCAGCGAAGACATGCTTTTCCAGCACAGCTTTCTGGCGGTGAGGCTCAACGTGTTGCTATTGCCCGTGCACTAGCCAATCGACCTCGTATTATTCTTGCAGATGAACCCACGGCAGCACTCGATTCAGTACGAGCAGGAATAGTGATGGATCTTTTACGCAAAGTTGCCGCTGAACAGCAAGCCGCAATTCTGGCAGTTACACATGACGAAAAAATTTATGATCGATTTGACCATATTTTTTACTTGAGAGATGGTCGATTAGAAACACAAAAGAACTAGGTGCCAATTAACATTGAAAAGTTACCCCCCGTCAGCGTCCAAAAATTTCCACATGGTTTAGTTAGTTATTGACATTCTGTTTATCCCTGATTTTCGGTGCTTAAATCGGTAAGAATCGTTCCTTGTTTCGATGATGTCACAATGATGAGTAATTCGGTCCAAAAGCGCTGCTGTCATCTTTGCATCACCAAAAACTTGCACCCATTCACTGAATTTTAAGTTAGTTGTGATTATCAGCGTGGTTCACTCATAGAGTTGGCTGATGAGATGAAAGAGCAATGCTCCACCCGATTTAGGGAATGGTAGATAACCCAGTTCATCTAGGATCACTGCATCCATCTGGGTGAGTTTTCTAGCTGTTTTTCCAGTTTGAGTAGATTCACTAAGTTAACAGCATTAAAAAACCTCACTCGTTTTTCATGATTAACAGCGGCTACACCTAATGTTGAAGCAAGGTGTGTTTTGCCTGTTCCTGTGTCTCCAACAAGAACAAGATTGTGTGCATCATCCATGAATTTTGCTGTTGCCAGTTGTTCTATCTGTTATTTTGAAAGGGGTAATTCTCCCCATTCAAAGTCAACAACTAACTATTTCTTTGGAAAAGTGGCTCAATATTAATACCCGAAACTGGCTCATTTCTATTGGCCATTGACAATGGGTATTCACGATACGCCAGAATCGGAGTTCATGATGGGCCAGAATATGCAAGCACCATGAAAGTCAGCAATGGATTGAACGACAAGTACAAAAACAGGTGCCTGCCAGGTCTTTGCGCTCACGCTCATACTCTTCATAGGATTTTTTTGTGTGCTCAATGCATTCAAAATAAGTGGGCGGGGGTTCTTTAGCACACTTGTTACGCTCATCCAGGCGAAATTTGTCGTATATCGCTTTGTTGCTGCACCCAGCTATGCCAATCATGACCAATACCATCAGCAATTTTCTCATGGCTTACAGCCGCTATACTCTTCAAAGTAACGCACTAATACCAGCATTGCATTGTCCGTGGCGTATTGATCGCTCCGTAGTTCCATAAAGCGAATGATAGCCGACACATCAAATAACTCTTTTGGCTTCTTACAATACACCTTTCCCAGATAATCCGTCCGTTCGTCGAGCGTTGCTAGCAGGTCAAGCGCTCCGCCAACATAAGCCCGGATAATCGGATGATCGCTGCATTCACCGGGAGATAAATGGCAGATATCAGAAACCTGCTTCATCGTAAGCGCGAGAGTGCTGGGCGAATGCAGGGATAATAATAAGGTAATAAGGCTAGTTGCGAGAAAACGTAGATTCATAGGTATAATCCTCTTGATTTAATTGCTGTAAAACAGTAATATATTATCTCAAAACAACTATGTCAAATGGGGCTTATATGACTCGACAGTTTTCTCGGTTAATCGCCTTGGGCTGTATGGCTATACTATTTACTACCCCCTTTATTGCTCTGTATTTTTTGATCAATATTGAGTTATTTGCCGCCATAGCCAAAAGCAACTTAGGCCTGCCGATACAATGGCAGACAGTCTCCAACATACAGTGGTACAGTTTGTGGCTGTTGACCGTCTCTTATATTGCCATCGGTTTGGCTGGCCTCTACTTTTTGCGCCGCGCGTTCTCCAACTTCGCGAAAGGACAGCTCTTTAATCACAGTAATAGCCGCGATCTACGACTGTTTTCAATCTTGCTGTTTGCACAGGCACTTGCCAAGCCCTTGCACTTCTCACTTTCCAGTGTGCTGTTATCAATGAATCATCCTGCTGGTCAGAAAATGCTCTCTGTTTCCTTTGGGAGTGGTGAAGTTAAAGTGATCGCACTGGCCATGATACTGTGGGTAATGAGTGATCTATTAGTTAGAGGCAGCAAGCTCGAAAGCGAGAACAAGCAGTTTATCTAAGGGATCTTAATGCCTATTGTTGTTAACCTAGATGTCATGCTGGCTAAACGTAAGATTCGTGGCAAAGAGCTTGCCACAGAAATTGGCATTACCGAGCAAAACTTATCGCTGTTACGCACTGGTAAAGTTAAAGGCGTGCGTTTCTCAACATTGGAGAAAATCTGCCAGATTTTGGACTGTCAGCCAGGTGATATTCTCGAATTTGTTCCAGACGAATTGAACCCTGAGGATTAGTTGTCAAGTCTCGTGGATGATTTGGACTTCGTTCAGTATGGTGTGCTAACGTTAAAATAACTTGCTGTTTTCAGCGTCAGGACTACGAATAAGGATGTCCTTTTTCAGCAAGATGAACTTTGCATTTGAAGAATTGAGGCCAGTTGATTTTTCTCGTTATAACAAAAAAGTGAAGTGGCTACAAATTAAAGAACACAGAAACCCGAAGAAATTAACGTCTAAAGTAAGTTGTAGTTTTTTTTATTTTTTCCATTTTATACTTTTCCGGTTAAACACTACTTATCAATTTCAGTAAAAACGTATTATTTGTTTTTTTGCCTTTTCTCTGGGAAGTGGTATACTGATCGGTTACCTAAATTTAGGTATTTAAGGCAACAACGACCCTCTACTTTTAGGATTTTCATGCTCTTATTATCAAAACAACAAGATTGGCTAGGCAACATCCGTGGTGACATCCTCGCAGGAACTGTTGTTGCATTGGCACTAATTCCTGAGGCTATCGCCTTCTCTATTATTGCCGGTGTTGATCCCAAGGTAGGTTTATACGCCTCTTTCTGCATTGCTTTTATTACGGCCATTATTGGTGGTCGTCCCGGAATGATTTCTGCGGCTACCGGTGCCATGGCCTTGTTAATGGTCACTCTGGTCAAAGACCATGGCTTACAGTATTTATTAGCAGCAACTTTGCTCACTGGTTTGCTACAAGTTATCTCAGGTTATTTAAAACTAGGTAGTTTGATGAGTTTTGTTTCACGCTCAGTGGTAACAGGGTTTGTTAATGCGCTGGCCATTTTGATTTTTATGGCACAATTACCTGAACTCACTAATGTCACTTGGCAGGTATATGCCATGACTGCAACCGGGTTAGGTTTTATTTATTTATTCCCTTATGTGCCTTTTATAGGCAAAATACTACCTTCACCATTAGTTTGCATAGTTGTATTAACGGGTATCGCCATGTACCTTCAACTTGATATTCGTACCGTAGGCGATATGGGTGAATTGCCGGATACTTTACCGATTTTTCTTTGGCCTGAAGTACCGATAAATTGGGAAACGCTACAAATCATTTTACCTTATTCAGTTCCACTTGCTATTGTTGGTTTACTTGAATCATTAATGACAGCCACCATTATCGATGATTTAACGGATACCAGCAGTGACAAAAACCGTGAATGTAAAGGGCAAGGCATTGCCAATATTGGTGCTGGCTTGATGGGCGGCATGGCGGGTTGTGCAATGATAGGACAATCTATCATTAACGTTAAATCAGGGGGACGTGGACGTTTATCTACTATGGTTGCCGGCTGTTTTTTATTGATTATGGTAGTATTTCTGGACCAATGGATCAAACAAATACCGATGGCTGCACTTGTTGCAGTAATGATTATGGTATCTATTGGTACCTTTAGCTGGGAATCAATTATTCATTTAAAACAACACCCTCTGTCGGCAAATATAATAATGCTGTCAACGGTCATTGTTGTAGTGTGGACTCACAACCTGGCATTGGGTGTTTTTGTTGGTGTTTTGCTAGCCGCATTATTCTTTGCAAACAAAATCAGTCATTTCATGTATGTCGGTTCTGTTATGGATGATGTTTCAGAAACGCGTATTTATCATATTCATGGACAAATTTTCTTTAATTCTGCAGATCGTTTTGTTGCCAATTTTGATTTCAAAGAAGCTGTTGATAAAGTCATTATAGATTTAACGCACGCACATTTCTGGGATATATCTGCTGTTTCGGCTTTAGATAAAGTCGTGATAAAGTTCCGTAGAGAAGGTGCAGATGTTGAATTAATCGGTCAAAATGAAGCCAGCTCAACAATTATTGACCGTTTTGGCATACATGATAATCCTGATGAAATTGAAAAAGTAATGGGAGGTCACTAATGACTACTAAACAAGCACAAGTATTTGCCTGCATTGACGGCTCGGCTCTCACTGAATCGGTCTGTGATTATGCGGCCTGGATTTCGCAAAAAGTTGAAGCACCATTAAAACTTTTGCACACCATAAATCATCATCATGAAACATCAGTCACTTCAGATTTTTCAGGAAGCATCGGTTTAGGTGCACAGGAACATTTACTGGAAGAAATTACCAGCCTTGAACAGCAGCAAAGCAAATTAAAGTTGCAACAAGGTAAACTGATACTGCAAGCTGCTAAGGAACATATAGAAAAAAAAGCAACAAGCGATCTTAGCTGTACTCAACGTCACGGTGATTTAATTGAAGCTGTGATAGACCTTGAAGACAGCATTCGAGTTTTAGTTCTCGGCTTGCGCGGTCAAGTCCATGAAAATCATGAAAATCAAATAGGTGCTAAACTAGAGGCCGTGATACGTTCCCTGCACCGCCCCATCCTAATTGTTAACGGCGCCTTTAAAACACCCGATCGTATCATGATTGCTTATGATGGCAGTCCTGCCTCAGATAAAGCCGTTGATATGGTAGCATCCAGCCCTCTATATAAAGGTCTAATCTGCCACCTAGTCTGCGTCAATAATAATGAGAATACAGCGGCAAAACTACTTGAGCAAGCTACTAATAAATTAAAGGAAGCAGATAATATTGAAGTGATATCAGCTAAATTAACAGGCAAAGCCGAGCATGAGTTATGTGCTTATCAAGAAAAATATGATATTGATTTAACCGTTATGGGTGCCTTTAGTCATTCTCGCCTACACGATATGTTACTCGGCAGTTTTACCCATAAAATGTTGGTTAATACGAACAAGCCCTTGCTACTATTAAGGTAGAAAACCAAAACAAACAGACGTACCTTCGCGCCCCATTTTCTTGACTTTTATAGATACTATTCTTATAAATCAATAGTTTGGTTTTTTCAAAACTGTCCCGTTGGCACTACAAAAACATTCAAGAAAATACCATTGATTTTAAAAGACTTTTTTGGACAGAAAATCACTGCTAACGACAAATCAATGTCTTAGCGATATTAAAGTCACGAAGATGGGTTAAGTTTCAGATCAATTAGAATTAAATTGTTCGGCTAATGCCTTTAACAAAGCAACATAAATTTGATGGCAAAAATCACGCGCTTCCTCAGATGTAGATTCCCAAGCCGAACTCCATTCCACGAAGGTCGCATCATTTAAAGTAATCGATTTTAGCTGTACCTGTCCTATATAATTTTTTACTTCATTGACTGAAACAGGTGACGGTCCATCATCAATAGAATAACGGATTCTGTGCTCATGTTCATTTAATTCGAGCAATGTTTCGTGAAAAGCACCATTCAATATGCGCTTGGCACCAACTTCAGTACCACTGTGATCTCCCACTGCTTCACAGTTTTCTATGATATTACTAGCCCAGGACATATTATGAAAATCCTTAATGATATTCCAGACTTTGGCTATTGGCGCATTAACGATGATGGATTGGTAACATTCTGGTATGATTTTCTCCTAGTATTGTGGGGCATCTCTATTGATTCTAACCTCTACTGCCATTAACATAAGCAGCCGTCAGTTCATGTTGTGGTGATTCAAAAATTTGCTGACATTTTCCAAATTCAATCAAACTACCGGCCTGACCTTTCACCCAGAAAAATCCTGCATAATTCGCGATACGTTGAGCCTGAGCCAGATTATGAGTAACAATCACCACAGTATATCGTCCTCGCAGACTTTGAATCAGATCTTCCACAACCCCTGATGAAATTGGATCTAAAGCACTGCATGGTTCATCCATCAACAATACTTTAGGTTTTAAAGCCAATGCTCTGGCGATACATAAACGTTGTTGCTGTCCACCTGACAAGGCTTGCGCGGGTGTATCCAGACGGTCTTTAACTTCGTTCCACAATCCTACATCGTGTAATACCTGTTCCACACGTTGGTCTAATTCAGTTTGTTTTTGCATGCCATGTTCACGTAATGGCAATTCAATATTCCGACGGACTGATAAAGGGAATGGTACTGGCTTTTGAAAAATCATACCTATGTCACGGCGTAAATGTTGCGTGTTTAATGCAGAATCTAACAAGTCATTATTATTAAAACTAATGGTTCCTGACACTCGACAACCTGGAATCATGTCAGTTAAACGATTTAAAGCTGATAAAAAGCTGGTTTTCCCACACCCAGACGGTCCAATAAGTGCGGTAATACAGCCTTGATAAATATCCAGCGACACATTTTCCAGCGCCGTTTTTTCAGCATAATGCAAAGATAAGTTTTTAATACTAAGAATAGGTTCAGGATTGCAGCAAGGCGGGCCAGATTCTAAAGGCCCCAGCGTATAGGTTGGCTCTGAACTACCATCCTGAGTATGTTTAGACAGATTATCGATTGAGTTAAATAACGATTTCATTAGTGATTATTTGTCAGGTTTCACTACGTTGTACCATGATTTTTTAAAAGGTCAGCCCGAAACATATCGGGTGATTTTCTAAAGATTTCAGGATCTATTCTATACCAACATTGAAGAGCTTCAAAGGGTGTTC
>JAKIUK010000087.1 GCA_021647585.1 Methylococcaceae bacterium
ATTCGTTTTTGCATTCGTGTGATAGCCTTGGGACATATTAACTCCTTTGTCGTAAAAGATTTTAATATGTTATCAGGGCTGTCCTTTTAAATTTTTAAATCAGGTATAACGTGGTGAAACTATACAATTAAAGTTATTATCTTCTATGTTTTTGAATTTTGTATAAACATAATCACAGGCTTCTTCTTCGCTACTAAAAACCTTATCAACTTGACGATTACCTCTTTGATAGCTGGAGACGACCCAAGATGAATTTTCTTCTATGATGCTTGTTTCACCATCGTTGCCATGTGTTCCAAGTATAAGAAGTTCATCAAAGACGTAAAGTTCGTGAACTGCTTTTTTTAACTCCTGAAGTTTCATTTAACCACCACCAATAATTTCTAAGAATCCATCTTTTACAAGTTTATTAACAGGAAGATCAGACATATACTGCGTTCCATTTCCGACTTCTCCGAACCAAGGTTCTATTTTTCCAACATCTGCTGGGATATCTTTTAGTACTTTATATTGCGGGATATTAGGTTCAGGTCTTTATATTTGCTGCAATAATAAAGACCTGACCCTGGTCTTCTGTGGTTTTTGACTTGATGCTCATTCGGGTTTTGTGTTTGGGCAGCTCGTACGAAGATCCCGGGGTCATTCTATCGGCAGCCCAACCGGGCTAATTTTTGACACAGATCATAAAGGCTTGTTCTCAAATCGTCAAATTCCGTATTTTCCTTTGATAGTGGTTGTCCATCACGATAAAGAATCACATCATTTAGCGACCCCATCCCTCCATACATAGATAGAATCTTACTAGCTACTTGTTTAGGCCGAGTAGCCAACTCTTGGCTAATTAATTTTAATGCGTCAGCCCAATTATCGACTCCGCTAAGCCTTAATAAATCAATCATTTTTACCAAAGTATTTTCAATATTTTTTATATCATTCATTTAAGTAGCCTCGAGTTAATTACTTCAACACCATCAATGGTCCAAGGCTTCGGTACAACTATTTGTTGAGTACCACCGACAAAAGCCCCACCTTGAGAACCAACTTCTCCAACGTAAACTTTTGTTCCCGCAGGAATCTTGATTTCAAAAGCAGTATCAATAGGAGATTTAGCTCCACCGGGCCAAACAGGCAGTATGGCTTTATCTATACGAGTTTGCATCACACTAGATGGTGTATCTAAATCAAAAAACTGGCCAAGAGGCTGGCCAGCAGTGCCTGCACGTGACAGAATCGTATCTTTTTCAAGTGTAACAACTTGATATTTACCACCTGCAAAAGTATCTGCAATGTTATTTGGTAAAGGTCCTGGGTTCATTGCAGAGAAGTTTCCCTCTACACGCCCCAACCCATCAACATTCTTCACCCCACCATCATTATACCTTTCACTCACAGGCTCTTCCAGTTCCTGTTTCCGAGTATTCTTAGTTTGAGTATTACTAAGACTCAACTCATCACCAGCGTCATCTAATGACTTACCCAGTTTCTGTTTCAAACTTTCAGCAATTTCTGCAAATTTACCGTTAATCTGTCCTTTGATTTCTCCCAGCCTGCTTAGCGTATCATCCAAAGCTTTGTGGGTGTCTGACATGGCTTTAGGCACATACGCTTTTAGCTGGATAAGTTTTTCACTCAATGCATCGAATAATTTATGTGCATTGTCTGCGGCTTGTTGTGCATAGCGCTTGAGCTTTCCTGCTCTAAGCTCTTTGAGCCATTTAACACCATTGCTTTTTTTGAAATAGTTGAATATCTTTAGTATTTCACCCAGTTTTGCGCCATGCCAAATGGCTTTAAGAATCCCTTTAAGTAACGATCCGACAGTTGGTATCAGCCCGATGACGGTGATAAATAAGGCAAACCAGGTAGCAATATCATTTCGCTTTTCCCAAACCATTTGCTTGACAATGGCGACTATATCGCGTATATCAGCTACCTGGTCTACAACGGGAATAGCTGTAATCACGGCATTAGTGGCAATTTGTGCCATCGTTGGGTTTTCATTAAAATCGCCTTGAATGACGCCCCATGTCCAGCTACCTGATGACTTGATTTTGTTTGTCATGCGCTCAAACCAACCAGAGGGTTCAAGGAAGGCCTGTGGCTGTGACTCATGGATTGTTTCTACTTCTGCCGGATCATTAAAATACCTGACTTTGACTTGATTGACTTCAAGCGGCAGATCAGCATGTGCTTTACCCTTGCCATTAAGTACACCGGCAGTGAGGAGGGCATCGGTTGTTGAATCAAATACTTGATAACGGGCGCCAGAAATACCTTGTCCATCTGCGTATAGGTATTCCAGGTCTATCCAGTTCTTTGGCTGGAGGGGACAGGGTTGCACCGGGTCATCTGGTTTTTTTGCAGCGAATTGCTCATCCGCAGTTTCAATTTCGCCGCCATGTTTTTGATACAACTGCTGCCATTCATTGCACAATTGAGCTTGGTCGGGATCATTCACTGATAATGGACTTGGTTTACCATTCTTTAACAGCTCGGGGTGTCCCTGATAAAATTCAATATCTGCTTTTTTGATAGCTTCCTTGTTAAGCGGCCTGCTTAATCTTCCCACAACTCACTCCTTACTTGTTGCAGTTCCATTTCGTCTATGCGATCCATCTTGGTTGTGCCATCAAGTTCTGCTTGTTGTAATACATTGGCTATCCATTGCGTTTGTTTTCGTTCATCCAGCCGGGTTCCGTAGATTACTAAATATTCAATATACCGTCGAATATCATTCTCAAATTCTATTCCATGGCTCTCGGCATCTTTAATGCCAGCTTGCACAACAAATTGAATTTTCTGGTCTGATTGGTCTTGTGTACGGGCGGGGAATTTCTTCCGAAGATGCTTAATGATACGTTGTTCAAATTGGGCTCGTGTATAAGCCCCCATTGCCTGCATTTGTTCTGGACGGATAGTTAGCATTTTGAAATCCCTTTTTTACTATAACCTGGCAATATGATATTTGTTAGACCAGTAATAATAGCATATTAATTTTTTGAGTTAATCGTACACTAAAGGTAAATATAGAATACAAAAAAACCGTCACTACCACTATCTTCTTGATAAGATTATCCTCAACACTTAATCAAATTTTGAATTTCATGTCTGATCAATCTCAAAAACATCTTGTTTTAGTCGATGGCTCATCCTTTTTATTTCGAGCCTACCATGCTGTTCCACCCTTAACCAGTCCACAAGGTGAACCTACTAATGCTATTTATGGTGTGGCCAATATGTTGCGTAAGCTTATTGCTGATCATAAGACGGATTATGTTGCTGTGGTCTTTGATGCTCCGGGTAAAACCTTTCGCCATGACATGTATGATCAATACAAAGCCAACCGTCCACCTATGCCTGATGACTTAAGAGTTCAAATTGAACCTTTACATCATCTCATTCGCGCTATGGGCCTCCCCTTGATTATGGAATCTGGCGTAGAAGCAGATGACGTTTTGGGAGCTCTTGCCCAGGATGCGGCAAATGAAGGTTTTAATGTAGTTATTTCCACCGGTGATAAAGATATGGCTCAGCTTGTAACTGATAGCATCACCCTGGAAAATACCATGTCTAATACCACCATGGATATAAACGGTGTTATTGAAAAATTTGGTGTAAAGCCTAGTCAAATCATTGATTATCTCGCCTTAATGGGTGATTCTGTCGACAATATCCCCGGAGTTCCTAAAGTAGGGCCCAAAACAGCAGCTAAATGGCTAGGGCAATATGAAACAATGGAGAATCTGATTGAAAATGCGGATAAGATTAAAGGCAAGGTAGGAGAAAACCTACGCGCCAGCTTGAAGCAATTACCATTATCTAAACAACTAACCACCATAAAATGTGATCTTGGTTTGCCCTACACAATTGATGACCTCAAATGCCAAAGTCAAGACAAAGCCGAGCTCAGGCAGCAACTTGAGCAATTGGGATTTTCGGCCTGGTTACGAATGTTGGCTGTGCCAATAGATAATGGTAATGTAAAAGAAGCTATAAGTGTTGATATCAAAAAAGAATATGAAACCATTGTTACCCAGGAACATTTTGATCGCTGGCTTAAGCAACTCAATCAAGCTGAACTGTTTGCCTTTGATACAGAAACAACCAGTCTAAACTATACCAATGCTGAAATTGTTGGCATTTCCTTTGCCATAGAAGCAGGAAAAGCGGCCTATGTCCCTTTAGCACATGACTATCCTGATGTTCCTGAGCAATTAGATAGAGACAACATCCTTAACAGCCTTAAACCACTGTTGGAAAATCCTGAGAAACATAAACTGGGGCAGAATCTTAAATATGACGCTAACGTGCTTGCCAATTATGCAATAGAAATACAAGGTATTCAACACGACACAATGTTGGAATCCTACGTGTTCAACAGCACAGCTACTAAACATAATATGAATGATTTGGCTAAAAAATATTTAGGCCTAGAAACCATTCATTATGAAGATGTTGCGGGTAAAGGTGTCAAACAAATCTCCTTTGCAGAAGTTCCCTTGGAACTGGCCAGTCCTTATGCTGCTGAAGATGCTGACATTACACTCAGGTTACACCAGGCCCTTGCAGAAAAATTAAAACAGCATTCTGCATTACAACATCTGTATCAAGAAATTGAAATTCCATTAATTCCAGTGTTATCTCGCATAGAAAGAAATGGTGTACTCATAGACACAGCAATGCTGACACAACAAAGTCTAGAGCTGGCTAACCATATTATTGCTCTGGAACAGCATGCTCATGACCTGGCTGGGCAAATTTTTAATTTAGGCTCTCCCAAACAAATACAAGAAATACTTTACCAACAACAAAAACTACCTGTTTTAAAAAAAACCCCTAAAGGTCAGCCATCAACCGCTGAATCCGTATTACAGGAATTGGCTATTGATTACCCTTTGCCCAAAATCATTCTTGAATACCGTAGCATGAGCAAATTGAAATCAACGTATACTGATAAATTACCACAACAAGTCAATGATAAAACGGGCAGGGTACACACCTCTTACCATCAGGCTGTAGCGGCAACGGGTAGGTTATCTTCCTCTGACCCTAATCTACAAAACATACCAATCCGTAGCGCGGAAGGACGAAAAATTAGACAGGCGTTTATTGCACCTGATGGCTATAAACTGATTGCTGCTGATTATTCACAAATTGAACTACGCATCATGGCACACTTATCTGCTGATGAAGGCTTACTAAACGCATTTTCTAATGGCATTGATATTCATAGTGCAACTGCTGCTGAAGTTTTTGAAGTTGCTGTTGACCAGGTCACCACTGATTTACGACGCTCAGCTAAAGCCATTAATTTTGGTCTGATATACGGTATGTCTGCTTTTGGACTTGCCCAACAGCTAGGTTTATCTCGCTCACAAGCACAATCCTACATAGACTTATATTTTACCCGTTACCCAGGGGTTAAAAACTATATGGATAGCATTCGTGAACTGGCTAAAGAACAAGGCTATGTGGAAACTCTATTTGGACGCAGACTTTATTTACCTGAAATTAAATCTCGCAATGCTGCACGAAGACAGTATGCAGAACGTACTGCGATCAACGCTCCCATGCAGGGAACTGCGGCTGATATTATAAAAAAAGCCATGCTCACTACTGACCAATGGCTACAACAAACTCATTCAACTAACAAAATGATTATGCAAGTTCATGATGAACTGGTATTTGAAGTGGCCGAAGATCAAATTGAACGTTTCTCTGATTCTATTGGAGACATCATGTGTTCAGCTGCACAATTAAATGTACCCTTAATTGTTGATATTGGCGTTGGTAATAATTGGGATGAAGCGCATTAAAATGCACTTTTACTTTACATATTTAATACACAATTTATATGATCTGCTATGCTCAGTTAATACTCCTTAGTCGACATAGTAATCTGTATATGCCAGAAATTCATAGAGAAGAACTTATTTCATTTGTTGAAAAAATGCCCGCTTTCCCAAAAAGCGTACAGCGAGTTGTGCAATTAACATCTGAGGCAAATTCATCAGCTAAAGACATAGTACAAGTTATTGAAAGTGACCCGGTAATGACTCTTAAAATACTTAAGGTCATCAATTCTCCCTTTTATGGCTTGCCACTGAAAACTACATCTATCCAACGAGCAGTTGTTCATATTGGCCTTAACACCATAAAAAATCTGGCATTAATGATTGCAGCAATGGGCGTATTAAATCCAAAAAATAAAGCCAATTTTAATACTCAACAGTTTCTGCTTCACTCTCTAACAACTGCGTCTCTTTGCAAGACGCTTGCTGAAAGACTTGAAATATCACAGATTGAAAGTAGTGATTATTTTGTAGCAGGCTTACTTCACGATTTTGGTAAAATTGTTTTTGCTGAATTTGTTCCAATGAATTTCAAATTGGCTCTAGAAAAAAGTATCCAGGAAAATATTGCTTTACATGCAACTGAAATTGAATTTGTTGGTATGAATCATGCTCAGGCAGGTAAGCTACTCACTGAAAAATGGAACCTTGATCAGACCTTGATAGCGGCTATAGACCATCACCATTATGACACTCCAGATGATAATATAATGAAAGATTGTGTATTTGCAGCAAATCAAATCAGTAAAAAATTACAGTTTGGCTTTGCTGGTAACCCCATAATTGAAGAATTTCCTGATAATATCATTGCTCGATTTGGACTTTCATTAGATGATTTAATTATTGATATGGGTGATTTATCCCTATTAAGAGCTGAAGCTGTTTCACTGCTTAATTTATAGAACACCTTGATAAGGGAGGCAGTAATTAATATTCTCAGTTAAACATTTAAAACTAAAAATAAGTCATTTAATGATACAGATACCCAGTTTTTTTATCATTCAGTTTAACCGTACCCAATTTTTCAAGTGGTATGAAATTTAAATTTTGGGGCGTTAGAGGTTCGATAGCCACGCCAGGCCCAAGTACTGTTATATATGGTGGTAATACTACTTGTATAGAAATTAGAACAGATAACGATGAATTGATTATTCTGGATGCTGGAACGGGGATTCATAGGCTTGCTCAGGAATTGCTTAAACAGGCATCTATTAATGCGCATATTTTTATGACCCATACTCACTGGGATCATATACAAGGTTTGCCTTTTTTCTCTCCCATATTTATTACCGGTAACCAGATAAAAATTTATGGCGGCCTAGACCCCGTCACTGGTCAAGGTATTGAACGTGCATTAAACGTACAATTACAATACAGTTATTTTCCAATCCGTGAAGCTGAATTGAATGCCAGTATTGAATATAAAACCATAAAGCCAGGAGAGCTCATCACCATTGGTAGCGCTACAATAACGCCAATTCTTCTTAACCATCCTGTACTTAACTTAGGCTATCGTATTGACTGTGATGGCAAATCAATATTTTTTACTGGTGATTATGAACCTCTCTATAACATCTACCAAGCAAACAATAGTGAGTATGCGAATTATCAATCGTTTATTGATGAAAAACAACAGGAAATTACCTTAGCAGTCAAAGATGTAGATGCACTGATAGTTGATTCATCTTATACAACCGCCGAATATATCTCAAAAAAAGGCTGGGGGCATGGTACATATGATTCTGCAATTAGGCTTGCCTCCTTGGCTAATACCAAAAAATTATTTTTTACTCACCACGAACCTACCCGTTCAGACAGACAACTTGAGCTTATCTATCAAGAATTGCTACATAACAACCCTAATCTAACTTATCAAATTATGCTGGCCAAAGAAGGTATTGAGATATTACTTTAGGGCAGGTCTATTCATATTTTCTAAGTAAATTTTGTATGGTCAATAATGTTCTGTAGTTGAACAATGTAGGATCAGTTATCTACTTCACTTACACCCATATAGACAACTAAGTTATCAAAAACTAATAAGGAATAGGTGTTAGTCATGAATTAATAAAGTTAGTCTTTAAAATCAAACCATTGATCCAGTACTTGATGCACATCATCTATCCCCGTTTTCTTTAACGATGAAAAAAGTTGTAATGTAACGCTAACATCCACGTCTGACAATTGTTTCTGCACTTTAAATAGGGTATTTTTAGCCGCTCCAAAATTCAATTTGTCCGCCTTGGTCAGCAGTATATGTAAAGGAAGTTGCGTGTATTCACACCACTCAATCATCTGCATATCAAAGTCTGTCAATGGGTGGCGCAGATCCATCACCAATACAATGCCACACAAAGCATCTCGTTTATGCAGATAAGTCTCCATCATTTTATGCCATTTTTTCTTCACCGCCAAAGGTACTTTGGCATAACCATATCCTGGTAAATCTACAAATTTTCGTTGCTCATCTATTTCAAAAAAATTGAGCAGTTGTGTACGTCCAGGAGTTTTACTTATTCGTGCCAAACCATTTTGTCGGGTTAATGCATTAATTGCACTTGACTTCCCTGCATTAGAGCGACCGGCAAAAGCCACTTCTTTCCCCTGGTCTTCCGGTGCCTCACTCAATTGAGATGCACTAAGCATAAATTTAGCCTGATGATAAACAGAATTCATCGATATCTCGCGTATAAAGTAGAATTCAGATATTATATAGTCTATCTACAAAAACAGTCTCAAATAACACATACTCCATAGAGGAAAATGATGATAAAAAAACTGCTTGCTCTTTCAATTTCTCTTGCATTTTCATCTGCTCCTGCATTAGTCCATGCAGAAGGAAATATATCTACAGGTAAAACTAAAGCGGCGAGTTGCGCAGGTTGTCACGGTGAAGATGGTAACAGCATGGGATCAACTTTTCCTAAACTGGCAGGACAACATGCTGGCTATCTGGTTAAGCAATTACAAGCCTTTAAAAATGGCTCTAGAAATGCCCCAATGATGGCTCCGTTGGCGATGGGACTGGATGATAAATCTGTAGAAGATATTGCGGCTTACTATGCTTCTCAAAGAATTTCTACAAATGATTTACCTATTTTACCGTTTGATGATGACGATGAAGATGAGGATGAAATCGATACAGAAAAACGAGCGGAAGAGCAGAAAGCAGAATTAAATAATTTAATAGCTATAGGCAGTGATTTATACCGTAATGGTAATCTTAAAACTGATGTCTCTGCTTGTATTGCCTGTCATGGTCCATATGGTGAAGGTAATAAACCGGCTTCATTCCCTACTTTAAAAGGACAACATGCTGATTACCTAATCAAAGCACTCACTGACTTTAAAAATGGCGCACGCAGTAATATTCCAGACAACATGATGCATATGATTGCCAAGAAAATGACTAATAAAGAAATTCAAGCTGTTTCCTATCATATATCAATGCTGAAATAACTAGGAGGCTGTCCGAGAATAGAAACCGTAGTGAGGGAAAGGTATTTTGAGTCAGAT
Organism: Methylococcaceae bacterium; assembly: GCA_021647585.1. Taxonomy (GTDB): domain Bacteria; phylum Pseudomonadota; class Gammaproteobacteria; order Methylococcales; family Methylomonadaceae; genus QPIN01. The sequence goes on from JAKIUK010000087.1 coordinate 9,369, forward strand.
TTTTCGTTCATTTGAGGCGAATAATGGGTTATTTATCGAAAATGAACGGAGAATCTGGCCAAAATGACTTTTCCGCAGTAGGTTTTTCTATTCTCGGACAGTCTCCAAGTGGTCTAACAATTTTGGTTTGATGGATATTACTTACTCGTCTTGATTCCACGCTCTGCGTGGGAATGCAGTCTGGCACGCAGGAGCGTCCATGTATAAATTCCCACGGAGACCGTGGGAACTAAGTTTTTTATACATCACAGCAAAGTTGCAAGAGCACTAGATTTCCGTCTGCCTTGCCGGTCAGATTTATCTCCAGGACTATAAGGATATATTCATGCCTGCCTTTCCTTAGAGGTTAAGTGAAAATTGATTTCAGGAAAATTCATAGCAGCCATGTAAAATGATTAAATATCAATAGAGACTAATGTGACTGACTACACTTTACACTCTACTGCATTATTCAGGCTAAATTCATTAAACTGAACTATAATTACAACATGATGTCTTGTGCAACAGAAACTCTATAACTGATCACTTGGATAGCTTTTGCTAATCTTATGACAATGGTAATAAATAATCATCCACTCTTACTAGCCTTTTTATCACCCTGTTCATTACATTTCTTATAAACATATCTTTATCTGGATTACACTCTTACGGAGAGCTTTAAAATGTTAAAAAAATTTCTATTCCTTTTATTCCTTTCAGTATCAACTCTGTCTCAAGCTGAGCCATTAGGCTATGAAACTCTTTCGCCTGCCCAACCCACTCAAAATCTGGATAAAATAGAAATTATCGAGTTTTTTTGGTATGGCTGCCCTCATTGTTATTCGTTTGAACCGGTACTGAATAAATGGCTGGAAACACTACCTGATAATGTTGAATTTATACGCCAACCGGCTGTTTTTAGTTCGTTATGGGGGAAACATGCGAAAGCATATTTTGTGGCAGAAGCCTTAGGCGTAGTAGATAAGGTTCATGCAGACTTTTTTAATTCTATCCAGAACTTAAAACTAAAATTGACAACTGAAGATCAGCTGGCTGAATTTTTTGTAGCTCATGGTGTTGATGAAACAAAATTTCATGAAGCTTATAACTCTTTTCTGGTTGATACCAAGTTACGCCAGGCTAAAACAATGTCTGCCCGCTATGGTATTACTGGCGTTCCTGCTATTATTATCAATGGCAAATATAAAACAAATGGACCATTAGCTAAATCACAAGAAAATATGATTGAAGTAATGAATCGTTTAATCCAGAAAGAAAGCCAGACAAAATAATTTTTTGCTTTACTTTTTTATCCTAATTTAAAACACATGGATGTGTTAAAGCGATAATATTTTTATCCATCAATCACTACTACATTTAATTTTCAGGTCTATTCAATGAGCTTATTGAGTAATAAAAATCCCGATAAATGGAAAAATAAATATTTAGACTTACTGGATGAAAATGAAGTCATTGAAAAGCACCATCAAAATAAAGAAGATCTCCTTTGTAAAACAATTATTCGTTTAACTCTTGCTACCAGCGGATTTAATAATGACCTGGACCCATACCTACTTAGTATCCGCAACCAACTTAAAAAGGGACTAAACAGTGAGCAATTAAAATCTGAGCTTGATAAGTTCTCTAATGCTTTAATGACTCTGGATGATACTGACCCAGAAAATTCACCTCTCGATGCAAGCTTGCTTTTTAACTTTTTGTTTCATCACTTTCCAGCTATAAAGAATGATTTCCAGCAAATAGAAAAAAAGTTTGAAAAAAATGAATACCGAAATTCGCAATACCTTTTTATTGCAATTGATGACCTCATTGACTCTATACAACACATTGAACCTTTAGACTCTCCCGCTGTTAAAGGCCTTGGGATAAATGGTATCGATTCAAATCTGATTAATGCACAGCTACAGCATTTATTAGAGGATACTGAAATACCCGCTAAATTTGAATTACAGGCTCAGCAACTCAAAGAAAAACTTGACGGTAATACACCTCTTGCAGCTGTACTTGAAGAAACCGTTTCTCTTTTATTTCAAATTAAAAAACATCTTCAATCTGAGCAACAAGAAATGGCCGAATTTCTTGCCCAATTAACTGACCAACTCACTGAACTTGGTATACAAGCTTCTGGAACACATACAGCATCTGTTTCTTCAAGCAAAAAAAGGAACTTACTTGATCGATCTGTTTCTTCACAAATGCTTGAACTACAAGCAAGCTCAAAAAATGCAAAACAACTAGAACCACTTAAAAAACTTATTCACACTCGCCTGGCGGATATAGCACTACAAATTCAAGAGCATCAATCTCATGAGCAGTTTGAACGAAATAAAATTCATCAGGAACTTGAATATTTAACCTCTAAAATTACCACAATGGAGCATGAAACACGTCATTTAAATGACAAACTGATGGATGCTCATCAACAGGCATTTCATGATCCACTCACAAAACTGCCTAACCGTTTAGCCTATGATGAACGACTGGATACTGAACTAGCTCGCTGGAAACGCTATCAAGCACCTCTGTCGCTTCTAATCTGGGATATTGATTTTTTTAAACAAATCAATGATAAATTCGGCCATAAAGCAGGCGATAAAACCTTAATACTTATTGCCAAATTACTGTCTCAGCACTGTAGAGATACAGATTTTGTGTCACGGTTTGGTGGTGAAGAATTCACCATGCTGCTATCAAACACCGATGCCCAAGAAGCTCTGCTAACAGCCAATAAACTGCGACAGATTATCGAAAAAACCGCTTTTAACTCCAGTGGTAAAAAAATATCAATTACAATTTCTTGTGGTATCACACAATTTACTGATAATGATACTGGAGAATCTGCTTTTAAACGTGCAGATAAAGCATTGTACAAAGCCAAAAAAAATGGCAGAAACCAATGTCTAATCAATTAATTTGTTTTTATTGGTCTATAATTTGAATAAATGAATGCCTAACTTACTTCAATGAATTCAAAACAAGTTAAAATTGAAAAATTATTATACAAATTAATACTTCAATTTGCAGTTTATACACGTGGTTCAAATGAACAACTCGATCCCCACCTGCTTAATATCACTACAAACGTCAAGCAAGGCGCCGATTATCATCTGCTTACCCCTCAGCTATTAGATTTATCTAAAACTTTAGCCCATATTTCTCGAACAGATATACCATCTATTGAAACGAACAATTCCTCCGGCCAGGAACATAACCAATATTTTATAAATCGTCTGACAGAATTATTTGTAGAATCTGAAATACCCTTAAAATTTCAACGGCAATACACCTTGTTGAAACAACGCAGCAAAAGACAATTAGACGACAAGGCTTATACAGCAATTGTCGATTCTGCTCTGTCACTACTTCTAAATATAAAAAATCATGCCATTAATGAACAGCAAACCGTTGAAGCTTTTTTAGCTGAGATTTCAAAACAACTGGCCGTACTTGATGAGCATACAACACATGCTTCTAAATCTAACAAGCAATCTCTCGAAGACAGAGCCAATTTAAGTAAACAAATTGATCTACAGGTAGATGACATAATAGAAACTTCATCCAATGAAAATGAGCTTTTATCTTTACAAAAATATATTAATCAACATCTAAAAGACCTAAACATCCACCTACACAAACACAAGAATACTGAAGATAGTCGTCAGCTTGAAACCCAGAAAAAGCTTAACGTGATGTCTGAGAAACTTCAGGATATGGAGGTTGAGGCTGAATCACTACGTAATAACCTTAAATTAGCACACGATAAAGCGCTAACTGATCCGCTCACACACTTACCCAACAGATTAGCCTATGATGAAAGGGTAACTCTTGAGTTTAATCGCTGGCAACGATATAAAACACCATTGACATTAATAATTTGGGATATAGATCTATTCAAAATAATAAATGATACTTATGGTCATAAAGCAGGAGACAAAACGCTATCAGTAGTTGCTCAACTCATTTTAAAAAATTGTAGAGAAACAGATTTTCTGGCTCGCTTTGGTGGAGAGGAATTTGTCATGCTCCTACCAAATACTACTTCAAAGCAAGCATTAACGCCTGCTGAAACAATCAGATCTCTTATAGCCAGCTCCGGTTTTAATCATAATGGTAAATCAATAAAGCTCACTATTTCCTGTGGTATCAGTGAGTTTTCTAACGATGATAAATATGAAACTGTGTTTGAACGTGCAGATCAGGCATTATATTTATCTAAGTCAGAAGGGCGTAACAGATGTTCTATTATTGACAGCTAACATTAACCTAGAAAAATCAGTTGGATTAATGATTATAAGGTTTGAATTTCTCCCAAAGCTTAGGGAGGTGGAAACAAATAATCATCCAAATATCATGTAGTAATTTATTTCTGTTTAAATTTTCTCAAGAGGAGCATAGTTATTCTACGTGACGATTGAGAAGAATTAAACAGGAATAAAAAGACCAGTGAGATTGGATGATTATTTGTTTCCAACTCCCTTATGCTCATATTAATTACGTTGTCCAATACCCTCATCTGAATTAGCTTTTCTTTACAGGTCTTTGCCAACTATTAATTGTCATTTGTTTTGAGCGAGACAGTGTTAATTGATTCTCTGGTGTATCTCTACTAATTGTTGACCCGGCTCCAATTGTGGCGCCTTTTCCTACAGTAACTGGTGCGATCAATTGTGTATCTGAGCCTATAAAAGCATTATCTTCAATTACGGTTCTAAACTTATTCACCCCATCATAGTTACAGGTGATAGTTCCAGCTCCAATATTTACCTTACTACCAACTGTTGTATCACCGATATAACTTAAATGGTTAATTTTGCTTCCTGTTGCCACTGTCGATTTTTTAATTTCTACAAAATTTCCAATATGTACTTCACTGGCCAACTCTGCCTGCGGTCTTAATCTGGCAAAAGGTCCAATTCTACTGCGTTCACCCACGACAGCATCTTCAATAATACAATTAGCCAATATTTCTACACCATCGCCAATCACGGCATTTTTTAGTATACAGTTAGAACCAATTTTTACCCTATTTCCGATAGTATTGCTACCTTCGAAAATAACATTGATATCTATTTCTACATCTTGACCTATACCGTCGAATTTACCACGTACATCAATTCTTGCCGGGTCACGCAATGTAACACCTTGCTTCATTAGTTCTTCAGCTTGCTGTAATTGAAAAACTCTCTCTAAATGTGCCAATTGACTACGATCATTAATCCCTAATACTTCATCCTGAGTATCGGGGTGATTTGTCTTCACATCTATATCATCATTGACTGCCATTTCAATAATGTCTGTTAAATAATATTCTTTTTGTGCATTACTGTTTTCCAGCTTAGATAGCCACTGTTTGAGTAAATCACCCTGAGCAGCAATAATCCCGGTATTCCCCTCAGTAATTAATTTTTCCTTATCATTGCTATCTTTTTCTTCAACAATTTTTAACACTGAGCCATCTTTTGCCCTAACTATTCTGCCGTAACCCGTTGGATTATCAAGGTCCACTGTCAGTAAACCTATTGAATTTTGACTTACGTTAGCCAGCAGCTTATCTATAGTTGTTTTCTTTAATAAAGGTACATCACCATATAGTATGAGTACTTTATCATCCCCATTAATGAATTTATCAGCTTGTTGAACAGCATGCCCAGTACCCAGTTGTTGTTTCTGCTCTACCCAATCAACATCTAATTCTTGCAACTCTTCCTTAACAAGTTCTCCACCATGGCCATAAACTATCACTATCGAATTATTTTGTATTTGCTTGCTGGTGTCATACACATGATGTAGCAATGCACGATCTGCAATTTTATGTAAAACTTTTGGTTTTACTGATCGCATACGCGTTCCTTGGCCTGCTGCTAAAATAATCGTTTTAATATTCATCTTTAACTCGGGTTAATTTATTAAGCTATTTATTCTACATAGTTTTGCGGCACTGGCTTTAGCCTATTTAGATCATACTAATACAAGCTAAAGCCAGCACCCCTTATTATCCTGTCATAACCTTGTAAACACCTAATTTTATTTGTTTTTACTTTCCATTTTCCACATAAAAACCTTCCCTCTGAAATCGTCATTCAGTAGACCTGTTTTCTATGCAGTGTTTTTTATGAATG
>JAKIUK010000088.1 GCA_021647585.1 Methylococcaceae bacterium
AATTCGTTTTTGCATTCGTGTGATAGCCTTGGGACATATTAATTCCTTTGTGGTGAAAGTTTTAATATGTTATCAGGGCTGTCCTTTTAATTTTTAAATTCAGGTATAACGTGGTGAAACTATACAGTTAGCCACTATTACTCGAAATGAAGCTTTTATCTATCTACGTAAGTATAAAAGGGAGGTGTCTATGACAGATGATGTAATTCAACTTTTTGAAAATACAGAAAGTGATCACAAAATAAACATCCAGCAAAGCAATAACAAAGATCTTCCCGATACCACTTTAGAAAATGCGCAATTACAAAAACTCATTGTTAAACATATTGATAAGCTTCCAGAAGATTTCCGAATTGTTTTTGTGTTACGCGCTGTAGAGCAGTTAAGCGTTAAAGAGACAGCAGAAATACTAAATATTAAAGAAAAAACGGTTAAAACCCGTTATTTTAGAGCTAAACGTATTCTTCGTAGTCAAATCCAGAGTTATCTGAAAGTTACGGGTATGCAAATCTATGAATTTGGCGACCATCATTGTGATGTTATTTATTCTAATGTTATGGCCTATATAAACCATGCAAAATAACCAGAAGTCACCATCAGCCAGACAACAAGCCGGTGCCCTTTGTTTAATACCAGGGTTAAATATTTCTGTTAAATGCCTGTATACAGACTATTTATAGGGCCTTTTTCAAGACAGTTATCGCCTAAATTTCTAAGTCAGTCAATTAGAAAGTATACAAATTTTTCGAATTCATTCTGCTAGCATTGGAGAATCAATGATTTGTTTGATAACCCCCTAATAAAATCAACCTACTAAAGCACCAATTGTTATAAACACATCGGCAAACATTTCTCTTGTTAATCGTTTCGTCTGTACATTATACCGACTACAATGATATGAACTTACCAACATCCTGCCATCAGGTAATTGAAATTTCTTATTATGACCAAATTTAGTAATACTTAGTTTTAAACCATATGCTTTTAAAACTGCGTTATGTGCAATACCTCCTAAAACCATAATTACAGCTTTATCCGGCAGTGTTTTTATTTCTTCCAGCAAAAAATGATTACATTGATTAATTTCTGGCCCTGTTGGTTTATTTTGTGGAGGCAAACATTTGACAGCATTTGTAATACGGCAGTTATTCAATTTTAAGCCATCACCCAAGGATTCAGAATCTTTTTGATTACTGTAACCAAAATCAAATAATGCCTCATATAACAATAATCCTGCATAGTCTCCGGTAAAAGGCCGACCGGTCGCATTAGCCCCATGCATGCCTGGTGCCAATCCAACTATTAATAATTGGGCATTTTTATCACCGAAAGGGGCCACCGGACGCGCATGATAATCAGGATGTTTATGTTTGACTTTAGATAAAAAACCATCAAGTCGTTTACATGCCCTACAATCCAGATCAAAAACTTGCTTTGAAAACATATGATAAATCCCTATTTTGAATCAATTTGAAATAGTCAGAATGAGTAGCTATATAGCAAAGACAACAAATCACCACGAAGTTTTAATAGATTGAGTTGAAAACATCTTTCTTAGTGTTTTTCTGGTAAGTAATTTGTTCTGTCTCAACAAACCATTAGATAGGCCTTGTAGTCATTGCTAACATGACTTTCAAAATTATTGTTGATTGTAGGTGACTTAGAGCTGGAACTGGTTACTGTCATAACTGCCTATGAAGACCCGTATCGTAACAACGCATCATTTACTGGTAAGTATTTTTTATCCCAGCTTTTCAAAACCTAAATTAATTTCTTTCATAAAAAAAGGGCCTTTCGGCCCTTCCTTATTGCATCAATGTAAAATTAATCTTCTTTGCCGACCTCTTTCATGCTTAATCTGACTCTACCTTGACGATCAATTTCTAGCACCTTGACTTTAACAATATCACCTTCAGATAATTTATCACTCACTTTCTCAACACGCTCATCAGAGATTTGAGAAATATGAACCAATCCATCTTTTCCTGGCAATATAGTTACGAATGCACCAAAATCCATTAAGCGAGCAACTTTACCATCGTAGATTTTACCGACTTCAACTTCTGCTGTAATTTCTTCGATTATACATTTTGCTTCTTCGCCCGCAGCTTTATCTACAGAGGAAACTTTAACAATTCCATCATCGGTCAAATCAATATTAGCGCCGGTTTTTTCGGTAATTCCACGAATAGTCGCACCACCTTTACCAATAACTTCACGAATTTTACTAGGATCAATTTTAAAAGTAATGATCCTAGGTGCAAAATCAGACATTTCTTCACGAGTTGAAGATAATATCTTGCTCATTTCAGCTAAAATAAATAAACGACCTTGTTTCGCCTGCTCTAAAGCAGCTCGCATAATTTCAGCAGTAATCCCATCAATCTTGATATCCATTTGCAGAGCAGTAATACCATCTACTGATCCTGCCACTTTGAAATCCATATCACCCAGATGATCTTCATCACCTAAAATATCGGATAATACTGCAAAATCGTCGCCTTCTTTAATCAGGCCCATCGCAATACCTGCAACAGCGGCTTTAATAGGCACACCCGCATCCATTAAAGCAAGACTACTACCACAAACAGAAGCCATCGAACTTGAACCATTAGATTCTGTAATTTCAGAAACCACACGAATGGTATATGGAAATTCTTCCATATTAGGCAAAACAGCGGCAACACCACGTTTAGCCAAACGACCATGCCCAATTTCACGGCGCTTAGGAGATCCTACAAAACCAGTTTCGCCAACACAGTATGGAGGAAAGTTATAGTGCAACATAAAAGGTTCTTTATATTCACCCGCTAAACTGTCAATAATTTGTGCATCGCGCTCAGTTCCTAAAGTGGCGACAACCAAAGCTTGCGTTTCTCCACGAGTGAATAAGGCAGAACCATGCGTTCTGTCTAACAGTCCTGTTTTAACTGATATAGCTCTTACAGTTGATAGATCACGTCCATCAATCCTCACTCTGTCATTCAGAATAGAACCACGAACAATTGTTTTTTCAACATGTTCTATAATTTCTCTAATATCTCTTTCTTCATATTGCTCAGTTTCATAAAGTTCAGAACTGGTCAATTTGTCTACACAAGCACTGCGGATAGCAGACAATTCATCTTGTCTAACTAATTTCTCAGCAATGGTATAAGCTGCTTTGATACCTGCTTCAACTTCTGTTTTTACCAGACCTTCCAGTGCTGTATCTTTTTCATCTGCAACCCATTCGTATGCAGGTGTAGCAACTTCAGTAGCAAACTCATTAATGGCCGTAATAGCACATTGCATTTGCTCATGACCAAATAAAACAGCACCTAACATGACTTCTTCTGATAATAAATCTGCTTCGGATTCAACCATTAAAACAGCATGCTCAGTACCCGCAACTACTAGTTGTAATTGTGATTCTTCCAGCTCCGTTTTGGATGGATTTAATAAATAAGAACCGTCTTTATATCCAACGCTAGCAGCACCTACAGGACCATTGAAAGGTAATCCAGAAATCGCAAGAGCAGCAGAGGCACCTAATAAAGCAGGAATTTCAGTATCAACTTCCGGGTTTAATGAGACAACTGTTGCTACAATTTGTACTTCATTGGTATATCCATCAGGAAATAATGGACGTATAGGTCTATCAATCAGACGACAGGTTAATGTCTCTTTTTCTGTAGGACGGCCTTCACGTTTAAAGAAACCACCCGGTATTTTACCTGCAGCATACGCTTTCTCTTGATAGTTAACTGTTAAAGGAAAAAAATCGCCCCCTTGAGCTTCTTTTTTACCAACAACAGCCACAAGTACTGAAGTACCTTCAACATCAATCAAAACTGTTGCACTGGCCTGCCGGGCAATTTCGCCCGTTTCCATTGTTACAAGATGATCGCCGTATTTAAATTCTTTCCTGATAGGAGTCACTATTAAGATCCTTAATAAAGGTTATTAATATGAAGAGTTTTGGTATTCTTCAGATTTGATGGTGGGTATTCAAAATAAAAACGGTGGCAATCTTCTGTTGGATTTGATCAACCACCGTTTATTATCTATTTATTTACGTAAGCCTAAACGTTCAATTAATGAACGATAGCGTGTTATGTCTTTATTCTTCAAGTAATCCAGTAATTTACGTCGCTGATTTACCATGCGTAATAAACCACGACGAGAGTGATTATCTTTTTTGTGCGCTGCAAAGTGCGGTGTTAAATGAGTAATATGTGCTGTTAATAAAGCAACTTGTACTTCAGGTGAACCTGTATCTGTATCCGATAGACGATACTCTTCAACAACTGTTTTTTTTTGTTCTGCTGTAAATGGCATTTTAATCCCTATAGATTAATAATTAAAAATTTAACCAGCTTTATGCTGATTTACTCGATGACATTGTCTCCACAATAGGGTGTAGAAACAGATGTTTTTTTGGGTTACCAAGGCGCATCATCCAAGAAAAGACTCCCACGCAACCAATATTTATATTCAATTAAGCGATTTCACTATTCAAATTAAAGATTTTTTTCGGCACCAGTTTACCATTTAATAGCATTTCTCCCAAGCCTAAAAAAACCTGTTCGCTATACATACGCACCATACCTTGATTAGCTTCAACTTCAGTTTCTATCTGCTGTCCATGTTTGACTAATCTGGCTTGTTTAGTTGAAAGTTCGATTGCTGGTATTGTCTCCAATGGTTTATCAACTTCAATCAAACAATTCGTCAATGCTTCAAAATCCATTTCCTGTAATTGTTCAATGGTAAATGCATGTTCTATATTGAATTGTCCTGCTTGAGTTCTACGCAGTTCTGTCACTGTCCCTCCACACCCCAGATAATGACCAATATCTTCAGCCAGTGAACGTATATATGTTCCTTTTGAACAAAACACATCCAATTTTAAACTGTCTGCAGTTGTATGTAAGAGTTTTAATTCAAAAATTGTAATTCTTCGTGCCTTACGTTCAATAGTTTTTCCTTCCCTGGCTAGTTCATAAAGCTTTCGACCATTATGTTTTAATGCAGAATACATAGGAGGTACTTGATCAATTTCTCCAGTAAAACTATGTAGGCAACTTTCAATTTCAGCTAATGAAAGTTCTGGAACCGGTTTCTTTTCAATAACCTTTCCTTCAGCATCACCGGTATCAGTCATTATTCCTAGTTTAATCACAACCTGATAACGCTTATTGTCATCCAGCATCATTGCAGATACTTTAGTTGCCTCACCAAAACAAAGTGGCAATAAACCTGTTGCCAAAGGATCCAAACTACCGGTATGCCCGGCTTTATTGGCATTAAATAATCGTTTAACTTCTTGCAAGACACGATTAGACGAAACGCCCAGCCGTTTATCCAACAGCAAAATCCCGTGAATATTACGTCCAGATTTACGCCTGCTCAAGAACTACTCCTTGTCTTGCTTATTAACATCAACTTCATTCAAAAGCTCAGCAACTCGCATTCCGGTATCAAAAGAATCATCATAATAAAATCTAAAATCAGAAATATGTCTTAACCGCATTCTTTTAGCTACTTGATGCCGAATAATAGGGGCCAACTCATTAAGTACTTTAACATTCTCAACTTTAGCTTGCTCATCTCCATTTAAAACGGTGATATATATCTTGGCAACAGCCAAATCCTTAGATACAACCACTTCATTTACCGTAACAAAGCCCAAGCGAGGATCATTTGTCTCTCGTTGTAAAACAAAAGCAAGTTCCTTTTGCATTTGTGATGAGACGCGTTCACTACGACCATATTCTTTAGCCATATACTACAGTTCCCGTCTCACTTCTATGCGTTCAAACACCTCTATCTGATCACCATTTTTAACATCATTATAATTCTTTACACCGATGCCACATTCCATGCCCATTTTGACCTCATTAACATCATCTTTAAAACGACGTAATGATTCAAGCTGACCTTCATAAATAACCACGTTGTCTCGTAACACTCTGATCGGCAAGTTTCTTTTGACAATCCCATCAATTACCATACAACCCGCAATCGCACCAATTTTAGGTGATTTAAAGACATCACGCACCTCAGCCAGACCGACGATTTTTTCTTGTATTTCAGGAGCCAACATACCACTAATCGCACGCTTAACTTCATCAATGGCTTCATAAATAATACTGTAGTAATGTAAATCTATTTCTTTTTCCTGTATTAGCTTACGCGCCGTTGCATCTGCTCTTACATTAAAACCAATTAGAATGGCACCTGAGGCTAAAGCAAGATTGGCGTCACCTTCATTAATACCACCTACACCACCATAAACACATTTAACACTCACTTCTTCATTGGACAAAGTTATCAAAGATTCGCGTAAAGCTTCTAAACTACCCTGCACATCAGTTTTAATAACCAGGTTCAGCGTAGAAGTGTCCCCTGCAGCCATTTTGGAAAATACTTCATCAAGTTTGGATGCCTGTTGCGCTGCATGTTTAGTAGATTTCTTTCGATCTTCTCTATGTTCAGCCAACTCCTTAGCGGCTTTTTCATTCTGTGCGAAAACAAATTCATCACCTGCGTCCGGTGTTCCAGAGAGACCTAAAATTTCTACCGGAGTAGAAGGTCCTGCTTTTACAATCGCTTTACCATTCTCATCAAACATGGCTCGAATACGCCCGTATTCATGACCACACAAGACAATCTGTCCTTTCTCTAATGTGCCTTTCTGTACCAATACTGTTGCGACTGATCCACGGCCTTTATCTAATCGTGATTCAATCACAAACCCAGATGCTGATCCTTCAACCGGTGCAGTTAATTCTAGAATCTCTGTTTGTAAAATTAGCGATTCAATTAACTCATCAACCCCTTCTCCAGTTTTTGCCGAAACTTTAAGAAATTGAACATCACCCCCCCATTCTTCAGGCACCACATTAAGAGTTGCCATTTCTTGCATTACTTTTTCTGGATTAGCTTCTGGCTTATCCATTTTATTTATAGCAACAATCAAGGGCACCTCTGCTGCTCTTGCATGCTCTATAGCCTCTTTGGTTTGAGGCATCACGCCATCATCTGCAGCAACAACAACGATGACCACATCAGTTACTTCAGCACCACGCGCACGCATAGCAGTAAATGCAGCATGCCCCGGTGTATCAAGAAAAGTTACATTACCGTGATCTGTTTTAACCTGATAAGCACCAATATGTTGAGTAATACCACCTGCTTCACCCAAGGCGACACGTGTTTCACGTATATAATCCAGTAATGAAGTCTTACCATGATCAACATGTCCCATAATGGTAACAATAGGTGCTCTAGGCAGTTTTTCTCGATCATCCTCTTCTTCCTGATCAACAACATCAGCCAACATTTCCTTTTCCAGATCATCTTCACTTTGCATAATAGGCTTATGACCCATTTCTTCAACCAAAATGACAGCTGTTTCCTGATCAATCATCTCATTGATAGTCGCCATAATACCCAGTTTCATCAACTGTTTAATGACTTCTCCAACCTTGACACTCATTTTTTGAGCCAATTCAGAAACAATAATCATCTCAGGAATAGCGACATCTCTTACAATGGCTTCAACAGGCTTTTCAAACTGATGCTTAGCGTCCTGATCTGCTGCTAATTGAATTCTTTTTTGCTTTCCTTTTTTACCTTTAGCCTTCCTGCCAGAACCTGTAGGCATTGCTTGCCCACGACCAGGGGCAAACCCTCTTTTTTGAGGTGCGACAGGGGCAGAAACCACTGGTTTCTTCGCTCCAGCTTGTTTCTTTTTATGTAGTGTTTGCTGTTTTTTCGCTTCAGCCTGTTTTCTTACTTTTGCCGCATTCCTTTCAATAGAGGCTTCCAATCTCGCTTTTTTCTCTGCTACCAGCCGGATTGCTTTTTGCTCTTCATCTGATAATTTACTTTGTTCATTAGCTGAATCTTCAGGCTTAGCTTCGTGCTGTTGTTTCTGCTCAAAAATAACCGCTGTTTCAGTAGCCTCTTCCTGCTTCTGTACTACAACGTCTTTTTCACTTTCAACAGCAACCGTTTCTTTTTTCTCTGCTACCGGTTTTTCATTAGTTTCTTGCGGAACTTCATTTAAGCGTGAAGCTTCCTCTTGTTTTTGTTTTTCAGCCAACTCAGCATCAACTGCATCCTGACGCTTTTTTTCTTGAATACTAAGTTCATGCTTTTTACGATCTTCTTCTTCAGCGGCTATTTGACGTTTCTGATCTTCCAGTGCTTGTTTTGCACGTTCAATTTCCTTTTGCTCATCCGTTAAAGAAGAATCACTGCGTTTGATATACGTTTTTTTCTTACGTACTTCAACATTCACAGTTTTTGACACCACACCCGGTCCAGTTGACTGTTTCAATTCTGTAATTTTTCTACGTTTCAAAGTTATTTTTTTTGGCGTATTTTCTGCATTTCCTACATCCAATTTACCATGTCTTTTACGTAAATGATCCAACAACTTTACCCTATCAGTCTCATCAACAAAATCATCTTCTGCAGCAGCAGAAACACCTGCTTCTTTCAATTGTTCTAAAAAGCGATCCAGAGGCATTTTTACCATCGCTGCTAATTCTTTTACTGTTTTTTCACTCATATCAACCCCCTACACTTCGCCCTGTTCGCCTGCAAACCAAGGTTCGCGTGCCTTCATAATCAGTTTTCCTGCCCGTTCCTCATCTATCCCAGGAAAAGCCAAAAGTTCATCCGTTGCCTGCTCCGCTAAATCTTCCATCGTAATTATGCCCTTGGCAGCTAACTCATGAGCTAGTGCATCATCCATCCCCTCCATCTCAAGAAGGTCTTGGGCAGGCTTTGAAGTTTCAACCGCCTCTTCTGAAGCAATAGCATTAATCAATACCGCATCTTTCGCACGGTTTCTTAAAGCCTCAACCAACTCTTCATCGAAACCTTCGATTTCCAACATCTCTTCAACGGGAATATAAGCAATCTCTTCTACATTGCTTAAACCTACTTCAACTAATACTTCTGCAATTTCTTCATCAACATCCAGTTGATCAATAAATGTCTGTTTAATTTTTTCAGATTCTACATTACTAGAATCATCTGCTTTGCTTGCGTCACGAACATTCAGTTCCCAACCCGTTAATTCTGTGGCTAAACGTACGTTTTGTCCACCTCTCCCTATAGCCTGTGACAAATTATCCGTATCCACAGCAACATCCATGCTATGTTTATCTTCGTCTACAACAATGGCTTCTATTTCAGCCGGAGACATCGCGTTAATGACAAATTGGGCTTCATTTTCATTCCATAAGATAATATCTACTCGCTCACCGGCTAATTCATTTGACACCGCCTGAACTCTTGAGCCTCTCATACCAACACATGCACCTACTGGATCTAGCCTAGGGTCATTACTTTTAACTGCAATTTTTGCCCTTGAGCCAGGATCACGAGCTGCAGCTAAGACATCGATCAATCCTTCACCAACTTCAGGCACCTCAAGTCTAAATAAAGCAATTAATAACTCAGGAGCAGAACGACTAACAAATAATTGTGGGCCTCGAACATCCGAACGTACTTCTTTCAAATACCCACGAATTCTATCGCCAATACGAATTGATTCCCTTGGAATCATATCGTCTCTGGCTATATAGGCCTCAACATTACCTCCAAGATCAAGGTAAACACTACCTTTTTCTAAACGTTTTACAACACCAGTAACCAACTCACCAACTCGGTCTTCATAAGCATCAACAATCTTTTTTCTCTCAGCCTCCCTAACTTTTTGAATAATAACTTGTTTTGCTGTTTGCGCGGCAATTCTACAAAAAGCAACTGATTCAATTTCTTCTTCAGTAAAATCACCCACTTCAGCGTCAGGATCATCTATTTGCGCAACTTCAAGTAAAGTTTGTGATTCTGGAGACTCAAGATCACCATCTATCTCATCATTAGCAGCAACCACCTCCCAGCGACGATAAGTTTTGTACTCTCCAGTAGCTCTATCAATTTCTACACGGGCAGAAATTTGATTTTCATGATTTTTTATTGCTGCTGCAGCTAATGCGGACTCTAGTGCCTGAAAAACAATTTCTTTATCAATATCCTTTTCATTAGCAAACACTTCTGCTACCAATAAAATTTCTTTATTTACCATTGCGCCCTCCTTTTTTAATTGCGTAGTCAGGAACCAATCGAGCTTTGCTCATTGCCTGAAATGGAATTTCTATATTCTGATCTGCTTGCTGAAGCAAAATCACCTCACCATCAACACTGTCTATCTGTCCTGTTATTTTCCTTTGTTTATTAATGGGCTTAAATAAATTCACCGTCACTGTACTGCCAACAAACTGTTCAAACTGACTAATTTTAAAAAACGGTCTATCTGCACCCGGTGAAGAAACTTCTAGCTGGTAATTATCTGCAATAGGGTCTTCAACATCAAGCATACCGCTAATCTGATGGCTTACTTTAGTACAGTCTTCAACCAAAACCCCGTTTTCTGTGTCAATATAAATTCTCAACAGACCATGCCGTGGATGCGGGTTATATTCAATACCCACGCATTCATAACCTAGACCTTCTACAATTGGTTCAATTAAATTCACCAAATGTTCAGGAGCCTGTTTCATACTACCTCACTTTCTTACACACAAAAAAAAAGAGCCAACGGCTCTTCCATAAAAACTATTCTATTCCTAATGCTTTCTTAAAGCCTAGAAAACAAAAAACCCCAAAAAGGGGTTTCTCATAAAAATCTGGTACGGGGGCTGGTTGCCAACACTGTCTAGCTTGTTGATCAACGCCCTAGACATAACATCTAAACCGCCTGTAACAAGCGCGCTACTATCTAAACTAGAGGGAGCCCGTACTTGCCAATCCGAGAAGTATAACACCAACACACCCATTTTAACAACCTTAGGATGTGAAAATGGATAAAAACAATAAGCCTTCAATAAGAAAGTATCCTGTCTCATTCTCAATTCGCCTTACCAAAGATGAGCGTAAATCTCTTGAACAAGCGGCGGCTGGTCGCCCATTGGCGGCTTATATACGGTGGCTAATCTTCAGAAAAGATATGTCAGAAATGCCAAAAAAACGTACTCGCGGTGAAACCGCTGACAAGGACCACAAAGAAATTGCAAAACTTCTGGGCGCTCTAGGCAAATCTCGAATTGCCAGCAACATAAATCAACTGGCCAAGGCCGCTAATTCAGGTTCATTGCCTGTGAACGAAGAAATTATATCATCAATAAAAGAAGCCACTTCAGCCATACAATGGATGCGTGATACCTTAATCAAAGCCCTAGGATTAAAACCACAAGCAAAAAAGAAGAGAATTCAGATGATCCTCAAGGGTAATCAGCGCGCCGGAGGGCGGCAAATGTCACTGCATTTGCTCAATGTTGAACAAAATGAGCATGTTAATGTTCATGAAGTGCGCGGCTTTATGGCCGAAGATTTGCTGGGCGCATTGAACGAAGCCTATGCTCTTTCAAAAGGTACAAAGTGCAAACAATTCATGTATTCACTCAGCCTGAATCCACCACAAACTGAGTATATCGATATTGAAACCTTCGAAACCACTCTGGATAGGATCGAAAATAAACTAGGCTTAGAGGGTCAGCCACGCATAGTGGTTTTCCATGAAAAAGAAGGTCGCCGCCATGCTCATGCGGTATGGAGCCGCATTAATATAGATATAATGAAAGCGATCAATATTGCTTTCCAAAACGTAAACTCAATGAAATTGCCAAATCGCTATATCTAGAACATATCGCACCTCAAATCAGTTAAGAAAAAGACAGCCAAAATGGCTAGCCGCAGTAAATCACATGGCAAACATAAAGATCATGACATCGGCTTTGATGATCTCGATCATGATATCGACTTTGAACCAGATATTTAATGAAAGAAAATATCATGAAAAATTTAAAATGTAACACTTGCGGAAATTCATATCACTGGCGCGAAGCCTTTGCAAAGTTTGGCTTTGATGATGGCGATAGAAATCTTCAAACCCCGCGCATCGTTCAAGCATTAGATAATGCACGATATCACGTTAAATATTCACGGCAGTCTCCGCATAACACGCTGATTTATTCTATCGAAAAAGACAGCGTAGAGTTTATGCCTATCAAAACTAATAATTACCGTATCGGCTATGACTATCCATTGGATTAGCTGCCAATCTATATTTTAGAATTGCTCGAAGAGCAATTCCCTACAAAAATACTGTTTGCTAGTGAATCACCATCTAATGGTAGACTGGTTTAAATATCTGCGTTTTTTGTACACTTAGAGTGGTCATATACAGGCATTGTTAAACTTATTGGACATTTAAACCGCTCAGTGCAGATGATCGCTTGAATGAATTGTCTTACCGATTTTTGGATAGATTAGATTAAAATATATAACAGCATCAAAAAGCGGTGTTTTTTTGATCTTATATTTATGGTCATAGTGTTTATCGCCCTTAATGACTTCTAGCTCTGCTAATCCTAAGAATTCTAAAAAGCGATTACATGCCCTTGAGTAATAACAGCGACGCAAATCTTCTTCTGGGGTGGAATAAGACGAACCTTTCATTTCATCAACCACCATAGGGAAAGCTCTTAGAAAGTCATCTTCATAGACAGAAGTAAAAGTCCTTTTTTCACCATGTTGCTTTAACAAATACAGGGTAAATAAAAACGATTGCTGTATAAATGGAACATCATTGTAATGATCCCAGTAGCCCCAATTAAACTCACGACAATAGGTTTTAAAAATAATGGGATAAAGTCCTTTTAAACCTGACTTTCCGACTATCTTTTGATATTTTTTAGTTAAATAAAAGCGTCCTTTAGTTTTGCGAAGAAATCCTGCCAACTCTAGTACAACACGCGTTACATGTAATTCAAAAAAATCATCTTCTTTATTGACCTTGTGAAAGGAAGAAAAAGTATCATCAGCATATAATTTATTGTAATCGCTCCACACGTCTCTACAGAGTTTTTGAGGTAAAGAACCTTTTGCCTTTGTTGCTTGCAACCCTTTATCATCGATAGCTGAAACAATACCCTCCATTAGCATCAAAATGGGAGCATCAGGCTCTATAGATAATTGATCAGAAAACTGAAAAAGATCAGGGGTATCATAGGCAAAATTAAGCATTCGATAAACTTGTTTAGAAGACAAACCAAGGAAATCATCCTGTGCTTTCTGATTTTGTTTTGCCACAAGCGTATCCGTTGCTGCCTGCACTTCTTCTATTGAGTCAAATTCTTGACCTGACAACAAATCACTTAATTCATCATTCACCGTACGTGATACTGATAAGCAACAATGCTTATATTTTTTTCCACTGCCACAAGGACAAGGATCATTTCGACCAGTTTTCATTTTCTAAATTCCTGACATTTCAATTATCTTCATATCTACCCCCTCACATAGCGAGCCTATCTTAATCACCATAAAACCTACGCCTTCTCCTCGACTATCTTGCTCACTCTCTATTGTAATGCCCCTTAAACCAGTACCAACCATTTATCGTCAAGTTCGTATTTGCGCGATTTGTTGGCATCGCCGTGCTGGATTATAAATTCACTATCGACCCACTTTTTACATAAATTCAGTGCGGTTCGCGGATGAATGTTCAATAAACCTGCAATCTCGCGGGTGGTTATATATTTGCTTTTAGCAAACAAACTCAATACTTGTTTCTGCCTTTGATCAAGCTCACGTAAAAGTGAGCTGTGATCTGTTTTCTCACCTTTTGAAGCTTCACTTGCTTTTAAACGAACATTAGCAAAGGCATCAGCCATACCTTCACAGAAATAAATAACCCAAGCGGTAATATCTGCCTGCTCTCTTCCAAAATAATAATTGTGAGATTTTCCAACGGTAAGGGCGTTGTAATAGGCTTGCAAGTTCGTTGCATAATATTCTTCAAGAGAATAAATGCCCTTAAGCCCATAGCCTGATTTATGCAGCACCAAATTTGTGAGTAATCGAGCCGTTCGCCCATTGCCATCGTAATAAGGGTGAATTGTGGCAAATTGATAATGGGCAATGGCGGCAATGATCGGCACAGGAAGCTCTGATTTGCTGGCTTCCTCGTTGATCCAGCCGATTAAATCAAGCATAAGCGCCGATACATCTCTGGCTTCTGGCGGCATATAAACGATAGAACCGCTTGCGCTATCTTTAATCACATTCTGACCATCGCGATACGGTGAGGGACGCTTTTTACCCTCCATCACCAAGCCATGCAGAGTTTGAATATCAGGCTCATTAATTTGTCGTGTTTTAGTTTTTATGAGCGCATCGAGATAATCCAAAGCCTGGTAATAGTTTTTAACCTCTCTTTCATCGCGCTCTCGATTGGGAAATGTCCCGCCATGGAGCACATCTTCCACCTGTTCTTGCGTAAGGCGGTTGCCCTCAATCTGCGTAGAATAATGAGTGGATATGAGGCGCGCGGACTCACGCAATGAGGTGAGTACCGGCACGGTTATCGGCAAGCTGGAAACAGCCTGACGAGAAGCTTCAATATCCATCAATAATTTTGTGAGGCCTGCTGTGATCTGAAAATTAGGAGTAAACACCATTCAATATACCTTATGTTTATGACGTTAATCATTCTAGCAAGATTCGAATATACTTCCAATAAAATTCGAATAACCTTCTCGTCAAATATAGCATCCAAGGGCGATCCTTGGTCGTAATCCACTGGCGAAACAGTGATCAGATTGACAGGTATTTGCTCCTGCAATACCTGCATTCACACCATCCATGGCGATTAGCGACGAAACGCTCACCCACCGCCGAAAAGCACCATCTTTCGGTGGCGGTTTTTTTCCCTGCACAAAAAAGAAAAGGCTCCGAAGAGCCTTTAAGTATTTGGATAATTATTTATTTTAATGATTCCAAAAAATATGTATTTCTTCGCAACCTGTTTCAATTGTATAAACATCACCGCCTAGCTCCATATCACGCCCCATTCTTTCATAGTCGATATAATAAGCTAAGCTTTCAGGGATTTGCGCTGATCCTTCGGTTAGTTCTTCGGCGTAATCTACTAATGATTTATAACAGCCGCAATAATTATCTTCTATTGCTTTTTTAGCATCGTCCAAATCACCACCAAAATTATTCAATAATTCACCGCCTAAATCTGGGTTTTCATCAATAAAACAAGCAATTTCGTGGGCTGTTTCAATGCCTTCATATTCTCCAAGGCCGTATCCGTCGAAACCTTCATAATCATGAATGGCATATTCTTCGGCATCCTGTTCAGGACTATCAGCCAGCATTATATTGGATGAAAGAGCTTGACCTAAAAGTGCGTTACCCAAAAAAATTTAAGGTCACTACAGATAGTGATCATAAAGAAGCGATTTCAGAGAATACGCTTGATCGTCAATTTACTATCGATACGCCTAATAGGGTCTGGACGACCGATATAACGTATGTGTGGACACTTG
>JAKIUK010000011.1 GCA_021647585.1 Methylococcaceae bacterium
CTGTACGCTCTTTTTTAATCAATTCTCGCTGACGATGAAAATTTTGAACATCCTGTTGTTCAATTGACTTAATCGGAACAAATCGCATGGTAGGCCTTTGTGCTGCTTCTGCAATTGCTTCTGCGTCGTTATAGTCATTTTTGTTGCCTTTAACATACGGTTTTACATACTGTGGAGCTATCAGTTTTACCTCATGCCCAAGGGCTATTATTTCACGTGCCCAATAATTGGCACCCCCACACGCCTCCATTACAACCCGGCAAGGTTCAATGTTTGCCAGATAACTTAATACTTGTTTTCTTTTTAGTTGCTTCTTTTTTACTAATCGTCCCGCTTGGTTAACCGCGAAAAGGTGAAAAACTGATTTTGCTATATCAACGCCAATTGTAGTAATCTTCATCTGACTCACTCCACTTTTTTATGGTTTGTAGAAACTCCATTCTGACCTTGTTTAGGCCAGATTGAAAGTGGCGTGGGTCCATACCATTATCCATGTAGGCAATAGCCATAGTCCTTATCAAGCGCTATTTTGCAGGATTTTTTGTTCAGATTTGTTCACAAAATCGTGGAGCCGTTTCATTTCATCAAACGGGTGACTGGTAAAAGCGTTGGATACAATTAATATACAACAAGTGATGTACAAATCTAGCGTTCAACTGATTTTTCTAGGATTATAGAACTTAAGCCAGTAATATCAACTACGAACGAAGGTTTTTCCTTTACATTCCGGACATTCGGGGATTTCGCTGGTTGATTTAAAGGCTATTTGCTTACCACATTGGTCGCATATGAATGTTCCAGGTCCAGCAATATCACCACTTTTATAGCTGTGATATTTCTTAGCCTGGTTTTCAATTTTTGCCAATTCTATGCGTGTTTTGTCTGCAATACTGGTAAAAGCATCTAAAGCAAAGTTTTCCAGTAGTTCTACATCAAATTTAAAACATTCAGATAAAGATTCATTGTTAATGATGGGTGTATTGGCGGATGCAATATGTTCTATATCACGCATCAGAAAATTTGCAACTCGATCAATATCCTCTTTAGATAATCCTTCAATTGTTTTTTCTTTAGCAATTTCCATCGCATCAGCGACAGAATGTAATGAATCGTCCATAATTTCATATAAATTTTCCATCAGTTCGTCATAGGCTTTGACAAATTTATTATCGCTCATCGTTAACTCCTTAAAATACACTTTAGATTTAAGCGTCTGTACTGTATTCTAACGCTTTTGACCGGTAAAAGACGAGTAGGATGGAAGAAAATTATAAGCCACTGGCAATTGAACAGGCAGTTCAAGATAGTTGGGAAGATTCAGGTGTGTTCAATGTGACTGAAGATGCTGAAAAAGAAAAATATTATTGCTTATCAATGTTTCCATATCCTAGTGGTAAATTACACATGGGGCATGTGCGGAATTATACGATAGGCGATGTCATTAGCCGTTTTCAGCGGATGCAAGGAAAAAATGTTATGCAGCCTATGGGATGGGATGCGTTTGGCTTACCCGCAGAAAATGCGGCAATGCAGAATAATGTACATCCAGCTGACTGGACTTATAGCAATATCGATTACATGCGTGATCAACTGAAGCAATTGGGGTTTGGCTATGACTGGGATAGAGAGCTGGCAACTTGTGATCCCGAGTATTATCGCTGGGAACAATGGTTTTTCTTGAGACTTTTGGAAAAAGACCTGGTTTACAAAAAAACATCACCTGTTAACTGGTGTCCTAATGATAAAACGGTGTTAGCGAATGAGCAGGTGATTGATGGTTGCTGCTGGCGCTGTGACACTAAAGTCGAGAAAAAAGAAATTTCTCAGTGGTTTGTAAAAATTACGGCTTATGCAGATGAGCTGTTACAGGACTTGGAAAAACTGGAGGGATGGCCTGAACAGGTCAAAACCATGCAGGCAAACTGGATAGGTCGCTCTGAAGGCGTAGAAATGGACTTTTCAGTTTCTGGAACCGAACCCATCAGAATTTATACTACACGTCCTGATACCTTAATGGGCGTGACTTATCTGGCGGTTGCTGCGGAACACCCGGTTGCTATGGAAGCAGCAAAAGGCAATGCAGAAATTTCAGCTTTTCTTGAAGATTGTAAGGTCATGGAAACTTCTGAAGCCGCTATGGAAACTATGGAAAAGCGAGGAGTGAATTCGGGTGTTAAAGCGATTCACCCTATTACAGGTGAAGAGGTGCCTGTGTGGATTGCAAATTTTGTATTGATGGGCTATGGCACGGGAGCTGTTATGTCGGTTCCGGCACATGATCAGCGGGATTATGAGTTTGCTAACAAATATGGCATTGCCATTAAGCAGGTCATTTTTTCTGCAGAAGGTAAAGATGATGATATTTCCGAGCAAGCGTATACCGTTAAAGGTGTATTGAAAAACTCGGTAGAGTTCGATGGTTTAAGTTCTGCTGATGCTTTTAATGCAATTGCAGAAAAGTTGGAAGCGGATAAAAAAGGGGAGAGGAAAACAAATTTTCGATTGCGGGACTGGGGGGTATCAAGACAGCGTTATTGGGGGGCACCTGTGCCGGTTATTTATTGTGATGACTGTGGTACTGTTCCAGTTCCTGATGCGGATTTACCGGTTGAATTGCCCAAAGAAGATGTAGTACTTGATGGTTCTCAATCACCTTTAGCGGCACACCCAACATTCCCTCATGCTGATTGTCCTAAGTGTGGCAAAGCAGCAAAAAGGGAGACGGATACCTTTGATACCTTTATGGAATCATCCTGGTATTTTGCTCGTTATGCAGGTAAAAGTAACAATAGTATGTTGGCTGAAAGTGCTAAGTATTGGTTGCCTGTTGATCATTATATTGGCGGTATAGAGCACGCGATTTTACATTTACTGTATGCACGATTTTATACCAAGCTGTTGCGTGACGAAGGCTTATTGACCTGTGATGAACCGTTTAAACGTTTGTTAACACAAGGCATGGTGCTGAAAGATGGTGCGAAAATGTCTAAGTCAAAAGGTAATACAGTTGACCCACAAGGCTTGATTGCAAAATATGGTGCAGATACTGTGCGTATGTTTGTAATGTTTGCTGCTCCCCCTGAGCAATCATTAGAGTGGTCAGATAGTGGTGTTGAAGGTGCTTATCGCTTCATGAAACGCTTGTGGCGTCAGGTTTACTTACATGTAGATAATGCTCAAGCAGTTCCTGTATTGGATAAAGATAGTTTAACGGATGGACAAAAATCGATTCGTCGTCAATTACATCTTGCGTTAAAAAAAGCAACCGATGATTATGGCAGGCGCTATACTTTTAATACAGTGATAGCAGCCAATATGGAACTGGTCAATACCTTGTCAAAATTCAGTGATGAATCAGAAAATGGAATAGTTATACGGCAAGAAGTACTGGAGTCTGTTTTATTAATGCTAGCACCAATTGTGCCTCATATTTGTCAACAATTGTGGCAAGAATTAGGGCATGAAAAAGATATTGTGGTTGAGTCATGGCCGACGGTTGATGAATCGGCTCTTGAACAAGATAAAATAAAAATGATGTTGCAGGTTAATGGTAAATTACGTGGTGATATTTTAGTTTCTTTATCGGCTGGCAAAGAAGAAATTGAGAAAATGGCTTTAGCCAATGAAAATATTATACGTTTTATTGAAGGCAAATCGGTTAAGAAAGTTATTGTTGTCCCCACACGCTTGGTTAATATTGTTGTTTAGGCGCTGGTACGGAATTAGTTTGGTAATTAAGTGATGAAACTGTTTTATTGAAAAGCATCCCCCCTCCTCTAGTATTTTAGAACCAGAAGAAATTATGATTGCGATTAAAAAATTTATTATCTTGTTTACTTTGTTATTAGTCTCAGCCTGTGGATATCATTTGCGAGGCGGTATTGATTTGCCTGATGATTTAAAAAACATATATATACAGGGCGCTTCTAGTCAGCTAACAGAGAGTCTTAAAAAAACTTTAAGATCTTCTGATGGTGGGTTGGTAGAAACTCCAGAGGAAGCAGGCCTAGTAATACAGGTGATAAAAGAAGATATGCGTAGACGTGTCTTGTCTCTGAGCTCAACTGGCAGGGCAAATGAGTACGAATTAAATTATTTGCTGGATTTTAACTTGATTGATGCAGAGGGAAATCAATTATCCGAAAAACAGATTATTGAGCTAAGCAGGGATTACTTTAATGATCAGGAAGATGTGTTAGGAAAAGACAATGAGGAACAATTGATCAGGAAAGAAATGTATCGTAAGGCGGTAAAATCAATGATCACTCGCTCTCGAATTGCGCTGGAAAAAGGTAATCAGTAATTATGCGTTTAAAACCCGAACAACTGGAGACCTCATTAAAAAAAATGGCTGCGGTTTATTTAATTTCGGGCGATGAAGCACTGCAGTCGGGAGAAGCTGCAGATGCGATACGAAAAGCAGCAAAAAATGCAGGCTATATAACGAGGGAAGTTTTATCTGTGGAAACAGGGTTCGAATGGAATGAGTTGTCGGTTGCGGCTAATTCAATGTCTATTTTTGCAGATAAAAAGCTAATAGATTTAAGATTGATTACGGGCAAGCCAGGAACTGAAGGTGCAAAGGCATTGAGTAATTATTGCCAGCACTTACCAGAAGATACCTTATTACTAATTACCTCACCTAAGCTGGCAGGTGCTACTTTAAAGACAAAATGGTTTCAGAGTATTGAACAAGCAGGGGTTGTTGTTCAAACATGGCCACTAGAGGGTGCTGACTTAATTCAATGGTTACAACGTAGGGCCAAAAAAAGGGGCTTATTGATTGAGTTGGATGGAATTAAAGTTTTAGCCTCTCGAATTGAAGGTAATTTACTTGCAGCAGCCCAGGAAATAGAAAAACTTTACATTTTACATGGCGAATCCACGTTATCTAAGCAAGCAGTAGAACAGGCAGTTGCAGATAGTGCTCGTTTTGATGTGTTTAAACTGACAGATTGTGTCTTATCAGGACGTGTTAGTCGAGCAATTAAGATTGTAAATGGACTGAAATCTGAGGGTATTGCTGCACCGGTAGTATTGTGGGCTTTGGCGCGGGAAGCCAGGTTGCTGATTAAAATAAAAACAGCTCTAAAGCAGGGACAAAACAAAGAAATAGTTTTTAAAAATCACAGATTGTGGGACAAGCGGAAACAATTAGTCAATGCTACATTGTCTCGTATAGATATAAAAGCTTTAGAACAAGTTTTATTACTAGGTTATAAAGCCGATCAGCAGATCAAAGGACAGGAAAAAGGAGATTGCTGGGAAACTTTGATATCAGTTTGTTTGTTGTTTTCTGCCGTATAAATTGGATCATAAGTTTAGCTGAATATCCATGATTTTCTGCCATGACTGTAGTTTTTTCAATTATGAGACTATCTGACTTTTTAAGAGTTCAGTGACCTATGTCTAGTTTTTAAGCATAAAAAATGTGAACTCCATCACATTTTTCTGAAAAAAGCCCTTAGTTTCTACTTTTATACAAAAGTTCAACTATACTTAATGTTCAACTTAAAAAAATTATTTTTTCTGTAGCTTGGTGCGGAATACATGTATTTTATTAAATTGTGTTATAACTCATGGCTTTAAGCTATTGGTTGATAAATGTTTTAAACTTTAGTACGTAGGTGATTATAATGTATATAAAAAAACAAATGATTTTTGCTCTTGCAATATTTCTCTTTACCGGTGTAGCCAATGCCGGTTTTTTTGACACGGATTTAGAATCTGGATGGCCTCGGCTGGTAGATAACAATACGAGTGTCAATAGTAATTTTGAAGGTATTACTGCTTTTTTTGAAGCTGAAAGCTACTCTGGAGATGCTGAGGACGATGGCGATAGAGATAGAGATCATGGTCGGATGACTACTCAGACCCCTTATTTCAAAGAGACTTCAGGTACACCGCGAGTAAGTTTCAGTGATGCAACTTTTAATACATGGGCAAATATACGTGTACTTGACAGTGGTCTTCAGGTCTTAGACGGTGAGTTTGAAGTCTATGGCTCATTGGAATTAAATGGCGTTGTAAATGAAGGCTTGGCATTTTCGGCAAGTCTTATAGATGTAGCGTGGGATGATTATACAATTGCATTTCAAATGGAAACAGATCAGCATGGTTATTTATGTGATTTAGGTTTTTGTTCTTTTACTAACGAACTGTTGGTATTTAACTTGACTAGCGCTCTTTTTGACGGCGATTTCGCTCAAGACTTTGATTTTGGTGCGCAAACTGTAGCTACAGTGCCTACACCAGCAGCAATTTTATTGTTTGGTACAGCTATCATGGGTTTAGGGGGATTAAGAAGATCTAATAAAGCAGTTGAAATTGCAGTAAGTTAATAACACTTTGAATAGATCAATTCCATATAATATCTATAAAATTTGAAATGATCTAAGCTGTTTTTTACAGCAAAAAGGAAGGTTGTATATAAGCCATAGCGCCAGGGAATGGTGTTATGGTTTTGCTGTTTAATCAATTCTGAGTTACTGCTTCATTAATCATTTTTCTTTTTTGTGGGTTTTTTCTGCAACAACTTGCCACTCAGTATATCTCTTTATTTCACTGGTAATTGCTGCTGTATTAGTTGTACTCTGTAACATCCTTGTATTTCGGTCGATTAATGCTCTTACATTACCTGTACTCAGGATATCTATGTGCTTCGGTCGATTAATGCTCTCCTGCATTACCTGCACTCAGAACATCTATATGTACTTCGGTCGATTAATGCTCCTGCAAAATCGACACTCAGCACATCCATGTGCTTCGAAATTTATAGTTTGTTTGTAAGCAGTGGTCTAGCCATTTTTGTAGGAAATAATTTAATCGCCATTTGTAATTCATTATTTCAATGCTTTGGCCTGGGTCTTTGTATACTTTTGATACCTCAGATCTTACATGGTCTTTCAACACTTCTGCTAGATTGGCGTCTAAATAAATTCTTATTTTAACGGCGGGCTCCATAAAATTTTCAAGGTTTATATTAAAACTATGACTAAGTTCAACGGTTATTGTATGTTTTGAACGATCAATGATTTTCAAGTGCAGTGATGGTTTGTTGGTGGTTTTGCCTGTTGCATGGTTCTGAAAAGAACATAGGTCGGGGATCAGACAGAACAGTTTTTGATAGTTGGATTCACATAACTGCTCTAAACAGTAGGATGTATTGATGGGATGAACCAGGCTCATGAGTTAAATCAGTTTTCTCGGTAACAAGCATAAGCGCTTGCAGTTTCCCAAAGTACTACTTGATCTACATTTAATCCTTCCTGTTTTAAATGTTGAAAAATCATTTTGCTTAAAACTTCTGCAGTAGGGTGTTCATCAATAGCCATAAAGCGTTCATTTTGTTGTTCTAACAGCGGAATGATGGGGTCTTCTTTATGTAGTAGGAAATTATGATCAAGATGTTGATTAATGTAATTTTCAACACAGTCTTTGATATCAGAAAAATCACAGACCATGCCTTGTTCATCAAGGTGTTCATGCGAAATAGAGATGGAAGCTTTTACGCTGTGACCATGCAGGTTCTTGCATTTACCTTTATGATTCATCAGGCGATGACCATAGCAAAAATAGACTTCTTTTGTAATTGTGTACATATTTAAAGATAAACGCTTTAATCAGTTTTTTAAGTTGAGGTGATAGTGTTATTTAAGGCTTTTAATGGATGCTGCTATTTCAAATGAACCATTCTCCTGTGGAATACATCTTACCACTTCAATAAATGCCGTCATGGGTGGTGTAACCGAGTTTTTAGGTAATACTTTAATTTCCATTGCTAAACCAATGTCATACGACGATTCAGAAATAAATGAAACACCTGCTCCGCTTAAAGATGTGCAGTTTCCCGTATAAACGGTATCGGAATCAGCGAGTTTATATGTAATTTCACAATCAACATCCATTCTAATATAGTCACGTTTTTCATCATATTCCAGCATGGTTTTCCCCTTTAAAATAGTAGATTAGTGAGTGTAGTTATACTAAGGGAGCTGGAAACAAATAATCATCCAATCTTGCAGGTCTTTTTGTCCATCTTCAGTGGTGTAGCAATAGTTATAGAGCCTGCTATGCCTAATGCTACACCACTGAAGACAAACAAAAATCCTACTCAATATTGGACAATTATTTATTACCAACTCCCTAACTTTAAAGTGTACTATAAAAATCACGAAAAATGCGGATGAAGTGTATGATTTTTGTGAATTATGACTCTATTTTTTAATGTTATAGTTAAAAACTGGCTATTCCTTGCTTTTTGTGTAGAATCTATCGGTTTTGAGAACATACTGTAGCTGATATGAGTAAAAAAATTGTCCTTACCGGTATTACAACAACGGGTACGCCTCATTTAGGGAACTATGCAGGGGCGATTCGACCAGCAATTGAAGCAAGCAAAGACGATAATGTAAGGCCTTTTTATTTTCTTGCTGATTATCATGCATTAATTAAGTGTCAAGAACCGCAAAGAGTGAGGCAGTCTAGTCTGGAAATTGCTGCGACATGGTTAGCTCTAGGGCTGGATACCTCGAATGCTGTTTTTTATCGACAATCAGATATACCTGAAATACCCGAGCTATGCTGGATTTTATCGTGTGTTACTGCTAAAGGTTTGATGAACAGGGCTCATGCTTATAAAGCATCAGTTGCCGAGAATGAAGACGCAGGTGGTAATGATCCAGATAAGGGGATTAATATGGGGTTATTTGGTTATCCCGTGCTAATGGCTGCAGATATGCTGATGTTTAAGGCAAATCAGGTGCCTGTAGGTAAAGACCAAATTCAACATATTGAAATGGCGAGAGACATCGCTACGCGTTTTAATCATATATATGGTGAACATTTTACTATTCCTGAAGCAGTAGTTGATGAAAATGCAGCGACTATATTAGGTTTGGATGGTCGTAAAATGAGTAAAAGCTACAACAACACTATTCCGTTATTTGAAACTGAGAAAAAATTCAAAAAATTAATCAATAAAATAAAAACTAATTCCTTAGAACCGGGGGAACCAAAAGTAACTGAAGGATGTACTTTGTTTGGCATTTATAAAGCGTTTGCCAGAGAGACTGAAGTGGCAGAGATTCGTCAGTGTTATGCCGATGGTATTGCCTGGGGAGAAATGAAGAAAGTTCTATTTCAGAAAATTAATGAAGAGATAGCGCCAGCAAGAGAGCGTTATCATGCTTTAATGGACGCGCCTGAGCATATTGAAGAACAGTTACAAGATGGTGCTGCGAAGGCGCGTGAAATTAGCGTTCCTTTTATGCAAGAGATACGTGAATCAGTAGGTATATCTCGTATTACAAAATGAAATCGATAATTTTTAGTGGGTGGCTGATTCAATTCTTTGAACTGGCTAATAAACGCCTGCCGATATAGCTATGTTCGGTGCTGACTTTGGCCTTCTTAGCTGTTTCTACGCTGATGTATGTTTCCTATAACGGTATTTAGTTAAAAATAAAATTTTTTCTGCCTGGTATCCCTAGCAAATAATTTAATATGAATGATTTCATTCCAGGACAACGCTGGATAAGTAATACTGAATCTGAATTGGGTTTAGGTTTGATTTTGGATGTGGCTGTTAATCGTGTTTCAGTACTTTATCTAGCAACTGGTGATAAACGGGTCTATGCCAAAGATAATGCGCCATTAACGCGCGCGCTGTTTTCTGTCAACGATATTATAGAATCAATTGACAATATTAAATTAACAGTGAAAGAGGTGATTGAAAAGGAAGGTTTGATTATCTATGTTGGCATTGATGATTCAGGGGAGCAATGCATTTTAGAAGAAATGGATTTAAATCATCATATTCAGTTTAATAAACCACAGGATCGATTGTTTACTGGACAAATTGATCCCACTGCCTGGTTCTTATTGCGGTATGAAACATGGCGCAGACAACAGCAACATCAGCAATCTGCTGTGAAAGGATTGCAAGGTGCGAGAGCTTCTTTAATTGCGCATCAATTGTATATTGCAGATGAAGCAGCTAGCCGCGTTGAACCTCGTATTATGCTGGCTGATGAAGTTGGTTTGGGAAAAACTATCGAAGCAGGATTGATACTTCAGCATCGATTGACTCATGGTTTAAGTCAGCGGCAGCTGATTATTGTGCCAGAAAGTTTATTACATCAGTGGCTGGTGGAAATGATAAGACGTTTTAATCTGCGTTTTAGTATTATTGATGAAGAGCGTTGTTTAGCGATTAGTGAATTAAATCCTTTCCTGACGGAGCAGTTAGTAATGTGTTCACAAGGTTTTTTTTCTGCATACCCGGAACGGCAGTTACAGGCGGTAGAAGCAGGATGGGATATAGTGGTTGTTGATGAGGCGCATCATCTGGAATGGAATGAACACAGTCCCAGTGCTGATTATTTGTTTGTAGAACAATTAGCAACTACAACACCGGGTTTGATTTTATTGACGGCAACACCTGAGCAGTTAGGTAAACAGAGTCATTTTGCTCGATTAAGATTGTTAGATCCCGATCGTTTTTATCAGTTTGAACAGTTTTTAGCAGAGGAAGCTCTCTTTGAACCAGTAGCACATGCTGCCAGCTTACTAATTTCTGGCGATGTAATCACAGAAAAAGAACGGCAAAGTTTAACAGTATTGCTGAAACAAGATAATGTAAAAGCTTTACTTGACGATGTGAATGATACGGATAAATCATCCAAAGCAAGAGCAGAATTGATTGATTTGTTACTGGATCACCATGGAACAGGGCGCATTTTATTTAGAAATTCACGGCAAACAGTACAAGGGTTTCCTGATCGGGAAAGTTATGGTTATCCTCTAAGAGAATCTGCTTTATCAACCCAATTGGAAGACAGTCCTTATTTTAGTTGGTTGTTGAACAAGTTGAGTGAACTGAATCTTATTGGAGAAAAAGCACTATTAATTTGTCAGCAAGCTGAAACGGTTATTCAATTAGAGCAAGCTTTGAAGAATCAAAAGGGTATTTTCTCTGCAGTTTTTCATGAAGGCATGAGTATTGTCGAGCGGGATAGGGCAGCAGCTTATTTTTCAGATGAAGAAAGTACGGTACCGTTGTTAATCTGTTCTGAAATAGGCAGTGAGGGTAGGAATTTTCAGTTTGTTCATCATTTGATTTTGTTTGATTTGCCGGATAACCCCGATTTATTACAGCAACGTATTGGGCGCTTAGACCGTATAGGGCAAAAGCATGTGATACAAATTCATATCCCGTATGTTCTGAATACCCCGCAACATGTTCTTTATCGCTGGTATGACGAAGGGTTCAATGCATTTCAGCATAATTGTTCGGCGGCTTCTCAGGTTGCCAGTAGATTAGCTGATGATTTATCTAAGGCGCTTGTTAACGATAATCAGTTAGAGATTGATGGCTTTATTGTTAAAACCCAACGCTTGAATAAAGAATTAGAACTGGAAATGCATAATGGACGGGATCAATTGCTGGAATTGAATTCATGTCGGCAACAGCAGGCTGAAGAACTTATCGCTCAGTTGGATGCTATTGAACGAGATAATTCACTATGGCCATACATGGAAGCCATATTTGATTGTTACGGGGTGGACGTCGAATATCATTCAACAGATTGTCATATCCTTAAGCCTAGTGAAAATCTACGAATTTCCTATTTTCCAATGGTGTCAGAAGATGGCGTCACAGTGACGATAAATAGGGATATTGCCTTGGCCCGTGAAGATATGCAGTTTATCACTCAGGAACACCCAATGGTGATCTCTGCCATGGATTTAGTGTTATCCAGTGAAACCGGAAATGCTGCATTGAGTGTAATTAAGCATCCTGAACTTAATGCCGGACAATTCTTGCTTGAAATGTTATTTATTGTCGAATGCAGTGCCCCTGCTGAATTAAAAATTGGCCGCTTTTTACCACATACACCGATCCGGGTTTTGATAGGTCAGAATAAACAAGATATGAGCGAGCTCATTAGTCACCAAAGTCTATTTGAAACAGGTGATAAATTTGATAAGGATCAGATTATTAATTTTTTAAATAGTCAACGCAGTCATATTCATGACATTATCAAAGAAGCTGAAGCTGTTGCCGGTGCAAAAATGCAGGGTTTGATTGCTGAAAGTAATGCGCAAATGCTGGCAACCTTAACCGCCGAAATCAAGCGCCTTGTTAGATTGAAAAAAATCAATCCAAGTATCAAAGACCAGGAAATTGACCAACTAAAACAAATAGCTATGTTGTCACATGAGAATATAAATCAGGCACAGTTAAGATTGGATGCGGTGAGGTTTATAATTACCAATTAATTGTTTAACCTAGATATATCAGTTGATCGCTTAATACGTTCCTTAGTAAATGTTCAGCGGTCAAATGATTTTTCAAGGTTGAAGGGTGCTAGTACTCCGTCAATACAACAATGACAGCCTCCTAGTATCTGAGAATCATTTGCTGTCCTTTTTGTGTCATTTCCAGGTGTTTCATAAAACTCATTCCCAGTAATATTTCATCTTCACGCATGTGAGGGTTGATTGAAGCGCGAATATTATTTAACTCTATGGCTCCGATACTGACGGATTTTAACAGTGTACTATAGACAGTAATATAACCGTTAGCTGTACTACTTCGTATTGGATGGCCCTTTATTAGGTGCAGTTTTTTAGCCAGGGTCTCAGGTATGCTAATAACTGTCGCCCCCGTATCAAGCATAAAAGTTACGGGGCTATTATTGATTAGGCCATTGGCGACATAATGTCCATAACGGTTTTGTTTTAGTATGACTTCAGCAATATCACCATTTTGGCGAGTATATACATTCTGGTTAGGATTGTTTTGCTGATCAAGGTATTTATTAAAGGCAAATGTCAGCATGACTAAAAGCATGATCCAGGCTATGTAGACCATGCCTTGACCTATTTTTGAAGCGTTATCAGTTTTGTTCATGCGTATTTTCTTGAACCAGTACCCAGGGCTTAATGACCACTGCCCAGACGGTTGAATTTTCTTCAACCCATTTTAAAGCCTGCTGGTCAGAAACCAGGTAGATTTTTTTGTCTTCTAACCATAGTTCAACCTGCGCTTTATTATCAACAGAAAATTGATAAGCTACCTCCACCAAATCAATCTCAGAACAGACCGAGATGGCTAAACCACTGGCAAAAAAGCGTTGTAACTCATGCCAGGCTATCTGAGATGTTTCCAGATTTATTTCATTTTTAGTCATTGATTAATGGTGTTATTAAACTGAACTGGTATTCTATAGCAATAATTACAAAACTCACAGAATTGGAGAAATTAATGGCATTGTTTGATGCATACAAAAAGAAATCAACTTTAAAAACAGCAATAAAACAAACAGTAAAAGCACGAGCAAGTGAGGGCACCAAAGCTGAACTATTATTTAATAGCGCGTATCAAGGCTTTGCAGATGTTGTTAAAGATGATTTGATGATGGGTGAAGCTTTGTATAACTGGGGGTTCGCATTATTACATCAAGGCAAATTAAAGCATGAAGAGGACGGTGTTAAGTTTTATCTGGATGCTATTTCTAAATTTACTTTTTGTTTATTGGTTGAGCCAAATCATCTAGGGGCTGCTATTGATGGCGGTGTCGCTTATATGGATTTAGCGCACATTTTGAATGTCGATAGTAATGATGAGCTATATGACTTGGCAGCAGAATTTTTTGAAAATGCTGAAAGGATCCAGCGAGGAAGTGCAGCTTATAATTTTGCTTGTATTTATGGATTGCGTGGTCAGCATGAAGCTTGTTTGGAGGCATTAGAGTTGTCAAAAGAATGTGGCAGTCTGCCTGTTGCAGAGGATATTATCAATGATGTGGATTTGTTAAAAGTAAAAAACACTCAATGGTTTGTGGAGTTTATGGAAAGGCTGGTAGCGGCACCTGAGCCAGAAGTTGATGATGACAATGAAGTTACTTATAATGCGGAAGGCGACGTTGTTAATAAAAATAAGAAAAATACACGATATGAAAATGAAGTCGATGGTGTGATTTATGATGCCGAAGGAAATGTTTTAAATGAAGAGGAAGAGTCTGACCAATCAGAAAAGACAGAAACCGTAGAACAAGTTGTGTCGCCTAAGCCATCCGTAGATACGGTTTCTGAAGAAAAATCAAATGACGAATTAAAAGGATAAAAAAGCTTGGGTTTTTTATTGTGGTGTCATTTGCCAGGTTTTAGGTTAACCGAAAACGTATGACTTAAAATATCCTGGATTTTTTCAATACCTAATTCTCTTGTTACTTTAATGTTTCTTTCTGGAATTGACTCCGGGTGAGGAAATGATTTAAGGGCATGTTCCAGACTGGCTTCTCTAATCAGATGTAGCATCGGGTAAGGCGAGCGATTAGTATAGTTAGCTGGGTCCATTGGGCTTTCACCTTCAAAACAATACTGGGGGTGAAAGCTTGCCAGCTGATAAATTCCTTCATAATCCTGGGTAATTAATAGAGATTCCGCCAGTGAAAGAAAATCAAGATAATCATCAAATTGGCTGAGGTGATCAGGGTAAATAATCAGCGTCGTTTCAATGTCAGTTTGAGCGTCAAGGCGTAGACATTCAGAGATTACAGCCTGCAGACAGTGTTCAGTTTTATTCGAATTTATAACAGCGTAATGAATGCTACCCCGATCATATTCCTGTTTTGCAAAAGGGCAGATGTTGTACTTGATAATGAATGACGTGAGCCAGGTTTTAGTTTGACTGATTATTTGTTCTGTGGGCATATTTTACTGGTTAAAAAATAAAAGCCCCTGATGAGGCTTTTATTATTACTGATTTACTTATTCAATTTTTTACATTTGAATGGATACTATACAAAAGTATCTTCGTGGGGTGCGTGCAACGCACCATTTATAATCTGACAAAGAAGAACTAAGGAAAGAGCTGGAAATAATTTGAACAATTGACTTGTGCTAATGCATAAGAATCGATAATCCTAGAAAGATCAGTTGGGCGCGGAATTATAGTGTAAGATATTGGTTTCACAGTGTTTTAAAAAAATCTTAGCTTCACCCATTAGGTTAAGCGAGCATTTTTTTGAAGTGCTGTGGAATCAAGAGCTTGTGCTAGAACCCGTGAGCCAACTGATTTTTCTAGGATAATGCTTAGCTGATCTTTTTATCCGTATTATCTGCACACCGCTAAGTTGCCTTCACATTTTTCATGTTCACGCCTTCCATATCACTTGTGTAGTAGGGTTAGTAACGTAGCTTGTTGCCATGTCTTGAATGGAAAATGTCCAACTTACTTATGTGTCCGTTCCTACGAGCAGGATTATGTATGGCTTTTCCCATTAGCAATACGAAGTTCTCTTTCTTCTCTAGCATGTTCTAATTTGGAGAAAACTCGGAGAATATCTGTTGAAGATAAAATTCCAACCAGTTTGTCATCTTTAAGCACAGGTAAAGCGCCAATTTTATGGTCAGCCATCATTGCTGCAGCATCTGAAGCAAGTGTATCAGGAGTAACCGAGATAACACCGCGACGCATGATATTCTGTACCTTTTTGGGAATAACATGTAGTTCAGTGCCCGATTTATTTGATTCTATGGCGTTTGAGTTACTTTTTGGACCTAGAGCTTTATACATATCTCTATCAGATACCATACCGACAACTTTTCCTTTTTCTACTACAGGTAAATGCCGTACTTTTTCATAGTGGATTAAGAAGAACACCCGATCAATCATATCGTGTGGATCAATTGTGAATACATTTGAAGTCATTAATTCTTCAACGCGCATGGAAAGTCCTCTTAATTATGAAATAAATAGCCGACTAAGAATAAGGAAATTAATGTCTTTTTACAAGAGATTAAACATATAAATAGTAATTAAGATAAAATATAGCAACTTGAAAGAAGTAATTAGGCTGACTATTTAACCTATTTATTACTTGAACCTAGAAAAATCAGTTGGATCACGGATTCTAGCACAACCCATTGAT
Organism: Methylococcaceae bacterium; assembly: GCA_021647585.1. GTDB lineage: Bacteria > Pseudomonadota > Gammaproteobacteria > Methylococcales > Methylomonadaceae > QPIN01. The sequence goes on from JAKIUK010000011.1 coordinate 15,942, forward strand.
TCCACAGAACTTCAAAAAAATTCTCACCTAACCGAATGGGTGAGGCTAAGATTTTTTCAAAGCACTGTGAAACCAATGGATTGCACTATAATCTCGCGCCCAACTGATCTTTCTAGATTGATTTAGACCATTTTTTACTTTTAATTTTGGAGTTGTTTTTTATGCGTATTATCCTTTTAGGTAGTCCCGGTTCTGGTAAAGGTACACAGGCGAAGTTTATTACTGAGAAATATGGGATTCCTCAAATTTCTACTGGCGATATGCTGCGCGCTGCTGTGCGGGAAGAAACTCCGTTAGGACTGGAAGCTAAAAAAGTAATGGATGCAGGAGGCCTGGTTTCTGATGATATTATTTTGGGGTTGATTAAAGACCGTATTGGGCAAGAAGATTGTGCTAATGGTTGTTTGCTTGATGGTTTTCCTCGGACTATTGCTCAGGCTGAAGGCCTGAATGCCATGAAAATTAATATTGATCATGTCATTGAAATAGTGGTGGATGATGCTGAAATTATCAAACGTATGGCAGGAAGAAGAGTGCATCAGAGTTCTGGACGGACTTATCATGTTGTATATAATAAACCCAAACAGGAAGGGTTGGATGATGTCACCGGTGAGCCGCTTATTCAACGAGATGATGATAAAGAAGACACAGTGAAAAAGCGCTTGACTGTCTATCATGAGCAAACTAAACCTTTGGTTGATTATTATTCAGCGCAAGGACAGTCAGTAAAATTTAGCTCTATCGCTGGAGTAGGTGACGTTAGTGATATTACTGAAAAAATATTTGCTGTTTTATCGTAGTAGCACAACATGGCTATGAACTTAATGCAGCTTGTTTCAATTATTTTTCTCAAGACACGGTTTGATGATCGCTGTAACTTTGAAGACAGTATGCTTGCTTTCAACAGTTTTGAAAAAACAATAGAAAACTTGTAACTTGTTCGTTGTCATATAAAACAATTCATATCAACTCTCAAAGACACATAGGGAACTATAAGCCAGTTCTTCAGTGTTTTTGGGCTATGGTGTGAGAATAGTTCAATATTCACCTGGAATAGTTATTTACTTTATATAAAGGAGTAGTGAACAACTGGTTTTGCTAGATCTTTAAAGTATAGGTGAATTTAATCGTGGTAAAGAGGTGTGTGAGTGTCAAAAAAAATTGATGTAGCCGTTGTTGGAGCAACAGGTGCAGTTGGGGAAGCGATGTTATCAATTCTGGAAGAACGTGATTTTCCTGTGGGTAATGTTTATGCCTTGGCAAGTAGTCGGTCAGTTGGGAAACGAATTCCGTTTAAAGACGGTTCGTTAAAAGTTGAAGACCTGGCAGATTTTGATTTTTCAAAAGTACAGATTGGTTTGTTTTCTGCGGGGGCTGAAATTTCCAGGGAAATTGCTCCTAAGGCAGCAGCAGCAGGGTGTGTTGTCATTGATAATACATCAGAATTTCGATACGACGATGATATTCCTTTAGTTGTACCTGAAGTTAATCCAGAAAAAATTGCTGATTATACAGCACGAGGTATCATAGCGAATCCTAATTGTTCAACGATTCAGATGTTGGTTGCATTAAAACCAATTTATGACGCGGTAGGTATCGAGCGTATCAATGTTTGTACCTATCAGGCTGTTTCAGGTACTGGAAAACAGGCTATAGCAGAAGTGGTCTCGCAAACAGCCAAGTTGTTGAATGGCAAACCAATCACTCCTGAAGTCTATCCTAAACAAATTGCATTTAACGTGCTCCCACAAATTGATGTTTTTATGGATAACGGGTACACCAAAGAAGAAATGAAAATGGTGTGGGAAACGCAAAAGATTTTTGCTGATGACAGTATTAAAGTAAACCCGACGGCTGTACGTGTTCCCGTGTTTTATGGCCATTCTGAAGCAGTACATATAGAAACTAAACAGAAAATTGATGCAAAATCAGTTCGTGAATTATTAGAAAAAGCACCAGGTGTTACTGTTTTGGACGAACGTGTTGATGGGGGTTATCCAACAGCTGTGACTGAATCTTCAGGCCATGATGATGTATTTGTTGGACGCATAAGAGAAGATATTTCTCATCCGCAAGGTATTGATTTATGGGTGGTTGGTGACAATGTGAGAAAAGGAGCTGCATTAAATAGCGTACAAATTGCAGAAGAGCTGGTAAAAAATTACATCTAGTCTAAGCTTACATTGTATATATGACTGCCCTTGGTAAGACATTGTGGTAAATATTTGTAAAGGAGAGCGTAGTGCGCAATTTAACTAAAACTATAGCGGCTGTATCATTACTGGCACCAGCTAGTGCTTATCCGTTAGGAATTGGCGATATTAAATTGCATTCTGCTTTAAACCAAAACCTTGATGCAGAAATTGCACTGCTTGTTTCTGCCGGTGAAAATGTTTCCGGTCTCAATATTAGGTTAGCGCCCCCAGAAAAATTTGATGAAGCAGGTGTTCCCTGGAGTTATTTTCTTTCGAAAATAAAATTTACATCTGTTGTACGTGCTGATGGGTCAACGGTTATAAAACTGAGTTCAAAAGAAGCTTTAAGAGAGCCTTTTTTGGACTTTCTATTGGAAGTTAGCTGGGATAAAGGAAATTTGTATCGTGAATTTACAGTTTTAGTTGATCCTCCTGCAGCCTATACTCAGCCAGTTATTCCTGTGGTAAAAAAAGCAACGCAGGTAACTGGAGTTAAGGAATCAGTTGTAAAAGTAAATAGTCGAACTAATACAACTGGGATAGCGAAGAAACAATATTACTCAACCAGTAGAACAGATACTTTATGGAAGATTGCTGATAAAACCAATGTTTATAATGATGTTTCTATAGAACAAATGATGATGGCCATTTATGAGGCTAATCCAAGGGCGTTTTATAAACAAAATGTTAATGCTTTAAAAGCAGATCATAGGCTTGATATACCAGAGAAAGAAATAATACTTAAGTTGTCTCGAAATCAGGCATTAGCAGCATTTAAGCAACAAGAAAATGTGTGGCAAGGTCGCGTTGTAGAAAAAAATCAAGTCAAAAAAAATGTTTCAGACAATACCAAGATCAATACACAGCTGGAATTAGAGGCACCGGCTGAAACTGAAATTCCTGAGTCAGTTGTAGTTTCGGAAAATGGCGCATCTGGAGACAGTCCTGTTGACTCAGATACAAAAACATCAGGTTTTGAATCTAGCGAGAAAAGTTTGGCATTACAAGCAAAAATGCAAGAGCTGGAAAAGCAAGTAATGATGATGAAAAAAATGCTAGTCTTGAAAGATGAGCAGATATCGGCATTACAAAATCAGCAAAAAGTAGGGGTAGTTCCTATAAAACAAATTGCTTCAATAGATCAGAAAGATAAAACTGTAAAGACATCAGTAAAGACAACTCAGGCTGATGTTGCTAAACCCACCGTTACAACTAAGCCCAAAGAAGTAGAAAAACCAAAACCACTTGTTCAACCAGAACCTGAAACAGGTTTTTGGTCAGATTCTTTTACTACGACTATTGGTGGTATTGGACTCGCAATTTTAGGCATACTTGGTTTATTTTGGTGGAGAAAAAGAAAGGTTGAAGAAGAGTTGGAGAGTGAAAGTATGTTTGCATCTGCAAGCGAAATCAGTTTGCCTGATAACTCGGAAGATAAATTATCTGTTCCAGTTATGGATGACTCGTCGTCCTATGATGTAGGAACTGTGGGTGAGAGTTCATTTTTAAGTGAATTTACTCCCAGTGATTTTGATGCATTTGATACGGATCAAAATGAAGTTGATCCAATTTCAGAAGCTGATGTTTATCTGGCATACGGTCGATATCAACAAGCTGAAGATTTAATGCATCAAGCGATTGCTGATCAACCCGAAAGAGATGAATGCAAGCTAAAATTATTAGAAATATTTTATGCAAATGAAAATAAAAGTGCATTCGAAGAATATGCTACAGAATTGGTTACTTCTGGGAAACATAATGATCAGGAATTTTGGACTAAAGTTGTTGATATGGGGAGCGAATTAGATCCTTCATGTCCACTGTATACAGATAAGGCCGGGGAGAAAGCAAGTTTTGAAACTACTGATTCAGGTGAAAATTCTACAGCTGTAATTGTGAGTAATTCAGATGAAAATACGGCTGATAGTGAGGAAGTGATAGATCAACCAGAAGATAAAGCGATAGATAATGATGAGCTAGTTGATGAAAATGGAAATATAGTTGAGTTTGATCTATCTGTTTTCGATGAAGATGAGTCATCTACCAGTGTAAGAGAAAAAACTGATGATGGCAGTCTTGATTTTGATTTAAGTGTATTTGATCTTGATGACTCATCAACTGGGCAGACGGAATTAAGTGAAGCAAATTCTGAGGAAATAGAGTCTGTTGATTTTGATTTACCACCGGATGTTGAGTCAAATGAGGAGCATGTTGGAGAGATTGATTTAACTGCCGAAGTTGACACGGATGAAAGCCTGGAGACATTTGATTTTTCTTCGGACAGCCCCTTGAGCGATGTTGTTGAAACTGATTTGACCCGTAGTGAGACTTCCGAAAAAGAAACGGAAAGTTTTGATGAGTTTGAATTTGATTTTGATCTTGATCTTGACCTGGATACACCTACTTCGACATCTGAGTCATTACCAGAAATAGATGAGGGGGTTTCAGATTTGACTGATATGGATGAGCTTGAGACTAAAATAGATTTGGCAAAAGCATATATTGATATGGGAGATATAAAGGCAGCAAAAAAAATTGCAGAGGAAGTGCTTAAAGATGGGAATTCTGAGCAAAAACAATCTGCACAAACCATTATCGATCAACTTAAATAAGCATTTAATAATACCAAAGCCCTTAACTGGGCTTTTTTATGTTTAGATATTCGTTGTTCAGACTTGAGTTGAAGTAGTCTGGTTTTGTAACGCTGTATATTTTAATCTGAAAGATCAGTTGGGCACTAAATTATAGTGCAAAATATTGGTTTCTCTGTGCCCACCTATAAGTTAATCGGGTATTTTTTAAGTGCTGTGGAATTAAGAACAGGTGCTAGAAACTGTGAGCCAACTGATTATTCAAGGTTTAATAACAGTACTGGAAAACCTGAGTTCTAATACAGAGCACAGGGGCGGATCAGCTCGTAATAGTGATGAAGTTTCTGTAGTGGAAATGGCGCAAAAGCTTCAATTTCTGTATTAATGACATCACTCGTAATATCCTTGTTTCGTATAGGAATCAGAGATATCAAAATCGGTGCGAACTTGATTTCAATACTTTGCTTAACTTAACCTTAACCTCGGTTGAGCCATTTCCAGTCGGGGAAGTACTAGTTTTTTGGGCGTAGCAAATGCCTGTGCAATGACCAGCTTCACTCATTAAATGAGTTTGTCGATCTTTCTCAACAACGGTATTACACATGTATTACCATCAATGGCTAAGGACTCATTATCCTACATAGCATTATTCAAGGCGATAAAGGCCGGCAGGGGTCAATATGTCTCTAATAATGCTGAGCCTTGGGACAGTGTATTGCCCTTTGTCATAACGGCAACGGAAATGGAAATGTTCTTTGGATATTTGGCTTAGACTGGCGGCCCAATCAAAAATGGCTTCATAGCTTCTCATATCACAAAGTACTGCACCAGCAGCGATTCCTAGTGCGGTCGAAAGTCGATGTCGACGTCCTCGTGACTGACGAGGACCATCTATCTCCTTAAAGAAATTCGGTAATGAGCGCAATTGCTGTGTTTTATTATCATTTTTACTCCACCCGACATGCAATGTCCTTCTAATTAACAAATATGCTATAAAAACAATGTGTTGTATTTTATTTCTCAGAAGGGTTTTTTTGCTTTTTTCCATAGAGAATAAAGGACACTTAAACATTAGTATTTAAAAAGTTGTATTTCTCGGAGGATGAAAAAAGTGAATATTTCATAGATTTATCAAAAAATAGAGAGTACAACTATTAGTGTCATAGTTATCTATTGGGAGAAAAAATTATGTCTTTTCCAGTTAATAATCGAGGTTTCAAGCAGGGTGATTTTTCCGGCTATATCAAACAGGGTCGTTGTGATGTTATTCTAGAATTTTCATTTATTTCACCCTTTACGAGCAATACATCGATAATCAGGCCGGTTGGTTCGGGTAAGTTTTTTGCCATCTTGGATATCCCCACGCTGATCAAAGCCGATGGTAATCGTAAGCCTTCATCAGCTGAAATACCTAAGCCAGCTGATACCAGAGCCTATCAATTTATCGATGATTTTTCCGGAATGACAACTTTCGGTATTGATGGAGCCATACTTGAAATCGACAATGTGACGGTCAAACTGGGTGAGGCACTGGTTTTTCGTTGGCGGTTTCTCAGTTATGACACCATTGCTGGGGGAAATAACGACTTTGCGCTGTTTGATGCTTGTCATGATGCACATGCTGATCCTTCTGCTCGTTGTTATCGAAAGGTTTTGGCGCATGCACTGGATTTATCAGGGGCAGGTGATACCGGCTGGGTTAATTGGCGCTGGCAGCCCAATCAAGATTTTAATGGCGTTCTTCGATGGATAGTGTCCAATGGAGTTTTAAGTAATCAACCGCCGGCAGCTATTAGTAATTCGATGCGTGCACGACCATCGTCTTTATTGATCGACATGATTAAAATTGAATCTGTGTAAATCACTCTAAGGAGTTGAACATGAATATGTTAATTCATACCGTATGGAGCAGGCTGTACTTGATATTGCCCCTGTTTTTGTTGAGTGCTTGTCATATAATTTCTGAGAAAGAAAATACCAGGCGGACCGTGTTTGCAGAGGTGGTCGCACTGGATCAAGCGTTAACATATAATCGTTTTGGTTCTTTCAATCCCTATGGCATGATTTACGCATTAAAGCGTGATGTGGTCGATACTGATAGTTGTGATGCAAAAGGGCTTAATTGCCGACCGATGGATGAAAGTACCAAGCCGGGACATGTACGGCTACGCATGGGTAAACGTCCTCGGCCCCTGGTATTACGGGTAAATGAAGGGGATTTACTAAAGGTAAAATTCTATAACATGTTAATACCTCATCAGCCAGACGCGAGTAGTAAAGAAACCACCAGCCGCATTCCAAGTAAACAGTTTGATTCACTAAAGTCTGTGGATCTGCATTATGCTAATCTCGGTAAAGCTGAAAAGGAAATAATAACTTTGGCAGCCGAGGGAGTGGAATTTACCGCAAAAATTGAAGGGGCAGCGGCAAACCCCTTGCTGGCAGGGATAGATGGGGCTAATAAATACTGTGCTGTTAAAACCTCAAACGGTGACGGCTTGTTAGCTGGTGCAGAGCATGGTAACGATTGGCCGAAAAGTCGTTGTGCCTCTATTACTTTGTCTGGTATTGCTGCTGTTAGCACAAGTTCATCAACACAGAACAATATTGAAAATGGCTTGGTACCGATTGCACCAGGTGAAACACAAAGCTATCAATGGCTATTTGATAGTCCAAAGAAAGACCAAGATGGGCAACGTAAACAGGCCTATTTATTTTTTAGCCACGGAGCACCCGCTGGTGGACAGGGTGACGGTGGCAGCCTGGTACATGGATTGTTCGGCGTGGTTAATGTAGAACCAGCAGATAGTACCTGGTATCGCAGTCAGGTAACTTCCGAAGTATGGAATAAGGTCTGGATTACAGACCCAAAAGGAAATAAAACGCTGGATTATAGTGCCAAATTTAATGACGGGACACCCGCCTTGAATATGTTGCAGTCAAAAGGAAATAATGAATTTGAAATTATTTATGGTGATTTAAATGCAATTATTCACGAAGGCAAATTCAGTATCAGCAGTGATCAGTCTAATCCAAGAAAAGCACCGGCATTCCGGGAGTTCACTGTTGTTTTTCATGATGAGTTGAAAACTTTTTATGCAGACGAATTTGTAGAATTGGGTAGTGAATATTCCTTGTCAGGTGTTGCAGATGGATTTGCTGTTAATTATGGTGCCAGCGGGATGGGTGCTATTTTGTTAGCAAATCGTAAAGGCATCGGTCCGTCAAAAGATTGCGTTGAATGTGCCTATGAAGAATTCTTTTTGGAATCATGGGTTAATGGTGATCCTGCCTTATTGTCTGACTATAGTGATGATCCCTCTAATGTGCATCATTCGTATTTGAATGATCGGCTGGTTTTTCGTAATCTCCATGCTGGTCCAAAAGAAACTCATGTGTTTCATTTGCATGCACATCAATGGCTGGCACAGGATGGCGAAACCGGCACGTATCTTGATTCCCAAACCATTGCACCACAACAGGGTTTCAGTTATGAAATTTATTATGGCGGTAGCGGTAACCGCAATGAAACACCAGGCGATTCAATTTTTCATTGTCACCTTTACCCTCATTTTGCTCAGGGTATGTGGGAGTTATGGCGTGTCCATGATGTGCTTGAAGATGGCAGTCGACGATTACCCGATGGCGAACTGAGCGGAGTGGATGGATACAGCGGTACTCATCCACTGACCGGAAAAATTTCAAAACTGGCTTTCGATAACACCAAGTTATCGGGTACTCCAATTCCAGCCATCGTACCTTTACCCGAGCAAGCCATGCCGCCGTACCCAACTTATTTAAATGATGGGATTGCTGCAGAGCGAGACGGTTTTCCAGGATATCCTTTCTATATTGCTGGCGATGCAGGCCATAGAACACCGCAAGCACCACTGGATATCGATAAATCAGGCGGGCTGGATCGTCATCTGATTCAGTGCCCCAAAAATGCAGCCGGGGAATCAATTTGCCAGAGAACGGTATCGGGTATTCCGGCTCAGCAATTGAAATCCATGAGTGGAAAACAAGTGATTGAGCATGCCCTCAAAACCGCCGATTTTTCTATCGAAATGGAGCAGATACAGGTTAAACTACTGCCTGCAGATGGCACGAAGCTGGAACAAATTGCCATGGATTTTCATCAGCAGGGTAAGATTGATAGCACAACTCCGCAGGGTAAACCGGCTGAGCTAAAGGTCAATGGATCTGAACCTAAAGCAGGCGCTCCGTTTTCGGATCCTTGTCAGGGCTGGACTTTTGAATCTGAGACGTTTGGTGATCGAACGCGTCAATATCATGTTTCGGCGATTCAGACGGATATGGTCGTAAATAAGGCTGGGTGGCATGATCCTCAAGCACGTATCAACGTGTTGGACGAAGATGTTGACGAATATGAACATAAAAGAGTGGAACATGCTGTTCCCTTTTTCTTCCGTGCCAACTCAGGAGATTGTATTGAGTTTTATCATACCAATCGAACCCATCATAATCTGGAATTGGACGATTTTCAGGTTAAAACGCCTACCGATATCATTGGCCAACATATTCATTTAGTGAAGTTTGATGTGACAGCTTCTGATGGTTCAGGTAATGGATTTAACTATGAAGATGGAACCTTTTCCAGAGGTGCAATAGTTGAACGTATTAAAGCGGCTAAAGGAAGAACTTTCAATGAGAACGACTCTGTTACCTTGCATCAGCCGGCAACGGATGAGTTTCAAACTACAATTCAGCGCTGGTATGTTGATCCATTATTGGCCAAAACAAGCAAATGTAAAAAATTGGCCGGACAGAATAAGGCTGGATGGAAAAATGATCCTGCCTGCTATGACCGTACGATTCGGACGGTATTTACTCATGATCATTTTGCGCCATCTTCAATTCAGCAACATGGGTTTTATTCTGCTCTGTTAGTTGAGCCTCGATATGCAGAAATGCAACATCCAGATGGTACTAATATGGATGCTGAAAATAAGTACACCAAGTGTAAACCCGGACAACAACCGGATGGTACCTTCAAATCCTGTGCCGTGGGCACACAGGCAATGGTCATTATCAATGATGATGGCAGCGAATATGAAGGAGAAAAGAATTACCGGGAGTTCGCGCTTGCAGTGGCTGATTTTGCTTTGTTGTACGACAATAACAAAAATGCCGAGCCTAAAGGACTGAAAGGATACCAGCAGTTGTCTGCAAATAAACAACAAACTTTTGCACAATTGAACGAAAATCTAAAGCACTGGCAATCACAACACGGACATCCGGTTGATCCGCCGAAACTGCCTGAAGCCATTTCAAAAAATCACCATAATCCCTATCTGGTCAACTATAAGCATGAACCGTTACCGTTGCGTATTGGTTGTAACAATTATAAGAACGAGAGCGAATTCTGTACTTCGCAAAGTGTCAAGCAGCAACGGTCGGGTGACGAAGGAGATATGGCCTATGCCTTCAGTTCATGGAAACATGGTGACCCGGCAACAGAAATTTTCGCTGGCTATGAAGGTGAGAAAGTCCAGTTACGGGTCATTCAGGGGGCGCAGGAAGTACAACATAGTTTGAATATTCATGGGCAACGCTGGCCTAGAGAAATCGGCAACCCCAAATCGCCGTTGGTATCTGCTCAAGAAATCGGTATTTCAGAACATTTTGAAATGAAACTGGGTTTAGATAATGTAACGCGAGGTGATCCATTCGTGGATTATATGTATAACTTTGGTTCGGTTGATGATTTATGGAATGGTGCCTGGGGAATGATTCGTAATTTCAAAGGTTATCTTGATTGCGATAGTTTTGCCAAGGACAGTAGTGATCTAGAAAAATGTCAATCCGCGATGGCCAAGTTGAACTGCAAATCAAAAAAGTTGAAGAATTGTCTGAAACCATTGCCCAATATTGAACGCAATGAAAATGGTAATCTGCTTGTAAATAATCGAAATGAATTTGTTGTCGGGGGTGACAATACCTGTCCAAAAAACGCAACAAGACATGTCACTTTTTATATTGATGCTGTTGATATCAGTCAATGGCTCGGTGATGAGAAATTTAATACAGCCTATGACTCTCAATTAAGAGATCCTGATTCGTTGGCTTTTATTCTGCTCGATAGAAAAATAAATAAACCGGATCAAGGTTTTCCATCTCCTAAATTGCGAGAGATCAATACCATCAAAAAAAAATTGGCAGAACGTTATCGTCAGCAACAAAATATCGAGCCACTGGTGCTGCGCGCCAATGCGGGTGACTGTATTCAGGTTGTGCTATATAACCATTTGCATAATCATTTAGCCAAAGAGCAGATCGATAAAGTCGGGGATGCGTTGATGCCGAAAATTGTTCCCCTTAATGTAGAAGCCGATGCCATAAGCGGTTCAAGCGATGTTAAGCCTTCTTCTATGGTAACGATACACCCTCAACTGGTTGCACATAATGTCGCTACACAGGATGGCGCTGCAATCGGTTTTAATAATGAAGGACAATTGGTACCTGGTATGGATGGACGAGGCAATCCCTTTAGAGTTTATTACTGGTATGCGGGTACGGTTGAAATTGAAGCTGGTGAATTGGTGGCTAAACCGCGTGAACTTGGCGCAATTAACTTAGTTTCCTTTGGTGATATTGTTAATCATCCGCCTCATGGTCTGTTCGGTGCATTAATTATCGAGCCAGAAAATACAACTTATCATCATGTGGAAACTGGGGAATTATTAGCCAAAGGCGATGGGGTGCGTGCAGAAATCAGGTATCGCGAACAAGATAAGAAGAAACCTTTTAAAGAATTTGTGGTTTTTTACCGGGATGGAATGAATCTGCATTATTTGTCTGATGACGGCCAGTCAATTCCAGTACCGAATTGTCCTATATGTGATGATTCGTACGATAGAGGAGAAAAAGGGATTAACTATAATAGTGCTCCGTTCTGGCTGCGACTGGGGCAAAAGCCTCAACAACCCGCTGATGCAACAGGGACACAGCGTTGGTTTTTGCCTGATCTGAATGGGGCTTATTTCCCTCGGATATTTTTTAGCGAAGATGATCAGCCGGTTCCCACCCCAAAATTTGTTGCCCGGGAAGGGGATGAGGTGCGGTTTCGGGTATTGCAACCGGCAGGCCGGGCTAGACAAAGATCGTTTCTGGTTTATGGACATGACTTCCCTGATTTATTAACTTACTTTGGCTCCCCGCATGCACCTTTAATGTCTGTCGGTAAAGCCATCACTGCGGATATCAAATCAGCTAAACCGGGGCATTGGTTATATCGTGATGGTCCCAATCATTTTTGGTCAGGGGGTGCATGGGGCGTATTTGATGTCGAACCGGTTAAATCACAGTAAGCGGGAGGGCTTATGTCTAAGCACAGCAGCTTACTGATTTTTTTCCTGCTACTCTTTTCAGGGGGACGTAGTTATGCTTTGAACATGGAGCTACTGATCAATGGTAAACCGCTGGCTGAACCGGATGCGGTTATCCCATTACAGGCAGGCAAGCAGTTTGCTATTGGTTTTCGGATAACCGACTCCGAAACCAATCTGCCTGCCACTGATTTGTTCCCCGGCGCCTGGATTCGACCTCGAACTCCAGGTCGTCTTTCCTGTGAAAATGCTGTGCGCAATTATCTGGCACAGGGAAGTAATGCCAATCAGGATATAAGCCTGAATGGCTATACCTTTATTACTGTCAACACGGACAATTCGATAGCCGTGATGGATCCACGCTTACACCTGGCTACATCAAACCTGCTTGCCCTGAATCAACTGAATAGCAGGGTAGGAAACTGGCAACTGGTTAGTGACAAACAGCTACTCTACTTGACCTTGCCTGATGAAGGCTTGTTAGTCGAGATGAATCCGACGACTCTACAAATTAACAAACAAATTTTGCTGGATCATAAGCCAACGGGACTGGCTATTTTTAGTCGATCAGCGATTGTTTGGGTGGCCAGTGAAAATGCTGGAAAGGTTTATGCAATCGATAGAGAAACATTAACACTGCTCAACCAATTTGACATTGGCAAGGGTGCTGTGCAGTTTGCAATTGATCCTAAAAATCATCGGCTTTTCGCCTATTCCGGTGGGGATGGTCAGTTGATAGCAATCGATAGTTTAACTCAACAGGTTCAGTTTAAACGATCCATAACCTCAGGGATAACCGGGATTGCCTATTCAGCAACTGCAAACCGTCTTTATTTGGCTCAACCGCTGCTAGATCATCTGATTTCTATTGAGCCCGAAACAGGCACGCAACTCGACACGATAGCCATTGTAGACAAAGCACTGGATCTACAGATAACACCGGATGGTCGCTGGTTATTGGCAGCAAATGGCAAAAGCGGGGTTGTCAACCTGGTTGATACCCGCAATGGACAGATGACCCATGTATTACAATTCAAGCATCCTTTTGATCAAATTGTGTTCAGTAAGCAATATGCCTATATCCGTCATACAGACAGTGCTAATGCTAGTTTGATTCACCTTCCAACCTTGCAAGCTGGGGAAGATCCCAGCGTGATTGAAGTACCATTTGGAGCGAGCGCACCCGATACAATCGGTGAACTTCCTCGGCTTTCACCCGTTGCAATGCTTCCAGGGGGGCATAGCGTGGTAGTCGCTAATCCAGCTGATCGAACGATTTTTTTATTTATGGAAGGCGGCATGAAAGTACCGATGAATGCGTTCAAAACCTGGACTGCATCACCTGTTGCAATTAAGGTCCATGACCATAGCTTGCGCCATAGCCAGCCAGGAATTTATCAAACAACAACCAAGATTGTAGACCCAGGGGCATATGAAGTGGTTTTTTATACACCAAAACCCTTGCTCATTCGCTGTATGCCTCTGAATATTGAATCTTCCAAAGTAATCATTGATAAATCAGTATTACCGGTTCAACACACTGTTGAAATTGAATCAAAAAATATTATTGCCGGACGAGCTATCAATCTTGAAATTAGTATACACCAGCGCAATGGCGAGCTATCCCGAGCCAATGACCTGCAAGTGTTACTGATACGTCCAAGAACTAATTGGCAGCATCGCTCATATGCTAAATTATCAAAAAAGGGATATTATACTGTTAACCTCATTTTTCCTGAATCGGGTAATTATAAATTACTGGTTAATTCGGATCAGCTGCAACTCAAACCCGAACAAAGCAATATTATATCTATTTTTGTTAAAAAACGATGATAGCATCTAGAGCCATGGATTCCGAGCAAGAAATAGGGTCATTCCGAATGAAATGAGGAATCTTGGCCCTGGGTCCAAGTTCAAACAAAAGTATTATCCTAGAAAAACCGGTTGGACATGGAGTTTGTGGGAAATCTGGGCGAAAAAGACAAATAATCACTCTTGATAATGGCCATAGCCCTTATCAAGAGTGATTCTGCAGGATTTTTCGCCCAGATTTCTTCACAAAACCATGGAGCGGCTTTCTCTCACCAAATGGGTCTGTCGCAGTAATCTTGACTATCCACAACATTCAATCGGTTTAGTAAATTTTCAGCGGTCAACTGATTTTTCTAGGATTATCGGTAACTGCTCAATTTAATATTTTAGCTTTTGCGTTCATGCAGTCATCCTGCTTCTGGTTGTAAAGCCAAAAAATTTAGGTCAATTGGTTGAGAATAGTTTCTTTTAGTTTAATAAAATCGATGATCTTATTTTTTAAAACCAGAAAATTAGTGTCAATGTATTGGGTATTTTTTTCAATTAAACATACTTCCATGACTGCAGCCATCTCCTGAATATCAACAAAGCCACAGAAACTGACAGAGCCATGGAGTTTATGCGTGACTTGCTCAGCTAAAGTCAAATTGTTAGAATTTATTGCCCGCTCTATTGTTTCTGACTGTTGCTGAAGTTCTATAAATAATTTGTTAAATAAGGTAATTGCCAAGTCAATATTTCCTGAGGTTTTATCAAGCATAGCTTTAACATAATCCATCATTTCGGTTTTATTTTGCAGACAAGGCTCTTTTTCAGGTAGCCACAGATTAAGTATTTCAGTTAATTGCTCTAATAAAACAGGTTTAATCAGACATTCATCAAACCCTGCTTCAATTAGTGTTTGTCTTTGGTGACTTTGTGCGTGGGCAGTAATTGCAATCACAGGCGAGTCCCTATTTATTGAAGCTGTTTTTTTAATGTTTTTAATAATATCCTGCCCACTAAAATAAGGCATTTGTAAGTCAAGAAAAATTAGATCATATTTATGATGTTGTAAGTAAAACAGTGCTTTTTTACCATCTTTTGCCAAAGTTATATTTTTACAGTGTTCTTCCAGTTGAGATTTTAATAACAGTCTGTTAATTTCATTGTCATCTGCGATGAAAATAGAACATGAAGTAGCTTTTATAGAAGTTTTATTTGGGATTATGTCAGGAATTGCCTGAGCTGTGTGGGTGATAGTTTCGATGACATTTTTTAAATAGTTAGACCGGCAGGGCAGGGCTAAACAGTGGACAAATGATAGTGTTTTTTTATGGGGATTTAGAAAAATAATTGCACTACATGTTACTGGTTTTATTTGATTCTGTATCTCATTGACATTATATGTTTCATTTTTATCAGCATAAAAAAGCAGGTCAAAGTGGCTGGATGGTTTCAACTTAAGCTCTGTAATAGAGCTTGATGTCAGGGTCTTATAACCCAGATGGTTAAGCTGTTTGGTGAGAGCTTTTCTTCTTAAGTTTAAGGCATCAATAATAAGTATCCTCAGTGTTTGAATTTTAACGGGTGGAGACTTTGTTATTGATATTGGAAGGTTGAACCAAAAGGTTGTTCCTGTATTATATTGTGTACATACGCCAAGTGTCCCTCCGAGTCTTTCTATAATATTTTTGGAAATAGTTAATCCAAGTCCTGTCCCCAGTTCGTTGTTAACAGCATATTCGCTAGTTTGCAAAAAAGGTAGAAACAAATCCTTAATTTTATTTTTGTGAATGCCAATGCCTGTATCTGAAATTGATATGAATAGCGAATTCGATTCAAGTAAATGGCAGCGTATAATTATGTGACCTTGATGAGTAAACTTACAAGCATTACCAAGCAAGTTGGTAATAACTTGTTGTAGTCGAATAGGATCTGTAGAGATCCAATATGGAATGTCTTCATCGATGTCAACTATGACGCGTACTTTATCTGATGCAGGAACAATTGTCGTGGAACAGTTTTCTAAATTCTCTCTGAAGTTGAAGGTTGAAATGTTGATTTTAAAATTACCTGTTTCCAAGCTGGAGTAATCTAGAATTTCATTAACTATTGCCAAAAGACTGGTGGCTGATGTTTTTATTAGATGAGCCTGGTCAAACTGCTGCAGTGATAATTTTGATTTTGTAAGAAGTTCGATAAATCCCAGAATTCCATTCATAGGTGTACGAATTTCATGACTTATATGAGCAAGAAATTGAGATTTTGTATTGTTTTGAGTGATTGCTAGTTGTGTGGTTTTTTCTAGTGATTTGTTTTTTTGTTCCAGACGGCCTAATGTTACGTTTAACTTATTTACCGCAAGTTCAACTTGTTGGGTTAGATAATTGTGAGTATTCTGTAAGGCAATTGCCATTGAATTAAAGCTCAGACATAGATCATCTATTTCAGAAGTACTACTTCCCTTGGCACGAGCATTCATGTTGCCATCAGCTAAATCATTTGCTATTTTAATCAGATTTATAATAGGTGTACTTATGGAATTACTTAAACGTATAGATAGTAGTATTGTAAAAAATACTCCGATACATATGAACAGTAGACTATTTAACAGATAGGATTGTTGTTTTTTTTGGGTATTTACCAGGGACAACGCAATTTTAACTGATCCAATAATTTTTGCGGGTTCACTGATTGGTTGGTGAAGTAAGGTATTGGCTGTTTCATTAGTTCGATGCTGAATTGATTGTATGGCTACAGGGTGCTGAAAAAAAATAAGTTTTATTGGGGGGGGGAAAGGATTTTTTTCTGAATGAGCTAAAGCATTGCCTAACTTATCCGTTATCTCGACTAAAGCAATATCGGGCTCGTTTAATAAAGAACTGGCAATCTCATTTAGGACTTCAGAATTACCCGAGAATACGCCATATATACTAGAAATTGCAAGTTGGTTTATGGTTATTTGACCTTTGTCCTTTAATGCGTTTTCAAGATCAATATAATGATATTGAATGAAATAGTAGGCCAGAGAACTTATGAGAAGTAAGGTAGGAACGATTGCCAGTAGTAAAAGGCGAAATTGTATGCCAGCAAAATTCATTTGTAATGGTTTATTTTGATACGGGCTTATAAATACAGAGTTAGATTTAGGTTTTTTTGTTGACTATTTAAGTAAATGTTAATACTCTCTAGATTTTAATACTATCCCATAAAAATTCACAAAATGCATAAAAATAATAATATTGCATTATATTATAGCTTAAGAGGAGAAAATCATGGCTCAAATAGTTGTTCTAAGAGGCTGTATGTACTGGTGTCAAGTTATGGTAAATGAGTGCATATAGCAAAAATTGGTTTTGAGAAATATTTAATGCGTTAAATAAGAAAAGGCACAAGTGAGTCATTTTACGAAAGAATTATGCTTAAATTTATGGGTGTTGATAGATTAAAATAGGAGTTGAAATGACTATAGATAGATTAGTAATGGCATTTGCGGGTGCTTTTATATTAATTAGTGTGAGTTTAGCTGTTTTCCATTCACTAAACTGGCTTTGGTTTACTGCTTTTGTAGGTTTTAATTTATTACAGGCTACATTTACTGGTTTTTGCCCATTGGCATTGATATTAAAGAAGTTTGGAGTTAAATCAGGTTGTGCTTTTTAGCCGGTCTAATTATACTTCGCGAAGTCATAAATGTGGAATTTATAGCGAGTTAAGTTTTGTCGATAGCAAGGCGTAGAAATGGACGCATAGCAGGCTATGGCGTGGCACGATATTTTTTTGCTCGTAACTGTAAGAAAGATGAAGGAAGGTCCTTCGGTGACGACTTCCAGAAGTTGTTACCAAACCATTGTGAGTTGCGTTGATTAAGATTATAAGCGTTCATTTTTCATAGAGACTAACAGTATTTAACAGCTCATCATTAAAATTGAATAGATCATCTATTTTTTCAATGGGGACTCGTTTCTCTTTTTTATTTTCATTGAAAAGCCCTATATATTTCTGTTTAGCATTAAAATGAAGGCGGCAAAGTGGTTTTCTATTATTGTCATCCAATAAGATACCAAAATAGCTTTGGGTGTCTCTAGGCACTATACGTTCAGCACTTACTTTCTGGCGTAAAATTGCTTTAATAATATTGTACCCCTCTATTTCTTCATCCGTGGTTTCGATTTTTGAATTACTCTCATTATCTGAGGTGATTCCGTCACTTTGATCGCTAAGCACTTTGTTTAATTCAGTGTTTGCCTTAACATCCGAGTCAATAGCAGACTTTAATCGCTCATTAATACTGTCATTTAGAAATTGCTTCAAAGCTTTAGATGTAATCTCTAAAAATTGCGCTTTTACTTTAACTGTAAGAACACCATCGTATACTCTCGAAGCAAAAAACTTAACAAACTCTTCTTCTGGAGAATCAAACTGTACATCCAATATTTTTTTAATCTGACTTAGGTATTTAAGCTCACCAGCTGCATCTACAATTGAATCAACATCAAAAGATGATTTTGTCAGTTTTTTAATTTCAGGAACTATATGCTCATCAATATCACTGAGGTTTAACATTAAAAATGGTTTTTCATCCATTTTATTAGGCGCATCTAAATCGGTATAAAATTCGTACTGTACGCCATTTGTTAGAATAGCAACTCTAGCACTGGTTACAGAAAAATACCTGAACAACTGGTTCGCATGCTTTGGAGAAAGTTTTTCACCAAATTTCTTACATTCAATAAGTATTTGCACTTCATCATCCTTGATTAATGCATAATCGACTTTTTCACCTTTTTTTGTTCCAGTATCAGCTGTAAATTCAGGAATCACCTCACTCGGGTCAAACACATCGTAACCTAATACGGAGTGTAAAAATGGCATTACTAGTGCATTATTAGTTGCTTCTTCAGTAGCAAGGCTGTTTGAAACTTGATTTATTTATTTAGATAAACTTTGTAGTCTTTCGATGAAATCCATTTTGGAAGCCTATTATTAAATTTAAATTATCTATGTTGTGTGAAGATACTAGCAGATTAATCTCAGCTTTGCCCTTTTTCATATCAATCATACTTTATTTTTGGAAAATATTGAGCAAATGACGCCGAGCAAAGCGGCGCATTTTTTAGTGTCTGTTTGAGCGTTTTGTTAAAAATAAATTTAAATATTTGAAGATAACTATGACTATGAACGGCACGAAAAACGCTGGAATGAACCAGCTAAACCATATAAAAACTGCATAACTATAGTCGAAATTACATATGTCTCGATGAATACAAAAAACATCCATAGGGTTGTGCGTAATTCCCGCATATAAGGCAAAACTTGCAATTAATATCGATATTATAAGTATACCAATTATTAGTTTCTTCATTTAGCACACCCTTTTTTGATCCAAGGTTGTGTATAATAAATCTTCGCTACACGTGCGCCATAGTTATTAACTTTTTCCGCACCTAAATAATTGTATATACTGGCAATCTTCGCAATAGAAGGGTTTTTGATTCTGGTTTTTATACGAGATAACAGGATAATGCCAAAATCAATATTATAATAGGGACAATTTAAAAGCTCTTTGGTTATGCCTATTTTTTCCCAATAACTATAATATATATTCATTGGCAGAATACTTTTACGCATTGGAAATCGCCTTTCTAGAAAATCTGGATATAATCTGTCATACCAGCCATGAGTTGTTTCCATATATATTATGGCCATAGCAAGCCGTGTATCTACTTTGTGTTTTAGAGCAGATTGAATTATTAGACCGCACCATTTAGCTACTTCGCTCTGACTGTCCAGCTCAATTAGAGGTTCACTTGCTACAGCGCGAGGATTATCAACAATCTCAAATACCGCTGGTGTATTCTCGATTATACTTTTCTTTCTATCTGATTCACTATTAATAATTGGTATCTTTGATACTTCCATAATGTCCTTTATATTTCTAACAACAAGTTTACTTGACGCTGGAGGATAAACGAGAAACTCAAGCAGCCAATTGAACTTTGGAAAAAATGACTTCAAAAAAAACACGGCAGCGGTCAAGTGGCGTGTCTGGTGTATGCTTAGCATGGGCATGAGCTAATGAGGTGAATATCCTCTGTAAGAGAGCCTATTACATTCACTCATTTTGAATGATTATAACTACTAGTTAACGACAATTGCAACGCCGAAAGGTGTTATGAGAAGGAAGTCCGAGTGATTGGCGTAGTTCAGTTAAAGAGGCGATAAATAATTTGAATTGTTGACTATACTTCGCTTGAGCTGAGTATGAAAGTTGAATCAAAATAGTAGTGTCAAAATTAAGTTAAAAAGTGCTTTCCTTGTTTTAACTATTTGATAAGTAGGTGTATTAAATTATTGGTGCTTTTTTTGCTTTATTAAAATCAGGAAAGAATATGGCTGAGAATGAATTAGAAAATGGTGAAGCGAAAAAGTCTTCAAAAAAAATAATTATAATTGTTGCAGTTGTTTTGCTGTTAGCTGGAGGTGGGGCAGGCTACTATTTTATTGCTGGAGACCAATCACCAGATGAAAATGGAGAGCAGATCGAAGAAGTTGAAGATGTTGAAGAAGAAGGGTCTGATATCGAATTGTATTATGACTTGAACAAAGCCTTGGTGGTGAATTTCCCCAAAGGTTCAGGAGCCAGTTTAATACAAGTATCAATTTCTCTTTTAGTAAAAGGAGATGAAACAGTAGAAGCATTAAAGAAACATGAACCCATGATACGAAATAATTTATTGATGGTAATCAGTGCTAAAGGGGCTAATAACTTAATGAAACGAGAAGGTAAAGAAGAGCTACGCTCTGATATGTTAAGAGAGGTTGGTAAGGTTATGGAAAAAATGACAGGAAATAATAAAGTTATAAACATTTTTTTTACTACTTTTGTGATGCAGTAACATGTCTACAGCAGATTTACTCTCACAGGATGAAATTGATGCACTTTTACATGGTGTTGATGATGGTGATGTAGAAACAGAGGAGATTGGTCAGGATGAGATTAGTGGCGGTGTCAGAGACTATGATTTTAATAGTCAAGAGCGGATTGTCAGAGGCAGGATGCCTACTCTGGAAATGGTTAATGAACGGTTAGCCAGATATTTTAGGATCTCTCTTTTTAATTTTCTCAGAAGATCTGCTGAAATTTCGATAGCAGGTATTCAGGTACAGAAGTTTTCAGAATATATACAAAGTTTATTCGTGCCAACAAATCTTAATATTGTTCGTTTCCCACCATTAAGAGGTCGTGCTTTGATTGTTATGGAGCCAAGACTGGTTTTTACTGCGGTGGATAATTTTTTTGGTGGTGGAGGGCAATTTTATAATAAAGTTGAAGGACGTGAATTTACGCCTACTGAAATGCGCGTAATTCGGTTAATTATAGATTTGTTGTTTAATGATTTGAAAGAGGCCTGGAAGCCAGTGATGGATCTGGACTTTGAATATATGAGTTCTGAAGTAAATCCCCAATTTGCAAATATAATCAGTCCTTCTGAAATTGTTATTATTTCTACTATTCACGTAGAACTTGAAGGTGGCGGTGGAGATATAAATATTGCTATGCCTTACGCTATGATTGAACCCATAAGGGATTTACTGGATGCTGTCAGTAGTGACCGAGGAGAAGTCGATGGGACCTGGCAAGAAAATTTGAGAAAGGAAGTGTTACGTAGTGAAGTGTCTTTAAATAGTATGTTGGTTGAAAAAACCATACCGTTAAAAGACGTGATAAATTTTAAGAAAGGGGATGTTATTCCTATTGATATGCCGGAAACAGTGATTGTTCAAGCGGAAGGTGTGGCTATTTTTAAAGGTAAAGTCGGGTTGTCAGATGGTAATTATGCTATTCAAGTGACTGAAAAATTAACTCAGGATTATTTATAAAAAGCTCAATAGTCGGATAAAGGGGCTTAATAACTCGCTGAATCTACGGCTATATTTTTTTTTACGATTGTAGAATTAGCATTTTTTAGAGTACAAATACGTATTAGAATTAATCAGGCAAGATAATGAGTGAAGACGAAAACCAAGAAGAAACGGGTGATGACTGGGCAGCGGCAATGCAGGAACAATCAGATAGTGAATCAGCTTCCGAATCTGAAGTAGAAGCAGAAGCTGACTGGGGATCTGCTCTACAGGAACAAAATGATGCTGAAAACCTTGAATCGGCACAGTTCAATGAGTTAGAACAAAACGCAGAACATGCTGTAAAAAAAGATGTTTCTGCAGAAGATCTTAAGTTAGATGTCATTCTGGATGTACCTGTTAACATTTCTATGGAAATAGGACGAACTCAAATAAATATCAGAAATTTATTACAACTTAATCAAGGATCAGTCATTGAATTGGATAGGTTTGCAGGTGAACCCATGGACGTTTTAGTCAATGGTACTTTAATTGCTCATGGTGAAGTGGTAGTTGTAAACGATAAATTCGGTATTCGGTTAACCGATGTAATCAGTCCAACTGATCGGGTGAAAAAATTGGGATAACGAAGTGGAAAACGAAGGAACCTTAACATTGAAACTTTTAACTAAAAGCGCAGTTGTTTTTTTGTGTTCTTTTTCATCAGCTTTTGCAATAGTAGAAAACGACAGCAAACAAGTTGTTAAAACAGTTTCTTATGAACATGTTCTTAACTGGTCATTAGGGTTGATTATAGTATTACTCATATTTTTTGCCTGTGTATGGTTTATGCGCAAAATGGGGGCATTACCCATAAACTCTAAACAAAGCATGCAGGTGATTGGAGGAGTATCTTTGGGTATGCGGGAAAAGTTAATCCTGGTTCAAGTAGGTGAAAAGCAATTGGTTTTAGGTGTTACGCCTGGAAGAATAGATAAGCTATTGTTGCTCGAAGGAAATGAGCAATTATTTAAGGCACAGTCAGGTTCAGAGGGTGAGGGAGATTTTGCCAGCAAGCTTAAGCAATTAATGACTGGCCCTGCAAATGAATAAAATCTACTTTGTTTTTAGTGTCATTATTTTGTTTTTTCCGGCAACTTCAGTTTGGGCTGTGCCAGGAATAGAAGCAGTCACTGTTACTACCAATTCTCAAGGGGGACAGACTTATACTGTAACTATCCAAATTCTGGCTTTAATGACTATGTTAACGGTATTGCCGTCATTGTTATTAACTATGACGGCGTTTACCCGAATCATGATTGTATTAGGCCTGTTACGCCAGGCAATTGGTACTGCACAGGCTCCCAGTAATCAAGTGTTACTTGGTTTGTCTTTGTTTTTAACTATTTTTATTATGATGCCCGTTTTTGACAAGGTTAACATTCAGGCCGTTCAACCTTATATGGAAGAAAAAATTGATATAACAACAGCGATTGAAAAAGCATCAGAACCTTTTAGACAGTTTATGCTAAAGCAAACTCGTGAAACGGACTTGGAATTGTTCATGAAAATTTCGGGGCGAGAAGATTTTGAGACGATTGATGATGTACCTTTTTCATTGTTACTACCTGCTTTTGTGACCAGTGAACTTAAGACCGCATTTCAAATTGGATTTTTAATTTTCTTACCATTTTTAGTTATAGACCTGGTTGTCGCTAGTGTTTTGATGTCCATGGGGATGATGATGTTATCACCGATGATTATTTCATTACCATTCAAGATCATGTTGTTTGTTTTGGCGGATGGCTGGTCTCTAGTACTGGAAATGTTAGCAGCAAGTTTTTATGTTTAGCCATACTGGCTTTATGATCAATATTAAGAACCTTTTTTGGCAATGCCCTGATATTAGGTAACCGCTTATGGAACCAGAAGTAATCTCTACAATTGCCCAAGAGACGGTTTTGGTTGCAGTAAAATTGCTTGCGCCCATTCTTTTATCTTCATTAGCCGTTGGATTGTGTGTCGCAATGTTTCAGGCTGCTACACAGATTAACGAGCAAACTTTAACTTTTATTCCTAAACTGGTTACCATTATTATTGTATTAATGGTGGCAGGTCCCTGGATGTTACAGGTAATGATTGATTATTTTCAGGGTTTATTACATCAAATACCTACGTTAATAGGTTGAAACAGTGAATTTCACTGAACAGGAAATTTTATCCGCATTAGCCGCATTTATTTGGCCATTCATACGTATTAGTTCGATGTTTATTTCCATTCCAGTGTTTAGTGTGAAGTCACTTCCTGCAAAAATTCGATTAATTGCTGCCTTGTTAATTACCCTGGTAGCTGTGCCTTTATTGCCTGCCCCACCTAATGTTGCAATTTTTAGTTATGAAGGGTTTATGGTCACTGTTCAGCAGATTGCTATTGGATTGTCTACCGGGTTTATATTGCAAATGGTTTTTGCTGTGATGGTAGTCGGTGGGCAAAGTATTGCTTTTAGTATGGGGTTAGGTTTTGCATCGATGGTTGACCCTGCTACTGGTATCCAGGTGCCGGTTGTGGCACAAGTCTTTGTTGTCTCATCCAGCTTAGTATTTCTTGGTGTTAACGGACATTTGTTATTAATTGAAATGCTGGTGGAAAGTTTTCATACCTTGCCGGTTGCAGTTGTTGGTTTAAGTCTGGATAACTTATGGAGCATTATTATCTGGAGTAGTCAAATATTTGCGGCTGGTGTTTTATTGGCATTACCTGTGTTAGCGACCTTATTGTTTGTCAATATCAGTTTTGGGGTGGCAGCAAGAGCAGCGCCTCAGTTGCAAATTTTTGGGGTGGGTTTTCCTATCACCATTATGTTGGGCATGGTTTTAATTTGGGTTTCTATATCCAGTACGCTGGACGTTTTTTCTGATGTGTTATCGGATGGTTTTAGACTTATTAATAAATTATTAAAGTTATGATTTTATTAGGCAAACGAAGTGGCTGAAGACTCCGGTCAGGATAAAACAGAAGAACCTACCGAGAAGCGGCTTACCGATGCAAGAAAGAAAGGCCAGATTCCAAGGTCAAGAGAACTGAATACTTTTGTTGCATTAATGACGGGCTCTGTGATGCTCCTGTTTACAGGAAAGTCAATCACAAACGGTCTGGGTGATATTATGCGACAACAATTTCAATTGAGCAGAGAGGTGATTTTTGATCCGGCCAGTCCAGTGATATTCTTTGAGCAGGTGTTGTTAGATGGTCTGTTGCTTATTTTTCCATTGGTTTTGCCTCTGGTCCTGGTTGCTCTTTTGACACCTATGATGATGGGAGGATGGAATTTTTCTGCAGAAGCAATGAGTCCTAAGATCTCAAAAATGAATCCTTTTTCAGGGTTTAAACGGATGTTTGGGGTGCAGGGGGTCGTTGAATTGTTAAAAGCAATAGTAAAGATTGCTTTAGTTTTTATGGTTGCAGGAAATCTGTTCAATTTTTATTTCGATCAATTTATGGCGTTGAGTTCGATGTCATTAACCCATGCTATTTACGAAGCAGTAGATATAATATCGTTCAGTTTTATAATTCTGAGTTCGACTTTGGTCCTGGTGGTAATGATTGATGTACCTTATCAGTTATGGAATACCAAACGGCAATTAAAAATGACCAAGCAGGAAGTCAAGGATGAATCAAAAGATCAGGAAGGTAATCCTGAAATTAAGGGGCAGATCCGCAGGAAACAGATGGAAATGGCACAACAAAGGATGATGGATGAAGTGCCAAAGGCTGATGTGATAGTGACCAACCCGGCCCATTATGCAGTCGCATTAAAATATGACCCTATGGGGACAGGAGCGCCTGTAGTCTTGGCGAAAGGTGTCGATTTAATTGCAGCACAAATACGTAATATTGCGATGGGTGTCGATATTCCTCTGGTAGCAGCCCCTCCTTTAGCAAGAGCTTTATTTTATTCAACAGAGATAGGTGATGAAATTCCTCAAGGACTTTTTTTGGCAGTTGCTCAAATATTAGCATATGTTTTTCAATTAAAAACAGCAACGGAAAATAATTGGGAAAAGCCGCGCCCGCCTAAAGATTTAAAGATACCTGATGAATTTCGGCAGCAGTAAATTTAGCTTTGGTGGAGGGGATGGTTCCATCATTTTATCAAAGTACAAAACTTTAGGCAGATGCCTTATTTACATTAACCTAGAAAAATCAGTTGGATCACGGATTCTAGCACAACCCATTGATTCCACAGAACTTCAAAAAAATGCCCACCTAACCGAATGGGTGAGGCTAAGATTTTTTCAAAGCACTGTGAAACCAATGGATTGCACTATAATTTCGCGCCCAACTGATCTTTCTAGGATTAACCAAACGTGGTTAGAAGAATAATTATGGATCTTGCAAAAGTAATCAATTCAGTCAAATCAATTTTAGGGATGGGGCTGGGTGCACCGATAGTTATTATCATGATTTTATCAATGATAGTGTTGCCATTACCTGCTTTTCTACTGGATTTGTTTTTCACATTCAATATTGCATTTTCATTAATTATTCTGTTAGTGGTTATTTACAGTCTTAAGCCTTTGGAATTTGCTGTTTTCCCCTCAGTAATTTTGATAGCAACCCTGCTTAGACTGGCATTAAATGTTGCTTCAACGCGTATTGTTTTGTTAGAGGGGCATGAGGGTGGAGATGCAGCAGGAAAGGTGATTGAAGCCTTTGGTTCCTTTGTTATCGGGGGGAATTTTGCCGTAGGTTTGGTGGTTTTTGCTATTTTGGTTATTATCAATTTTGTTGTGGTAACCAAAGGTGCCGGACGGGTTGCAGAAGTGGGTGCCCGGTTTACTCTGGATGCCATGCCTGGTAAACAAATGGCGATTGATGCAGATTTAAACTCTGGCCTTATTGATCAGGATCAAGCCAGAGAAAGGCGTGCTGAAATAGCGGCTGAAGCAGATTTTTATGGATCTATGGATGGTGCCAGCAAATTTGTAAGAGGCGATGCGATAGCCGGAATTATCATTTTGTTTGTCAATATGATTGGTGGTCTGGCAATTGGTGTTGGGCAACATGGTATGAGTTTTGCCGATGCTGGCGAAGTTTATGTATTATTAACCATCGGAGATGGGTTGGTCGCACAAATTCCATCACTACTGTTATCTACTGCTTCTGCTATTGTGGTGACTAGGGTCAGAGGGAGTAACGAAAATGTAGGTCAACAGGTGAGTGCCCAGTTGTTTGATGATCCCAGGACACTGATTGTGACTGCTGCAATTATGGGATTACTGGGTATTATTCCGGGAATGCCAAATCTGGTTTTTATTTTACTCGCATTGTTATTACTGGGTGGTGCTTATCTGATTGATCAAAGGCATAAAAACGAACAGGAAGAGATACTTCAAGAGGTTGCACAAGTGCCACAGCAGCAAATCTCAGCGGCTGAGGTGAAAGAACTGGGTTGGGATGATGTGATGCCCGTAGATGTGATTGGATTGGAAGTAGGTTATAGACTCATACCTTTGGTTGATAAAAATCAGGGGGGGCAACTGATGACAAGGATTAAGGGGGTGCGTAAAAAATTGTCCCAGGAGCTGGGTTTTTTAATACCTTCGGTACACATTAGAGATAATCTGGATTTGTCACCAACGGCATATCGTATTTCCTTAATGGGAGTGACTGCGGGGGAGGCTGATCTTAGACCTGAAATGGAAATGGCTATTAATCCGGGACAAGTGTTTGGGACTTTACAGGGCGAGATAACTCAGGACCCTGCTTTTGGTCTAGAAGCTATTTGGATAGAACGCAGTCAAAAAGATCAGGCGCAAACATTGGGATATACCGTGGTAGATGCTGGAACGGTTGCGGCAACCCATCTGAGCCATATTTTGCAAACGAATGCGCATGAATTGTTTGGCTATGAAGAAGCGCAAAACATATTAGATAACTTGGCTAAAACAGCGCCGAAACTGGTTGAAGACTTAGTCCCCAAAACACTGGCTTTAGGCATAATTGTTAAAGTGTTACAAAATTTACTAAGAGAGAGCGTATCTATTCGTGATATACGTACTATTGCCGAAACTTTGGCGGAGTACGGTGCTAAAAGTCAAGATCCTGACATATTAACATCTGCAGTTAGAGCTTCTTTGGGGCGTTTAATTGTCCATGAAATCAATGGGGTGCAAGAAGAATTGTCAGTTATTACCCTGGACTCAGAGTTGGAACAGTTGTTGCATCAGTCTTTGCAAACGGCAGGCGAAAATGGAGCCGGTATAGAACCAGGGTTAGCAGAACAAATGCATAAATCATTAGAAGAAAGTGCTCAAAAAATGGAAATGGAAGGACAAGCAGCTGTATTGCTGGTTTCTTCTTTTGTCCGTCCCTGGCTAGCTCGATTTGTCCGCCATTCAATTTCTGGGTTACACGTCCTGGCTTACAATGAAATTCCTGAAGATCGTCAGATTAAAGTGGTTTCTACTGTAGGACAGGGTACGTAGCACTTAATATGCAAATTAAAGTATAGGACGCATGATGAAGATTAAACGTTTTGTTGCAAAGGATATTCGACTAGCTATTCGGATGGTTAAAGATGAGTTGGGCGCGGATGCAGTGATTATGTCTAACAAGTCAGTTATTGAAGGTGTTGAAATTGTAGCCGCCAGAGATTTTGATGAGCAAGCCATTCAGAGTAAATTGAATTCGCAGGAAAGTTCGTCTGCTCATTCACATAAAAATAATAAAAAAATCGAATTAACAGATTTTGAAACAGAAAATAATAAGGTGCACCTTATTAAAAGTTCAAGAAAAATTGGGACGGATGGAACAATCCCAAAAAGGGCACTGAATAGAAACATAGATCAATATGTTGGTTATGCCGAGAAAATCAATTTGACAAGTGAAAATAACCGCTCGATGGTAAAAAAGTATAAACAGCAACAAACCAAGCCGGCAAAACAGTTCAGTAATCAGGTTACTGATACAATGAAACAGCCATTGGCAGTAGCTGATAATTTTATGCAGGAAATTCGCAATGAAATTAAAGAGTTAAAGTTATCTCTCAATACTAAATTAGCAGACGTTTCCTGGAATCAGGGAGTGCAAAATAGCCCAGTACGTAGTTATTTATTACATCGTTTGTCCGGTATGGGGTTTTCAAAAAAATTAGCGATGAAAATAGTGAATCGCCTGGATAGTCATAAGGATTCAGAGCTTGCTTTTGAAAAAGCCAAGGAAATGTTGGTTAAAGTTTTACCTGTCGTTGATGATAATTTATTGGAACACGGTGGTATTTTTGCGTTGGTTGGACCAACAGGTGTTGGGAAAACAACAACGATTGCAAAACTGGCTGCAAAATTTATTTTAAAACATGGGCCCAGGCAGGTTGCATTAATTACAACAGATAACTATAGAATTGGTGCACATGAGCAGTTGACGACTTATGGACGGTTGTTAGATGTGCCAGTAAGAGTGGCAGCAAATGCAGACGAATTACGTAGCCATATTAATGGTTTTAATGATAAACGATTGATTTTAATAGATACCGCAGGAATGAGTCAGCGTGATATGCGGTTGTCTGAACAGATTCATACTTTGCAACAGGAGGACCTGCCAATCAAGACATATTTAGTCATGTCTGCAGCCACTCAATATAAAGCTGTGAATGAGATTATCAATGCTTTTAAAGTATTTGAACCAGAATCCAGTATTTTGACTAAACTAGATGAGGCAGCAACACAAGGTTCAATTTTATCAGCAATTATAGAGCAACAATTGCCCGTTTCTTTTATGACTAATGGCCAACAGGTACCTGAAGATATTTGTTTTCCCGATGCATATACTATGATTGAACAGTGTGCGACTGAGCTAGCTGAAGAAAACGACTATACTAATGAATTAGGATATGACGATTGGATGGCAGAAGGCTATGCATAAGATATTCGATCAAGCGGCTGGAATAAGAAATATGAAACAAATAAAACCAAAACCTGTTCGAGTTATTGCAATTACCAGTGGAAAGGGTGGGGTTGGTAAAACAAATTTATCAGTAAATCTGGGTGTGGCTCTGTCACAAATGGGGCGGCGAGTGGCTTTGCTTGATGCGGACATGGGATTGGCAAATGTTGATATATTATTAGGACTATCTCCAGAGTTCAATTTATCACATGTATTACAGGGTGAAAAAACGTTACAAGATATTATGTTGAGTGGACCTGCTGGATTACAAGTGATTCCTGCTTCATCAGGACTTCAGCACATGTCAGAGCTTTCAACCATTGAACAAGCGGGTGTGATCAGAGCATTTAGTGAAATAGACCAAAGTCTGGATGTGTTGATTGTTGATACTGCCGCAGGTATTTCGTCCAGTGTAGTAAATTTTGCCAGAGCATGTCAGGAAATTGTTGTTGTGATCTGTGATGAACCTACATCATTAACGGATGCCTATGCGTATATTAAGTTACTTAATCGCGATTATGGAATGAATAAATTTAATATTGTGGCCAATATGGTCCAATCAATACAGCAAGGTCAGCATTTATTTACTAAACTAACTAAAGTAACAGATAGATATCTGGATGTTACTTTAAATTACACGGGGGCAATTCCTTTTGACGAGTACTTACGTAAGTCAGTGCAAAAACAAAAACCGGTCGTCGAAATATATCCACGCAGTAAAGCAGCACAGGCAATCAGGAGTTTGGCACAAAGAGTTGATAATTGGCCGGTAAAAATACAGGCTGGTGGCTATCTGGAGTTTTTTGTTGAAAGAATGATTGAATATAGTAGCCAAGAGGATGTTGCATGAATGGGGTAGCAATGTATGCGACTATGCAGACAGAAAATGTTGATGACCTAGTTATTCAGCATGTACCGCTAGTTAAACGCATTGCTTTTCATTTAATGGGACGCCTACCTGACACAGTTTTGGTAGATGATTTGATCCAGGCTGGAATGCTGGGTTTGTTAGAAGCGGTTAAAAATTATGATATCTCTCAAGGTGCAAGTTTTGATACCTATGCAGGTATAAGAATAAGAGGTTCTATGCTTGATGAAGTAAGACGTTCAGACTGGACGCCTCGATCAGTACACAAAAAATCACGTATGGTTTCTGAAGCAATCAGAGAAATTGAAAATACTAATGGACGTGAAGCACGAGATAGTGACATTGCAGAGTATTTAGGCTTAGGGATTGAAGAATACAACCATATTCTTCAAGATTCTGTTGGCTGTAAAGTTTTTAGTGTAGAACAACTAGCGGAGTCTGGTGATTCTAGTCTTAGGAATGCCGAAAGGATTAATGTTGAACCCATAGACTTGTTGGGAGAAGAAGACTTTCAACATGCTTTGACTGAAGCAATTTTGAAGTTGCCAGAAAGAGAACGTTTAGTTGTTTCCCTTTATTATGATGAAGAGCTGAATTTACGTGAAATTGGTGAAGTATTAAATGTCAGTGAATCCAGAGTAAGTCAAATAAGTAGCCAGGCAATGTTGAGGTTGCGGTCAAGGCTTGCAGACTGGTATGAAGACAATAGTAAAATCTAATGGAAATTGGATATTTACTGCGTTCAAGTTTTAATGAATTGAGTCGATATAACTAATGTGGAATATTAATAGGTTGGAGATTAACCTTGGATAAAAATATGAAAATTCTTGTCGTTGATGATTTTTCAACTATGAGACGTATTGTAAAGAATCTATTGAGAGATCTTGGGTTTGCAAATACTGTTGAAGCGGATGATGGTAAAACAGCTTTACCCATATTGCTCGCTGGTGGAATTGATTTTTTGGTGACCGATTGGAATATGCCTGGAATGACAGGAATTGATCTTTTAAAAGCGGTGCGTGCAAATCCTGATTTAGTTGATTTGCCTGTATTAATGGTTACGGCTGAAGCAAAAAGAGAACAGATTATTATGGCTGCTCAGGCAGGTGTTAATGGATATGTTATCAAGCCTTTTACTGCCGCGACGTTGAAAGAAAAAATTGAAAAAATCTTTGAACGTTTAGACGGTTAGGTTTGAGAGATTAGAACAATCAACTCAGGAGAATGAATGAATGACGAATGATATTCGTTTGGCCCTAGCTAAAGATCTGGTTGAAGCTTTAGAGCAAGGAAAAGAGTCTGTAGCTGATGGCTTACTGGATGAAATAGCAGGCCTAAGAGAAACTCAATTGTTTCAAGAAGTAGGACGGTTAACACGTCAACTTCATGACACCATGGCTGGATTCACTTTAGACTCAAAAATCACTGCAATGACAAAAAATGAAATTCCTGATGCTAAGGAACGATTGCAGTATGTGATTAGTATGACTGAACAATCAGCAAACCAGACTCTAAATGCAGTAGAAGGATTAATGCCTGTTTCTAAACAGCTTATTGAGCAAGCGGAGAAGTTGTCAGAAAAATGGGAACGATTTTTGGATCGAGAAATGCCTTTTGCAGAGTTTAAAAGTATGAGTTCAGAAATTGCCAAGCATTTTAAAGACTCTAAAGTTTCTTTACTACTGGTTGAAGAAGGGTTGAATGAGATATTGATGGCTCAGGGTTTTCAGGATATTACAGGACAAATTATAAAACGTGTAATTGATTTAGTTCAGGACTTGGAAACGAGTATGGTTGAGCTAATTAAGCTTTCTGGTGGAAAAGGCTCTGAAGCTACAGTTGAGGAAAAAAATGATCTGCCTGGTCCAGTAGTACCTGGTGTTGATGACAAAGCAGGTGATGTGGCCATTAACCAGGATGATGTTGATGATCTTTTATCAAGTCTAGGATTCTGAGGGAAAAATCATGGCAGTAGATCTGGATGACGAAATTTTACAAGACTTTTTAATTGAAGCAGGTGAAATACTAGAATTACTGGGTGAGCAACTGGTTGAACTTGAGCAGTCTCCAGAAGACCTGGATTTATTAAATGCTATTTTTCGTGGATTTCATACAATTAAAGGTGGAGCTGGTTTTTTAGCGCTGGATCCTATGGTTTCAGTCTGCCATCAGGCTGAAGACGTGTTTAATGTCTTGAGGCAAGGAGAGCGTGCTGTTTCTGCAGAGCTAATGGATGTGATTCTGGAAGTGGTTGATGTTGTAAACCTGATGTTTGAACAGGTTAAGTCAGGGAATGACCCTGAAGAAACTGATGAAAATTTACTGCTCAGGTTAAAGGCTTTTACTAGTGCTGGTGCCAGTGCTGCGGTAGAAGAAGTGGAAGTTGATGAAACCGTTGTAGAAGCACCTGTTAATTCTGATGTTGTTGAACAAGAGTTTGAGGAAATGCTTGAAGATATTGCAGATTCAGCAGTTATGGATGGAATGTCAGAAGTAGAAAATGATGAGATTACTGAGGATGAGTTTGATAACTTTTTAGATGAGTTGCACGGCAAAGGTAAGTTTTCAGTGCAACATATTCAGCAACAGGCAGAAGAAAAAGAAAATGAAGAACCAACTACCGTTGTTGATTCGGGTGATATTACAGAACAAGAGTTCGATAGCTTATTGGATGACTTGCATGGCAAAGGTAAGTTTTCAGCTAATAATATACAAGAAGATGAACAGCCTGAACCTGTGGTTGACTCGGGTGATATTACTGAACAAGAGTTCGATAGCTTATTAGATGAATTGCATGGCAAGGGAACGTTTAATGGATCCATTGCTAAAACAGAGAACAAAAAACAAGAAACAGTAGCTAAAGAACCAAAAGCAGCAGTTTCTAAAGCTAAAAAAGTTTCAAGCAACCCGGTAGAAAAGTCAAAAAATGTAAAATCAGTTGTTAGTAAGAAAGATTCTGAAATACCTACGAAAACGCCTGTTCCAGTCAAAGCATCAGCAAAAGCAAAAAAACCAGCGGGTGCAACACAAGGAGAAACAACTGTTAGGGTAGATACAGTTGTCTTAGACGAAATTATGAACATGGTTGGAGAACTGGTTTTAGTTAGAAATCGCTTTCAAACCCTTAAAGCGGCGAGTGATACTGACTCAAGTGAAGCGGTAGCCAAAGCTGTCTCAAATCTGGATGTAGTAACAGCCGACTTACAATTGGCAGTAATGAAAACGCGGATGCAACCGATTAAGAAAGTGTTTGGTCGTTTTCCACGGGTTGTCAGGGATTTATCAAGAAGTTTAAAGAAAGAAATTAAACTGGAACTTGTTGGAGAAGAGACAGATTTAGACAAGAATCTGGTTGAAGCATTAGCCGATCCTTTAGTACATTTAGTCAGAAATGCTGTAGATCATGGAATTGAGTCTCCAGATGATAGAGTAGCAGCAGGTAAAACGAGAGAAGGGGTCGTCGTGTTAACAGCTTCTCAGGAAGGGGATCATATTTTGCTGTCTATTAAGGATGATGGTAAAGGTATGAACCCTGATGTGCTTAGGAAAATTGTTGTTAAAAAAGGCTTAATGGATGAGGAAACTGCGGCAAGACTTGAAGACAGGGAGTGCTTTAATTTAATTTTTATGCCTGGGTTTTCAACAAAAACTGAGATTTCTGATGTGTCAGGACGTGGGGTAGGAATGGATGTTGTAAAAACACGAATTACTCAAATGAATGGTGTGGTTGAAATCGATTCTGTTGAAGGTGTCGGTAGTACAATTATAATCAAAGTACCACTTACACTGGCAATTATGCCAACCTTGATGGTTATATTGGGTGGGCAGGCATTTGCATTGCCTTTAGCCAGTGTGCTTGAAATTCTGGATTTAGATTTAAGAAAAACGAATGTAGTTGATGGCCAGTTAGTTATTATGGTTAGAGAGCGGGCCTTACCACTCTTTTTTCTTAGCGACTGGTTGGTTAACAATCCTAATTACACTGCAGATAAGCAAGCAACGGGGCATGTGGTGGTGGTTAATGCAGGTGGAAGGCAAATTGGTTTTGTGGTAGATCAATTGATCGGACAGGAAGAGGTCGTTATAAAGCCTTTAGGAGCAAAGCTGCATGGGTTAGAAGGTCTGGCAGGTGCCACAATTACTGGGGATGGTAAAATTGCATTAATTTTAGATGTGCCAGGATTAATGACCAGGTATGCCAGCTAGAATCTATTAGCTATAGAGAAGTCAGTTTTAGAGGTTGTTTTATGTGAGTTTCTAATCAGATTCATTGGATAATAAAGAGAGTGAGCGTTCAAATTTTATATGGCTATTCGGGTATTAATTGTTGATGACTCCAGGTTTATTTGTAATAGAATTCAGGAGATTCTAGAAGAAGAGCCTGACTTTAAAGTGGTTGGAATTGCTTCAAATGGAAAGCAAGCCATACTTATGACTGCTCAGTTGAAGCCTGATGTTATAACCATGGATGTTGAAATGCCAGTTATGGATGGCATTTCAGCGGTAAAAAAAATTATGGCACACTGTCCAACAGCCATACTAATGTTTTCGGCAACTACGCATGCAGGTGCACAGGCAACGCTGGAAGCACTTAATGCGGGAGCTATCGACTTTTTACCAAAACAATTAGATAAGATCGATGGTGATAGGGAAATGGCCAAACGATTGTTAAGGCGCAGAGTACGTATTGTTGCATTGCAAGCAAAACGAGTTCGTTTTAATCCGCATATTAATTCTCTGAAAACAAGGGGCATTGATCAATTAAAAGAGCCATCAATATCAAAAAAAGTACCGAATGAATTTTCAACGCCTGTTCACCATTTATCTAATACTAAAATCGACTTGTTAGTAATTGTTGCCTCTACGGGAGGACCGGTTGCAATACAAAAGGTATTGACCCGAATTCCAGCCAGTTGTTCGTTTCCAATACTTATAGTTCAGCATATGCCTCATAATTTTACAAAAAGTTTTGCAGATAGATTAAACCAGTTATGTTCTGTGAAGGTTAAAGAAGCGACTAACGGAGATGTTTTAACAGCAGGGGAGGTGTTGATTGGTCCTGGGGGAATGCAAATGGAAGTGAGCGGAATTGCTAGAGTGAAAACGATTTCAATCAGAGAAAAACAAAGCGGTGAAATATATAGTCCCTGTGCAGATATTACATTGACCTCAATTGCTAAGGTTTTTTCTTCAAATGTTCTTACTGTGGTATTAACAGGTATGGGGGCTGATGGTAAAGAAGGTGTTAATAAATTAAAGCAAAAAGGCTTTTCTATATGGGCTCAGGATGAAGCCAGTTGCACCATTTATGGAATGCCGAAAGCCATAGTAGACGCAAATCTTGCAGATAGGATTTATAGTCTTGATGAAATTGCAAACGAATTTGAAAAGTTAAGATAATGGATATTTTAAGTATATTCGGTGTTTTATTAGGTTTTTCAGCAATTCTTGGTGGAAACTTTTTAGAAGGTGGACATCTTGCTTCTTTAGTTAATATACCTGCGCTGGTTATTGTCTTTGGGGGGACGCTGGGAGCAACTTTTCTACACTTTCCTCCAAAAGTTATTTTACATAGTATTAAAGTTTTATGGTTGATAGTAAGGCCCAGAAAACTTTCACTCAAAAATCAGATAGATAAAGTAGTGAGGTGGAGTTCACTCGCACGCAAAGAAGGGTTATTAGGATTAGAGGTTGCAGTCGATAAGGAACAAGACCCTTTTGCCAAAAAGGGATTGCAATTGTTAGTAGATGGCAATGAGCCTGAAGTAATTAGGGACTGTCTGGATGTAGAGCTTAACGCAATTGAATATACTGAGATACAGGCAGCAAAAGTTTACGAGGCGATGGGAGGCTATTCTCCGACCATTGGTATTCTTGGTGCTGTAGTCGGTCTAATACATGTAATGCAGAACCTGGCGAACCCCGAGTTGTTGGGTGCAGGTATTGCAACTGCATTTGTCGCGACTATCTATGGTGTTGGGTTTGCTAATTTATTATTTTTACCTATTGCAAATAAATTAAAGCTGCAGGCATATATGTTGCTGCAGGCTAAGGAAATGATGCTGGAAGGAATTACTGCTATTGCCGAAGGTGAAAACCCGAGAAATATAGAGTTGAAATTATCTGGGTATATTCAATAAGTGTTAGATGAATCTACTGGAGTCAAATAAATGGCAAGGAAACGGAGGAAAAGAAATTATTTTGATGATTCTCATAATCATGAGCGCTGGTTAGTTTCTTATGCTGATTTTGTCACTTTGCTATTTGCCTTTTTTGTGGTGATGTACTCAATTTCATCGGTAAATGATGCTAAGTATGTGAGCTTGTCTGAAGCTTTAGATGATGCATTTTCAAAGAATAATAAAGTAAAAAAAGTAATTGACCCTATTCAAATAGGTTCTGAACCTACAACTATTAAACCCATAATATTAGAAAACCCGAGTGCTGAAGAAATTATTAAGAATAGGCAATTGAGTGAAGAGATTTTAAAGGAAAGACGTCTTTTACAGATGGTTTCAGAACAGTTTGAAGATGTTTTACAACCTTATGTTGAAAACGATTTGGTTGAAGTTAAAAGACATGATTTCTGGATAGAGCTAGAAATGAATAGTCAGTTATTATTTTTAAGTGGGGAAGCCGAGTTATCCAGTAAAGCCATTCCTGTACTTAAAAAAGTGTCAGAAGTAGTAAGAATCATCCCCAATGTAATTAATGTTGAAGGGCATACGGATAACGTGCCTATAGACACAGTTGAGTTTCCATCAAATTGGGACCTTTCTTCAGCAAGGGCAACCTCAGTAGTAAGAGAATTTGTAAAAAATGGAATTTCAGAAAAACGATTATCTGCAGTAGGCTATGGAGAATTCCATCCTGTTGCCGATAACAATACTGAAGAAGGACGGTTTAAAAATCGTAGAGTTGTTTTGGTTTTAATGTCTCAAGCTTTTGCACGATATGGAATGAATGATAAAGAGAGGGCTAAGGTCTTGAATTTGACTGATTCGGTTGAACCCGCCAAGGAAGAACAAGTTATAAAGCGTAATCAGTAATCTAGGGTATCTATGAAAATATGGGCTGTTTCAAATCAAAAAGGGGGGGTAGGGAAAACAACAACCGTAGTTTCTCTTGGCGGACTATTATCTTCATGGGGGTTTAGAACGCTGCTGGTTGATCTTGATCCACACGGTTCTTTAACCAGTTATTTTAAGATGAATCCAGATAAAATAGAATTCAGTGTTTACAATTTATTTCACGATACTGGACAGAAAAAAAAGAATATTAACCCACAGGCCTATATTACAAAAACCAAATTTGATGGTTTGTCTGTTTTGCCAGCATCTACTGCTATTGCAACCTTGGATAGACAGGTTGCGTCTTTAGGCGGAATGGGTTTGGTTGTTGCTAATGCACTGAAAAAAGTGGCAGATGATTACGATTATGTCATTATCGATAGTCCACCTATGCTGGGTATACTGATGATTAATGCTTTAGCTGCATGTCAGCATATCATTATTCCATCTTTATCTGAACACCTTGCTTTAAAAGGACTCGAAAGAATGGTACATACGGTACAAATGGTCTATAAATCCAGAAAAGATGCTCCTCAATTCACTATTGTGCCAACGATGTTTGATAAACGAACTAAAGCAGCTCGGGAAAGTTTGGTTTTGCTACATCAAAATTATCCTGACAATGTATGGAAATCAGTAATTCCAATTGATACAAAAATAAGAGATGCTAGTCTGCAAGGCGTTCCTGCTCCAATATATGAATCAAAGTCCAAAGCGGTACAAGCTTATGCTGAATTATTGGAATTGCTGTTAGTGGAAAAAGTGCAGGCCGACAAAAAAATGGCAGTATATTAAAAATGCGCTCAGAAAAGTTTGTGCAACAGGTTGTTGATCAGGAAATAGCCTTAGATACTTATTTGAGTACATTACTTGATGAAATTCCTAGTAATGTTGAACTCATCAACGCTGAACAACAAAAACAGCTAAGAAAAACTGTTGAGCAGACAGAAACCTTAGTTAAAGAAAAAGTTGTTAGTCACGATAAGCAAAAAACAATTATTGCTTTGCAGTCCAAAATGGAGCAAGGTTCTGCAAAAGTAGTTAACCCTTTGTCTGTTATGCCTGAGTGGGCTCAACATGATTTTCAGGCTTTGTTTTTTAAGGTAGATAAGCTGGTTTTAGCGACCCCATTAACAGAGTTGTTAAGAACAATTAAAATATCTAAATTACCGACAAAAATTCCGCAGCAACCTTCTTGGTTTATGGGGTTGCTCGATACCCATGATCAGCGGATTGGCGTTTTGGATACTGGGCAGCTTGTTTTAGGGAAAACTAGAGGGCAGCAGCGGGATCTAGAAAAACAGCCGTTTAAAAGTATTTTAATTACTCATGATGGAAAGTGGGGGCTGGCATGTGATGAAATACTTTCAATTGGCAAGCTAGAGCCTGAAAATGTACGCTGGCGAACATTGCGACAAAAAAGACCCTGGTTGTTAGGAACAGTGATAGATGAACTGACAGCAGTCATTGATGTTAATCAATTAGTGCCTCATAGAAAAGCTTCCTAGTAAGAAGTAGAATGAAAGGACTAGGAGGCTGTCCGAGAATAGAAACCGTAGTGAGGGAAAGGCATTTTGAGTCAGATTTTTCGTTCATTTGAGGCGAATAATGGGTTATTTAACGAAAATGAACGGGGAATCAGGCCAAAATGGCTTTTCCGCAGTAGGTTTTTCTATTCTCGGACAGCCTCCTAATAGTCTGACAACTTTGATTTGATGGATGGTGTTTAATTCCTCGAGATGTAAGAATCTTTGGGTCGCAGTGCATTAGCCTGCTTTTTCGGCAACCAAAGCAGACTAATGCACTGCGCCCCGTTATGAGAGCAACCCATCAAATTTATATTGATGGACTACTAGGAATAAAAATATTTAATTGTGGTTTTCTACTAAAATAAAATCCATACATTATAAGAACTTGGTGATCAGGAATGAGTGAAGAAAATAAACAGAATGACCCTATTATGCAATGGGTTACTTTCCGTCTAGGGGATGAGAAGTACGGCATAAATGTTATGCAAGTACAGGAAGTATTGAGAATAACTGAAATTGCTCCGGTACCAGGTGCACCCTCTTATGTTTTGGGAATCATTAATTTACGTGGTAATGTCGTGACAGTCATCGATACGCGTAATCGTTTTGGGTTAATGTCTAAGGAAACTGATGACTCTTCACGGGTAGTTATAATTGAAACAGAAGAGCATATTATTGGTATTTTGGTTGATAGTGTGGCTGAAGTCGTTGAACTAAGAGCATCTGAAATTGAGACTGCGCCCAATGTAGGAAATGATGAAACTTCGAAATATATTCAGGGTGTTACAAGTAGAGACAATGAGCTCTTGATCTTAGTAGATTTGAATAAATTTCTAAGTGACGAAGAAAAACAAGAGATGGATTTATTTTAGTATGTGATCAGTTTAGCTATTTAAAAAAAGTGTAAGTTTGGCGGCCTAATATATAGCCTGGTGTTATTATATATGAGAGTATTATTTTAATATTTGTTTTAGAAAAGTAGTGTTGATATAGAACGGTCTAGTAAATAAAGAGGTGAATATGATAGAAATAAACCCAATATCCCCCTCTTATCCCATTAAAAAGCCAAAAAAAGTCATTCCAGAGCATAAAAAACAATCGGATCAAAATCAATCATTATTTGATGAAAAAGATGTTAACGATGATCATACAAATGAACCAGCTGAACCGCATATTGATGAAATTGTTTAATGGATAATATTATACTCACTATTCTCGTTGTTATAATTATAGGTATTGTTGGCGTGCTGGTCTGGATGTTTTTCCAGCAAAACAAGCTGAGAAAGGACTTGGTTATTGTTAGAGACTCTGTAGAGAGAAATAAAAGAGATATTGCAGGACTATGTTCAGCAGCAGTTTCTGTCGATGGTAAATTGTCTGACAATAATGAGCAATTAAATGATATCGTAGAAAAAGTGGCTGATTTTGAACAACATGAACAACAAGACAGTCAGCCATATCATAGTGCTATTCAACGGGTTAAAAATGGTTCCACTGCAGCAGAGTTAATTGAACAGTGCGGTTTAAGCCGGGAAGAGGCCATGTTACTGATAAGGTTGCATGGTAATAGGTAAATGCAGATAGTTAGTGAAGTAGAAGTAAATAATCATCCAAACTCATCTCCCTTAGCTTTGAATCAGATGGTATTTTGGTATTTATTTTGTCGTTTCTGGGGAACGGGCTTTTTAAAATCATTTTCAAAATTGTCAATTTGTTGGTTTAGCTGTTCTGCAAATGACTCAATTTCCTTTTTAATTAAGGGTAGTTGCTGTTCTAATTGATTATTAATTTTTTCGCCGAAAATATTTAGTTCTTTAAAGAATTCTTTAAATACATGACTGCCTGCCAAATCTGCAGAAGAACGTTGATAATCGACTTTCCATAACTTGTTTTCTTTAATTAGAAAAGTAGTAAAAGAAGACATTTTATCCGTGGTAGAAATGATTTGGGTTTCAACGGTGGCCTTATCATTGTCAATTACTATTTTTCCAAAGTTAAAGCTAAGGTTTTTTAAGTTTTGATCGGGTAAGGATGAAAGCAAGTGTTGCGATTTTGTACTGCAGTGTTTTTTAGCGCGATTTAAGTCGTTTGACGCTATTGCAGACCAAAATGCGAGTGTTGTTTGCTCTGGTGTTTGTATGGACTGACAGGCAGCCAGAGAAAACAACAGTAAAAACCCGGTAGTATAAGCTACCGGGGTTTTAAAATTAAAATCAATCATCACCGCTAAAAAAAGCTAGAATTTGTAATAAGCTTAAAAACAAGTTGTAAATAGAAACATATAAAGAAACAGTGGCCATAATATAATTAGTTTCACCACCATGAATCATTGCACTGGTTTGGTATAAAATCATTCCAGACATGAGTAAGATAAACATTGCTGATACAGCAAGTGACAAGGCCGGTATTGAGAAGAATATGGCTCCAATACCGGCCAAAAATGCTACCAGGATTCCAACCATTAAAAAACCACCAAGAAAACTAAAATCTTTACGGGTTGTTAAGGCATAACCTGATAAACCAAGAAATATAACACCAGTACCTCCTAATGCTGTCATGATTAGCTCATGGCCATTGCTATATGCATTGAGGTACATATTTAAAATGGGTCCCAGTGTTAATCCCATAAAACCGGTTAAAGCAAAGACAAAGAGCAGTCCTAATGAACTGTTACTGAATTTACTGGTGAGAAAAAGCAGACCAAAATAGCCGATCATAGTAATAATCATACCGGGATGAGGCAGATTAAATACCATTGCAGCACCTGCAGTTGCTGCACTAAAAAGCAATGTCATTGATAATAACATGTAAGTGTTTCTGAGCATTTTATTGCTTGATAAAATGCTTGCTTCAGGACGTGAAGCGGCGGTTTGTAAGCGCATGGTAAATTCCTTATGTATATAGTGACTAATAGATATAGAAGACAATACAATCTTACAAGAGTTTCACAGTATTTGTAAGTATTTTTCGGTACTATAGTCTATTTAGCAAGAATTTGGAATATGACAGAAAAAACTATAAAAACTCCCTATGAACTCATGGGTGGAGAGAATACTATTTTAAGTTTGGTTGACAGGTTTTATTATTATATGGATACCTTACCTGAAGTAGCAGGGGTTAGAAAAATGCATGCTCAGAGTCTATCTAGTGCAAAAGATAAGTTGTTTAAGTTTTTATCAGGTTGGTTAGGTGGACCAGATTTGTTTATCCAAGAGTATGGTCACCCTATGCTACGAAAGCGCCATTTTCCATTCGCTATAGGCACATCAGAAAGAGATCAATGGATGTTCTGTATGACGAAAGCAATGACTGAAATTACCATGGATTCCGCTTTGAGAGTCAGTCTTTTAGAAGCATTGGATAACTTGGCAACGCATATGGTTAATCAATAAAAAAGCTAACTATTCAGCATGTTTTGTTATTCCGGATGGAGCCAAGAATTTGAAAGTTTAAACTCATAGGTTTTTCGCGCTGGTCGAAATG
The DNA here is from genome assembly GCA_021647585.1 of Methylococcaceae bacterium. Taxonomy (GTDB): domain Bacteria; phylum Pseudomonadota; class Gammaproteobacteria; order Methylococcales; family Methylomonadaceae; genus QPIN01. The sequence goes on from JAKIUK010000011.1 coordinate 58,611, forward strand.
ACAGTTTTTAGAAACTGATTGTAGTTGATGTTCTTTGCTATTCCTACAGATCAAAAAACCGGCTTCATATTTTGAAATATGCTGAATAAGTCACAATAAAAGTTAATTATTTCCCTTAAATTTATATCTTAACCATAGGAAACATCTGCATGTCATTATCTAAACAACTGTTATTACTTCTTTCAGCTTTGTTCTTAATGATTTTTAGTGTCAATTTTGTATTAAGTGTCAACAATATAAGAAGTTATCTGGAAGGTGGGGCAGAAGTGCATGCGCAAGATACAGCAACATCACTAGGTTTATCTCTGAGTCCCTATATGGTGGAAGAAACGGATCCCGTTATAGAAACAACTATGAATGCAATATTTGATATGGGCTATTATCAGGAAATTAAATTGGTTAATGTGGAAGGGAAACCATTAGTGACCCTCAAAAACCAGCAAGAATTTGAGGGAGTTCCTGACTGGTTTGTTAAAACTATTCCAATGAAAACAGTTGTGGCTAATAGTGAAATAAGTTCGGGCTGGAATATAAGTGGTGTGATATACGTTACCCTGAATCCTGGATATGCATATTTTAAACTGTACGAGCAGGCAAAAAGCAGTTTTTACTATTCATTAGCCGCATTTGCCGTTTCCATTAGTTTATTGTTAATAGTATTACGTGTGACCCTGCGTTCTTTAAAAAAGATAGACCATATGGCATTAACCATAGCTGATGGCAGATTTGAAACGATTGAAGAATTACCTTGGACTACAGAAGTTAGAAATGTAACTACTTCAATGAATATGATGAGTAGAAAAATCGAAAAAGTTATAAAAAATTCTAACAAAAAATTAGATAACATAGGTAAGCGACTGCAACAAGATGATTTAACCGGGCTGAATAAGAAAAGCAGTTTTGAGATAGAGATGAAGAAGTTATTTATTTCCGATGTTGAAACGTCTATCTTCATGATAAAAATTGACGGATTAAGCAGTCTGGTTAAAGAATTGGGATCAGATGCCATTGATGAATTTTTAAAAGATTTTGCGCAGGTCCTAATTATGGTTGCTGAACAGTATAAGGAGGGGAAAATATCTGCTTATCGTTTTTTTGGTTCGGAATTTGTGCTTTTAGTAAAGCAGGTAGAAATTAAGCAAATAGAGCAAATCGCAAAATTACTTAGCACTTCTTTGGCTGCATTGGGTACAAAGTATCTAAAACCGGACATAGCTCATATAGGTGTCGCACCGTTTAATCCTGTTGGTACAACTGAAGGTATTTTATTGGCTGCTAACGAAGCTTACGAGCAAGCCCGGTTAATTGGAGCAAATAGTTATTATATAGGGGAAAGAGATAGCAAGGCGATAGACATTGATGAATGGAAATCATTGGTCTTTAATATTATTGATAAGCAGGACTACAAAGTTTCATTTGTGGGTAAGGTGGAGGATTTTCAAACAGGGAAAATATTAATGGAAGAGGCCTTTACTCATGTAGTTGATCAAAAGGGTAATTCGATTTCAATAGGCACTTTTGTTTCCATCGCAGAAAAATTTTCAAAAATTGTTGAATTGGATAAAGGCATTACTACAAAAGTAGTTAACTATATAAAAGATGAACATATCCAACATACCATAGCTATCAATTTATCTATTAGAACTATTAAAAACAGTGATTTTCGTGCTTGGCTTTTTACATTGATAAAACGAAATCAATCACTTTCACAGCAACTGGTTTTTAGTATTTCAGCATATGCTGCGGCAAAAGAAGTAATTGTTTATAAAGATTTTATAGAGTTTGTGCATAAGTTGAATGCGAAAGTGATGATTAAACGATTTGAAACGCAATCTCTGTCACCAGAGATTGCTAAAGAACTTAATCCAGATTATATACGTTTAACGAGAGAGATAGGTAATGGGATTGCAATTGATGAAGGAAAAAAAGTATTTGTAGAAACTATGCAAGAAATTGCTGAGTTACTGGATATCAATGTTTTAGCAGAGAATGTCCATTCTGAAAACGATTTTAGGTGTATTAAAGCCATCGGTATTTCTGGTGCAAGCAGATAATCGTTTTCAAAATGAGTACAGCTGGATAGAAAATGCTTGTTATGCGTAAGAAACAAGTGTCGCATATACTTAAACAGCCTGTTTTATATAAACAGTACAGTAAGTTATTTATAGCCTTGTTACTTGCATTAAGCACATTTTCTGGATCGGCAACTTTTAATATTAGTAATGCATTACTGATAAAAATAAAAAATAAATACGGTGAACAGGCTGTTATAAGAGTTGAGCAATGGCACAAACTTATGCAGACAGCAACAAATTTGCCAGAGCAAGAAAAATTAACACGAGTGAATGATTTCTTTAATCAACGAATTGAATTTGTTGATGATATTTTTCTTTGGGGTGTTAAAGATTATTGGGCTACTCCTTTGGAACTTTTGTCGAAGGGGGCAGGGGATTGTGAAGATTTTTCCATTGCCAAATATTTTACTTTGAAAGAATTGGGTGTACCTGAAAGTAAAATTCGGATAACGTATGTAAAAGCCTTAACACTTAATCAGGCCCATATGGTTTTAACCTATTTTTCTTCACCCCGAGCCTTACCGGTTGTTTTGGATAATTTAATTCCTGAGATAAAGTCGGCAGCCAAGCGTAAAGATTTATTACCCGTATATAGCTTTAATGGTTCCGGCTTATGGTTGGCAAAATCCAGAGGTAGGGGGAAAAGAGTGGGTGGATCTGGTCGATTAAGTATGTGGGCTGAATTAAAACAGAGAATGTTAAATAATACACTTTAATTTTTGCTTAATATCAACTTGTACAGCACTTTGTATATCAATTAAACTGCCAATCTTGAATTGTTATACAGTTTGGGTTGATCAGTACGTTATACTTTTTTTATAAAATTTTTAATAGAGTGTTTTTATAAAACACACAAGGTGAAAAATAGTAACAGCTTGAAGCCTTTCATACTTCATGGTAAATAAATGCAATTTTCCATTCAACCTAGATAAATCAGTTGATCGCTTAGGGTGAGCATAAGCTATTGAATAATAATTATAACTTAATGTATTAGTACATACCTTATGGGTGAGAGATTTTCCACAAAATCCGTACTCAACTGATTTTTCTAGATTGAATCTACAGAAAGGCTTATCAGTATGTTTACCTTTTTTTATATTAGGTGCTTTTTAAAAAGGCACATCATCAAAGTCATCCAGGCTACTAGGGCTATTGCTGGGTTGGGATGTCTGTTGATAATCTTGTTGCTGAGGCTGCCCCTGCCCATTCCGTTTACCTACCAGATCAATTATATTCGCATTTAGTTCTAAACTGGTTCTTGTAGTACCGTCATTTGCCTGATATTCACGCTGAGATAATTCACCAGAAACAAAAACCTGTTGCCCTTTTTTTAAGTAATTTTGTAGCGAACCTTCTGCACGCTTACCCCATAATGCAACTCTGACCCATAGAGTTTGTTGTCTATCACCAAAACCAATATTATTAGCGACAGTAATGTTCAGAACAGATTGTCCTGAAGGAGTAACCCTGACTTCAGCATCCCGGCCAACCGTTCCTGTAAAACTAAATACATTACTCATTATTGATTATTTCCCAGATAAAATTAATTGTAGAGAGCATTATAAACTATAAATTAGTATAGTTAGCTGCTGAGAAATACCAATGCTATCTATAAGAAAAATAACACACGCAATTTAGACATGTGCTTATAAATAAACTTTGTTTAGAATCCATCATTTTATAATTTATTCGAATTTAGTTGATAAATCTGTAGCTTTTGAAATATAGTGCAGTTACTTTTTGCAAAGAAAATAAAAGGAATAGGGATAAATACTTTAGCTTTTAAATATACTATTCGTCGTAGTCAGCGAGCCAAAAAAACACGTATTATTGTTACCTCAGATAAAATTGAAGTTGTTGCTCCTTTACTAGTTTCGATCAGTAAAATTCATGCCTTTGTATATGCCCAGCAAGACTGGATTGTTGCAGCAACTGACAAAATAGAGCTTAAAAACCTAAACATTAAAAAACCAGGGCCTGCGAATTATATTGAAGGCGTTGCAGTGCCTTATCATGGGCAGCAGGTCAAGATAAGTTTTGCAGACTCTTTATCAACAGATGTTCAAGTCAAATTCAACGACCAAACCTTCAAAATTTATTTGCCGACTGAGAAACTAGAGCAAGATAGTAGTGAATTTGTCAGGTTAGCCTTAACCGAATGGATGAAAAACCAGGCACTGAAAGAAGTGGAAGGTTTAGTTGAATGTTATGCCAAAAAATATAATTTATATCCACGGCATATTAAAATAAAAACACAGAAAAGTCGTTGGGGTAGTTGTGGGATTCATAATGATATTAATATAAATTGGTTGTTGATACTCGCTCCACCAGAAGTTATGGAATATGTTGTGGTACATGAACTTTGCCACATAAAAGAAAGAAACCATTCAGCCAGATTTTGGCAATTAGTAGAAGTACATTTGCCGGGTTATAAAAAACAAAGAAACTGGCTGAAGCAGAATGGCCGCAATTTGATGCAGGGATTGTAATGCGAATAAGCATAAAAAAATTATTTTTTTATTTTGTCGCCGTATTGGTTATTTTTGGAGGCCAGTTTCTACTGAATAATGGTCGTTTAACAGGTCCTATTCCTCAAATTAGACAACAAACTATTGATGGTAGCAGTGCGATGGAAGCTATTAGTAAAGGCCCTGCAATGGTTTATTTTTGGGCTGAATGGTGTGGTCTGTGTAAAATGATGCAACCCCCTGTTTCGGCGGTTTTAAAAGATTTTCCTGGAATAACTATAGCCGTTAAATCGGGTGACTCTGCACGTGTTGATAATTATATGCAGGAAAAATCGCTTAACTGGAAAGTAGTTAATGATCCACTTGGATTAATAGGCCGCCAGTTTAAAATCAAAGGAGTTCCTGCCGTTTTTTTTTAAACAAAAAAGGAGACATATTACTAACTACTGTAGGTTATACTAGCGAAATTGGATTAAGATTTAGACTGTGGTTAGTGGGTATGAATTAAACTACAAACTTGCCTAAATACAATTGCACCTATTTCTCGTTTGGTTATGGTTAATTAACGAAGCACCTATTTAATAAGGTGCTTAGGATCGTGTACAGAATAACTTGAACAAACCACTTCGCCAATTACCCCATTTATTCTATGTGATTTCCTTAGATATTTAATTTCACGTTTCAACCAATACCAACAAAGGTGATGGCAATATTAAGGTCTAAAACTGAATTACATCAGAAAGAATTCATCTTTTTCTAGTTTCCACCTCCCTCTTAGTAGGCGTTTTTAACAGAGTCTAATGGTTTTGCTTCCTCAGGCAAGGTTACATGCAGATATTTATTTATTTCACCCTTACTAGCTAAAATACGATATTTTGCAAAAATTTCATCATATTTTGCTGAGGTATAGGCACTTTTTGCAACAAACATTTCATTGGCAGAATCTAACAGATCTAATAGAGTCCTTTGGCCTATGTTAAATTGTTTTTGGTAAGCTGTATTACTTTTGATGCTGGAGTCCCTGTGAATTTTAAAGAAATTCATTTGGCTTTCAATTGTTTTGTAGGCTACCCAAGATAAACGCATACTTTCCATAACCTGGCGGTAAGTGTTGTCTCTAATGTCTTTAGCTTGATTGATGCGTTGAGAGGTTTCTTTACGGCGTGCAATGTCTTTTCCGCCATTAAGAAGGTTGTATCTTAAACGTAGCATCACAAAGGCATCTTCGTTATTACCTCGAGTACCGTCTATATCGACATTGTGCGAAGCACCGGCTTCAACATCGAGTCGTGGCATATACGGAGATTTTGCCGTTGCATGCTGAGCAAAGGCTGAGTCAATATCGGCATTAGCAGATTTTAATGTGGGGTGGTTAGCTAAAGCCTGTTCAATTGCAATGTCAATAGTCTCAGGTAATGCATCATTTGGAGATATTACAGGTTCCAGATCCGTTGGTAATTCACCAACAACTCTTAAAAAAGTAGTTTCAGCATCCTGAAGATTACCAATTTCAGCCAGGGTATTTCTTTCAGCAAGAGCCAATCGACCTCTTGATTGATCTGCGTCAGCCCTTCTACCTATACCTCGTCTGCTGCGTATTTCAATTTGGTCATAAGTTTTTATGTGCACGGACAAGTTTTCTTTGGCTAAAGCGAGTAACTCTTCACGGCGCAATACATTGATATATGCTTCTACTGCATTTAAAGCAGTAATTTCAGATTGGCCAAAAACAGTATAAGCTCGTGCATTTGTTCTGGCTTCATGGCGATTAACTTCGCTAGGTGTGGCTAATCCATCAAAGATCATTTGTCTTAGTTGGATGGAGGCTTCTTCCCGACCTAAGGATACAGAGCCATTTCCACGAGATCGGGTTGCAGTGTTTGAGGAGTGTTCCCAGCCAATGCCAGCAGAGAGATCAATGGTGGGGAAATAGCCGGCTCTTGCCTGGTCAATTTCATTTTCAACCGCTGATCGTTCAGACCTTGCTGATTGAATTTCTGGGTTTTCGTTAATTGTTTTCTGTATGGCTTCTTGTAGAGACTGGGCTGATGCGCAGGATGCAAACATTAAACTAGCAATTATATTACTTGCTATGAGAGAGGTTATTAGATTCATATTTCCCTTAAATGATTGTTCTTGTATAAGTTAATGTAGTCAAAGAAGAGGCAATGGTCAACTGAATTCTTTGATAAATAATGCCAAGTGTAATCGGTCGGCAACTTTTAGTTTTTTGAAAACTGAAGTTAAATGTGCTTTAACGGTCCTTTCTGAAATGTTTAAAGTGGATGCTATCACTTTATTGTTATTGCCGGTACGTACCATATTTGCAACATCTAGTTCACGGTTGGATAATGTTTTTAACAATGTTGCTGATTCAATTGATTGAGATTTTTGGAGTTTGTCTACAGAAGTAGATTTCATCTGTACCAGTGTGCCAATAATTCTTGGGACAAGATGGCGTTGTATCCAAATATCACCTTTTAGTATACGGTCTATTGCTTGAAGCAATAAATTAGCAGGCTCTGATTCACCACAGTAGCCGATAGCTCCATGAACTAATGCTTTTATTTGGTTTTCTTCAGACCAATTTGTACCAACTACAAGAAACCGAGCTGCTTTAGTGTTAAAAATAGAAAATATATTTTCGTCATTACTGATTTTGCTGGTATCAATGATTACAGCATCAGCATTAAAATCAGCAAAAATATTATTTATAGTATCAACTTGATGCTTTGGTTTAAGGGCTGATGACCATAATTTGATCAGTACCTTGTTATCTGAAAAAATTAAAATGCGACTCACTTCTAAATATCCCAAATTATTGATTTGCTACCGATGGATAATATTACATGAATTTGCAGTATATAAAAATATAATTTCATTAGTAGTTGTTAATAAAGAGTGGTGTCTGATATTTTCAAGGTGTGGACTCGGGTGTGAGTTACACAATGTCTTATTATAAAAAACCTCAACGTTCTCTTAACGCCCGATCTCTAACTTTAAATATGGGTTTTAAGATATAGTTCAACACCGATTTTTTACCCGTTAGAATGTCAGCGGTAGCAGTCATTCCAGCGATAATGTTGAGTTTTTCTCCATTTCGTTCTAGGTAATTTTTTGTCGTTCTCAGACGAATTAGGTAGTAGTTTTTACCATCTTCTTCATTAGTAATGGTATCAGCGCTGATATGTTCGAGTATAGCTTCCAGACCACCATAGATTGAAAAATCATAGGCGGTCAGTTTAACAATGGCTTTTTGACCAGGGACGAGAAAAGCAATATCTGCCGGTCTGATTTGAGCCTCAATTAATAATTGGTCATCTAATGGAACAATTTCCAGTAAATCCATGCCAGGCTGAATTACGCCGCCAATAGTAGTAACTTTTAATTGTTTTATTATACCTTTTACCGGAGATAAAATTCGAGTGCGTGCTACCCGGTCTTCTAAAGCCAGAACAGACTCAGATGTTCTATCTAATTCAGATTTTGCTAGGTTGAGTTCTTCCAATGCTTTAGTATGAAAACGAATTTCCAGTTCTGATAACTTGTTTTTTGCTTCTTTAAGAGATGATTTTATTCTTGGGATGGATAGGCGTGCGGCACTTAGTTCACCTCTTAAATCATTTGCGCTACGTCGTAAACGTAATAGTTCAACTCTCGACATTGCCCCTTCAGCAACTAAAGGTTCAGACATTTTTAGTTCTTCCTGTAAATATTTATAGCTTCTGGAAATTTGGTTGGCTTTGGAATTTAGTTCAACAAGATCCTGTTTTTTTTGGCGGATCTGTTCATCCAAAATGTTTCTATTAGCGTTTAATTCATTTTGTCTGGAAGCTAATAACTGAATTGCATCATGAGCAATGCTAGGTGCATTCTGTATTACATCTTCGGGTATTTCAATTTTCTGTTTGTTGACTTCTGCGGTTAATCGGGCAGTAGTTGCTAATAATTCGTAGTACTTTAGTTTGGTTTCATTAAACGAAGATGCAAACCTTACCGCATCTAGTTGTAGTAATGCCTGGCCTTTGTCTACCAGATCACCTTCTTTAACCAGAATTTCAGAAAGGATGCCTCCTTCCAGGTTCTGAATCACTTGGATATGCCCTGCAGGAATCGTTTTACCTGAACCGCTGGTAACTTCATCCAGAGTGGCAAAGTTTGCCCAAATGATGGCAATGATGACAAAGCTGAATGATAGCCATAAAATAAGATGGCTTTGAATAGGTGTGCTGTATAGATTAACCGAATTAACGTCAGTTAAATAGGCTTGATCTTCAGTCCGGTGCTTATAGTTTGCTTTTAATTCATTAAGTTTTTTAAACATTATATTAGCCCGAAACTTTAATTTGGCCTTGTTTTAAGGCTTCAAGCACTTTTGCTTTTGGGCCATCGGCTACAATTTTAGAACCATCCATAACTATAAGCCTGTCAACTAGTGTCAGTAATGAAGATTTATGTGTGACTAGAATTAAGGTTTGAGTGCTTAATAGTTTGGTAAAACTTTGCTTAAATGCTTCTTCTGTACTGTTATCCATTGAGTTAGTGGGTTCATCCATAATATAGATAGGCGGGGATAATAACAAGGCTCTAGCGACTGCAATACTTTGCCTTTGCCCCCCTGATAATGCAGACCCCCGTTCACCAACTGGCAGATCAAACCCTAAAGGGTGTTTGTTGACAAAGTTTGTGATCCCCGTGGTTTCAGCTACACGTAAAATAGACTTGTCATCGACAAACCGAGACCCAAGCGTGATATTGTCTTTAACAGTACCAAACATTAACGAAATATCTTGAGGGACATAGCCTATCTGACGACGTAAATCAGAGGGGTCAATTTGTCTGATATCAGTACCATCTATCAGTATAGAGCCTTCTTGTGCTTCATATAAGCCCATCATTAGCTTTTCAATGGTACTTTTGCCTGAACCAATACGACCAATAAAACCAATGCGTTCGCCTGCCTGGATTTTGAAAGAAATATTCTCCAACGCTTTTACGGGCTGCTCTGGATAACTAAAAGAAATGTTTTTGAATTCAATAGAACCTTTAAATGATGGGCGGTTCAAATATTTTTTCCCTGCTCCTCGTTCAACAGGTAATGACATCATTTTGTTCAGTGATTTTAAGGATGCCCTGGCATGATGATATCGAGTTAATAAAGAAGCAATGCTGGCTATCGGGGCTAGTGCACGTCGAGTTAAAATAGTACATGCAACTAATCCACCTGTTGTTAAATCACCATCAGATATTTTATAAACGCCTAAAATGATTACTGCAACCACTGACATCTGTTGAAAGAAGGTGGTAAGGTTTATAGCAATGGAAGAATAAAAGCGAGAGGTTTGTCCTAGACGTGCTGATTGACCGATGTTTTGCTCCCATTGTCTTTGCATTTGACCTTCTGCGCCTGTACTTTTGATAGAATCAAGATTCGTCAGAGATTCAATTAAAGTTGCATTTTTTTGCGCTGAAAGCTTGAATAACTCATTAATTGTGTTTTTTAAAGGCTTTTGGACGGCAAAGCCGCCTAAAATGGCGCAAGGCAATACTAACAAGGGAATGAATGCCAAGTCACCTCCGATCATATATATAACCGTCAAAAAAAGAAACAGAAAAGGAAGGTCAATGAATGTAGTCAGTGTTGCTGATGTTAAAAGGTCTCTAAATGTTTCAAACTCATGCAAACTGCTAGCAAATGCTCCGACAGAGGCAGGGCGGTACTCCATCTTGATATTCATGATTTTTTCAAAAATAGTTGCTGATAAAATGATATCAGCACGTTTTCCTGCAGCATCTATAAAATAGCCTCTTAATGATTTCATAATAAAATCAAAAACATAAACGATGCTAATGCCTATTGCTAGTACCCAAAGTGTTTCTATAGCATTATTGGGTACTACACGATCGTACACATTCATGATAAATAAAGGGGATGCCAGAGCAAACATGTTAATCAGCAAAGATGCCGCTAAAACTTCAATATAAATAGGCCATGATTTATAAAGGACATCCCAGAACCAGTGTTTAGCCTTAGGCGTTGATGAGTTAGATGACCTGTCATCAAACGTATGATTTACCTGAACAAAAAAAGCAGAACCAATGTATTCTTGTTCTAAATCTTTAATATCAACAATTTTTTCACCAGATTCTGTCTCTGGCAAAATGATAGTGTACTGGTCATTGTTTTTAGTAACTAAAACGCATGCTTTATTATCTTTTAACAGCAAAACAGCTGGTAAAACCAAGTTGGAAATTTTGTCTAATGGTCGATTGACTAGTCCTGTGGATAGCCCGGCTCGTTCAGCAGCTCTAATAAATAATGGAGGTGTAAGTTTATTATCTACTAATGGTAATCCAGCAGTTAATGATTCGGCTGAGTGAGGGTTATGTATGATTTTACATATTGATAGTAGGGCCAATAGCAAGGAATCATTATTGTTGGTATATGTTGCCGAATTTAGATTAGGTGTAATTGAATTGGGTTCTGTCATATTGCGTGTCCATGGCACATCAAAATTTACTTTTTAATTTTCTCTCAGCAATATCTATTCTTCATTTCATCTTTAGTTTCTACGTGGTTGTCCATTTGGGTTTGGTTTGGGCGAAGAATTTTTTTAAGGCTATATTTAATATAAAAAACATATTACTCAAGTTATAGCCTGTGTAAGTATTACATATAGCCTAGAAATTACTAGATAAAACTTAATAAAAAAAAGGGAGTAAGTATATGCCATATATCAGTCGAAATGAAAAAGGTGAAATAATTGAGATTCATGATTCACCGGTAGATGAAGGTGATACATGGGTGGAAGCGGATAATCCAGCTGTAATAGCCTTTTTCAAGGGTATGGAAACAACAGTTCAAGCCAAGAAAGCCTTAACAACTACAGATAATGAAATGGTGCGTGTAGTTGAGGATGTGATTGATCTGTTGATGAAAAAGCAAATTTTTATTTTTACAGAATTACCTGAAGCAGTGCAGATAAAGTTAAATGAAAGAAAACAATTAAGGCAAGATATGAATTCCCTTGAAAACCTGATAAATGATGATGACGAAGCAATTTTTTGAGTTATATGATTTTTCAGTGATGGTTTATTTGAGTAATATTTTGGATCAGCGTCACCCCACATAACTGCATGTGTGCCAAGAAGTATTAATATGAGCCACAGTGTTATGGAGGCTTTGAATGAACAAAAAGTAAGAGTAGATTATCTATGCAGGAAATCTAAAATATAAATTTTAGTACCTTAGTACAATTGGCAAGTAGAAAAAATCAATTTAGAATGATAATGAAATATGAGCTAGTTTAAAGATAGAAGTTTTTATGGTCTGTTGTGCAAATGATGCTTAGTTGGACCTAACTTTAAATTATGGCTATTCAGTTTGGGAACAAGATTTTTTTAAGTAATAATTAGACTATGACAAGCGTTCAAATAATTGATAAAACAGGCCATATAAAGCTTAAGTTGTTAGAAGCCGAGGTGAACCCATTTTTATGTGATGATGAAGTGCAAGCTTTAAATTCAATTGAAAAAATGCAACCTTCTGTTGTTATACTCAATTATGAAGTACGGAAAGAACAAACGAATGACTATATAAAACTAATTCTTAATGCAAGTTCAGATAGTAAAATAGTAGTAATAGCTGATGAACTGAGCGAAGAAAAAATATTGGATTGTTTATTAGCTGGTGCAAAAGGCTATCAGAGTTTAAAACAGCTTGATGAGCACATAAATAAATTAATCAAAGTTGTTGATGCGGGAGGGGCTTGGGTAACAAGGCGTATGATAGCAAAACTTTTGAATAAAATAAGAGAAGAAAACACAGCTTCTGGTTTTAAGTCTATTGAAAACAAAACTATTGATAAAAAGAAAAGTAAGGCAGCCCGAGCAGGTTCATTATTGAATTATTTTATGATGAAAACTCAAATACACTATTCTCATAAATTAGGAGAATATTAATGACAGATAAGCAAATAGAAAATAAGCAGGAAGAGTCTCTGAACCTGCAGGATTTACTCATAGATGAAAAAGCTGATGGATTGAGTGAATATCTTTCACTATCGATTGAAAATCTTGGGGAAAATACCCGGGTCAGCGTAACCACAGTTGAAGATAATCCTGTGACATATTCTTCAACATTAAATGGAGTGTTATTTTCTGACTTACAGCAGTTGATAGATGTAAATCTAGATTTAGAAAGTGATTGAAAATGTTAATGGCATTTTTTAAGATAGACATGTTTTGGAGACTGTACTATTTGGCTTGCCTATTTTAGAGGTTTTTTTTATTAGTGTCGGATTGGGTTTTAATCCAGCCAGGGCTTTTAAATTCTTTCGTTTAGGATAAAAAAACAGGTGCTTATTAATGTTAGAATATTTAGTTTGATTTTTGAAAAGTCTGATCCCATACAAATTGTATGGATTGGAAGTAAAAACATAGAATAAAGTGTTTTCTGTGACATAGTTAAAAGATTTAGAAGATTAGTACCAAAGTACAATAGATTTTTTTCCTTTAAGAAGTCACAATTACGCGTAAGGTTGGACTGAAATCAGTCCTTAGATTTATTTATAGATATTTAATTGGGAATAGTGTCATGGCTGCACAAACTGGGATCATAATAACACTTAACGGCACTGCAACTGCTACAGCGCCAGATGGTTCACAACGTATATTGCAGGTTGGCGATCGTGTATATGCCGATGAATCAATTATGACCGGTTCTGATGGAGCTATCTCCATTGAGTTTTCTGACGGTACTATTATGGATTTAGGACGAGATTCGCAAATAGTTCTAGATAGTGATGCATATGATTTTGCCGGTGAATCATTAACGGATGCAGAAGTTGAAGCTGAAGTAGAAGCTATACAACAAGCCTTGCTAGATGGGGCGGATCCAACAGAAATAACTGACCCGGCAGCGGCAGGTGGTGTTCAAGGTCAAAATGAAGGTATTGAACCTGTTATTATTGATTACCTTGACCCTCGTATGACTCCAGAATCAGGGTTTGAAACTAAAGGTATAGACATTGCCTTTGAAGAAGATGAAGTAATAGCTCTTCCAGACGAAGGGACTGGCGATACGGACACGGATACGGATACTGACACTGACACTGACACCGATACAGATACAGATACAGATACAGATACAGATACAGATACAGATACAGATACTGACACCGATACGGACACGGATACCGATACGGATACTGACACCGATACAGACACGGACACGGATACAGACACAGATACAGATACAGATACAGATACAGATACAGATACAGATACTGATACTGATACGGACACGGATACGGATACAGATACAGATACTGATACAGACACGGATACAGACACCGACACTGATACAGATACGGATACGGATACGGATACGGATACTGACACCGATACCGATACCGATACTGATACAGACACGGATACAGATACAGATACTGATACGGACA
>JAKIUK010000089.1 GCA_021647585.1 Methylococcaceae bacterium
CTAAGTAAGGCGCAACCATTAAACCCCTGCGGGGCAATAAAAAATAATTGCTCGGAATTTTAGAAAAACATAAAAGCGGACACTTCTACTTTGCAGGAATGCGGACATTTCTACTTGGGGTTGACAGAATTTTAAAGTAGTCCTGTGATAAAAGACGGTTTTCATTAAAGATTAAAACCTTGAATACCCAACAATTCAAAAGCACGACGGATTAAACAGGACTACATTGCTGAACGTTAAAAGCAGTTTGTACTTACGTACATTTGATAACCCTGTTACTTCCTGCCCAAATCTTTCAACCGCTAATAAGTGGCAAAAAATGTAAGAAGAGAAGCAAGATGAATTCTTGTCGCACGGGGACAGACCACGATTAATTAAAATATAATAGCGAATGTTTTCAATTGATCCACTAAAAAAGAAGCATTAAGTTTAATTCAGAAAAAGTGAAATTAATCGTGGTCTGTCCCCTATTTTTCGCCCTATTTTTTCCTATTTTTTCGATACCAAGTTTAATAAAGACGCTCCGTGAAACTGATTTCGCTGGGGAATAATCGGCTGTTTAAGAATATCCAAGCTTTACTGTGATTCTCTCTGGGGAAGTTGAAAGCGAACTTTTAGTTCGCCATAAACTAAAACTAATTTGAAGGCTGTCAGAAGTTAAATCTTCCCTAAAAATCTAAACAGAAAAACTTTCTCCGCAACCACACTCTCCGGTTGCATTGGGATTATTAAATTTAAAAGCTTCGTTGATTCCCTCTTTTACATAATCCAGTTCTATCCCATCCAACTTATCCAGATCATCTTCTTTAACCAGTACCTTAACACCATACTGTTCAAAAACAGTTTCATTGCTTGCTTTTTCTTCTGCATAATCCAATACATAGGAAAACCCCGAACAACCAGAAACTTTAACACCCAGTTTTAAACCTATTCCGACCCCCCGTTTTTGCAATTGTTTTTCAATTTGCTTTGCTGCATTTTCAGTTAGGGTAATTGACACGATTTCTCACCTTTTCTTAGACTAAAGACTTTAGTACTTCAATAAATTGTTTAACTTCTGTTTCCGTATTCGTTTGCCCAAGGCTGATACGAATGGCACTTTTAGCAAACTTATACTCTATGCCCATTGCTGTTAACACAGTACTGGCTCTTCCTCCACCTGAGGTGCAGGCTGAACCACTGGACACTGCAATATTTTTCTGATCAAGTTGCATAAGCAACATTTCACCATCCATCCCGGGAATACCAAATTGCACGGTATTTGGTATCCGTTCTACCCGTTCAGCAAAAATAACCAACTCGGGAATAGACTTTAAACCTTGTTGTAACATGTTTCTTAGCATTAATAAATGCTCAGTACGTTGATCTAACTCCAGCAATGCTAATTCAGCTGCTTTACCAAATCCCACGATAGCGGCTACATTTTCAGTGCCTGATCGTCTATTATTCTCCTGACCCCCTCCAACTAGCAAAGGTTCAATGGCAATATCTTTATCTATCACTAATGCGCCGCACCCCTTAGGTCCATATATTTTATGACTGGATAAGGACATCAAATTTACGCCTAGCTTTCTAAAAGACACTGGAATTTTACCCAACGCTTGTACCGCATCTGTATGTAGTACAACTTGCTTATCTTTCAATAAGTGGGCAGCTGATGCTATATCCTGAATCACTCCATTTTCATTGTTTGCCAGCATGATAGAAACAATCGCAGGCTTATTTTGTTGCTGAAACAAAGCATCTAATGCGGATGAGGATACCAGCCCATTTTGATCAACAGAAATTTCAAAACAATAATCTCTTTGCCTGTTTTTTCTGGCTGGCTCAATAATTGAGGGATGTTCTACTGCTGAAAACGCTATGGGTAAATCTGAACTCACTGTTTTTAATGCCAGATTATTCGCTTCTGTACCTCCACTGGTAAAAATAACTTGTGCAGCTGAAACACCAACTGCAGTAGCAACTTGCTCTCTGGCTACATCAATGGCGCTACGTACTACTCTACCTACACGATATAATGCAGATGGATTACCGTAGAAAGTATTGAAATACGGTAACATCGCTTCAATTACACGCTCATCTAATGGCGTTGTCGCATTATGATCAAAATAGATCATTTACGCAGACAGTTTATCCCGAGTAGTTAAATTCACGATATGTTCCATTTTCTTATCTTGTCTTTTAGCTACTACAGAAACAGGATCCCTTAGCATAATTTCGCCCAAACTGATTCCTGAAAGATAAGTGCGAATTTGATCACTCAACCCCATCCACAAATCATGTGTCAAACAGGACTGACCTTCCTGGCAGTCTCCTTTTCCACCGCATTTAGTTGAATCAACCGGCTCATCAACAGCAGCAATAATGTCTGCAATATTTATTTCAACTGCCTCTCTACTCAACTTATAACCACCGCCAGGCCCTCTAACCCCAGTGACCATTCCTGCCTTGCGTAAGCGAGCAAATAGCTGTTCAAGGTATGACAATGAAATCGTTTGTCGTGTAGCAATATCAGTTAATGTAACGGGCTTATTTTGACTATGAAATGCCAAATCAAGCATTGCAGTCACTGCATAACGCCCTTTTGTAGTGAGTCGCATGAAAATATCCTTAAAAACTTATTAAAAGTAAGGGATACTATAAATAAACCTAGTATTTTAGTCAAGTATTATGATCATTCAATTCTCAGCAATCAACTTCTTAGGGAAGTGGTAATAAATAATCATTCAATCTCACTTATTCTTTAATTTCACAATCATCAAGTGTAGGAATATCCTGCTCCTTATATTCCAGCCCCGCTTCATTTAAAACGCGCCTCATACTATCTAACTGCTTATCCATCAAATGTATGTGATCCAACATATGATTGATTGCATGCGCAACGGGATCCGGCATATCAGCTGTTGCTCCATAGGCATTAAAGCCCATTTTACTGGCTATTTTTTCACGCTGTTTATTGGTTTTTTTTACGCCACTATCTATTATATGGCCGGGAATGCCTACAACCGTTGCTCCTGTAGGCACAGGCTTCACCACAACAGAATTTGAACCAATCCTTGCTCCTGCACCAATTTCTATGGGGCCTAGTACTTTTGCTCCGGCACCGACCACCACACCATCATGCAAGGTTGGATGACGCTTACCCTTGTCCCAGGATGTGCCTCCTAAAGTTACACCATGATAAAGTGTACAATCATCTCCAATGATAGCTGTTTCTCCTATTACAACGCCCATTCCATGATCTATAAAAAAACGACGTCCTATGGTTGCACCTGGATGAATTTCAATCCCTGTTAACCATCGCCCCATATGCGAGATAAAACGTCCCAGCCATCTTAACTTTTTCAGCCAGCAAAAATGGGCCAGACGATGAATGATTAACGCATGAAAGCCAGGATAAGTGGTGATTACTTCAAAAACGCTTTGTGCCGCAGGATCCCGTTCAAAAACACAATTAATTTCTTCTTTAATTCGACTCAACATAAATTTCACTTATTTATTATGATTCTGTGAAAACCTGAGTATACCTCTGAGTATATCCAGCTCTTTTGTATCAAGTGCAATACGGTTAAAAATCCTGCGTAACCGTCGCATAATCGATTGTGATTTATCTTCATGTAAAAAACCAATATCAGTAAGTGTTTGCTGGAAATGCTCATAAAACAACTCCATTTGCTTCATAGTTGCCAAAGACTCGTCACCTTTATCACCAATTGTGTTTTCTACTCTCTGCCCAGAAGCAACAAATAATTCATAGCATACCACTTGCACCGCAGCTGCCAGGTTTAATGAACTATATTCAGAGTTACAAGGAATACGTAATAAATAGTGGCATAAATCCAGCTCATGATTTTTTAATCCTGAATTCTCACGACCAAAAACAACTGCTATTTTCGCTATTGACGTTGTCCCTGTAACAAATTTTTCCGCACATTCTCTTGCTGTTAACACCGGCCAACTGATTGTTCTATCCCTTGCACTGGCCCCCAGTACAACCTGGCAATCTGCAACTGCGTCCTGCAAACTGTCATAAATAATCGCTGAACTTAGTATATTATCTGCACCTGATGCTCTGGACGTTGCATCTGCACTAGGAAATGTTTTTGGTGACACCAGACAAAGATTTTCTATTGTCATGTTTTTCATGGCCCGAGCAACTCCACCAATATTGCCAGGATGAGAAGTTTCTACTAATACAATTTTAATATGTGAAAGCACTTGCAGAACTCTTTTTGATAAAAACAAAACACTATAACAAAAGATTTGTTATCCTAAACAAGTTTTGTAACTGCTCATTAAAAATTCGACTATGCACCCAATGTTAACTATCGCTGTTCGTGCCGCAAGAAATGCGGGAGGCTTGATTCAAAGGTCTTCCGAAAATCTTGGCCGACTAACAATTGATAAAAAAAGCAAGAATGACTTTGTATCAGAAGTCGACTACATAGCCGAACAAGAAATTATTCAAGTGATTAAATACGCTTATCCTGATCACTCTATTCTGGCCGAAGAAAGTGGTGAACATAAAGGCAACCATTATACATGGATTATTGATCCTCTAGATGGTACAACAAATTTCTTACACGGCTACCCTCAATATGCCGTCTCAATTGCCTTAAAAAACAAAAGTAAAATTGAACTTGGGGTAGTTTACGATCCACTACGGGATGAGCTATTTACTGCCGAGAAAGGCGGTGGAGCCATGCTTAACAATCGCCGCATCAGAGTTAGCAAACAAACTGACTTAAGTACTGCTCTTTTAGGTACTGGTTTCCCTTTTAAGTTTCCTCAGCACCTTGATGCTTATATTGAAATGTTTCGTACATTAACACCCACTACCGCAGGTATTAGACGAGCCGGCTCCGCTGCGCTGGACCTGGCTTATCTCGCAACAGGCAGGTTAGACGGCTTTTGGGAAATAGGCCTTAAAGAATGGGATATGGCTGCCGGCATTTTATTGGTTCAAGAAGCAGGAGGCGTAGTAACAGACTTCTCTTTTAATGATCAATATTTAAAATCTGGAAATATTATTACCGGAAACCCAAAGATGCATCAAGCTATCTATCAGGCAATTGAACCCTATGTTACGGATCAATTGAAATAAGCAAAAAAAGGATATGTGTTAATTTTATAGCTAACACATACTTCTTACTTGAATTTTTTTATCTTGGCCTAATCGAAAAAACGGATAAAGCAGCACCAAAATCCACCCCGCGCCCTATTCCAGATATCGCTAAAGATACCTCACCCTTAGTCATAACCTGCGCTTCAGCAGAAGCTGTAACACCCGCATGTACATCCAGAGCAATATAATCTCCATAGATTTCATTGACATTAAAAACGCCAGAAAACCTGCCTTTTCCCTTATTTATTTCTGACTTGCCAAGGGTTAAACCACCACCTCTGATTATAATTGCAACATTTGCACTCTGTCCATTACTGCAATGTACAGCCCCAGCACCCTTATATTCTTTGTAAAATATAGACCAACCTTTAACACTGTAAGTCAATCTACAGGATACCATTTGCGCATTTACTGGAAACGAAAATAAGCTAGCAAATATTATTTGTAATATTAATTTTTTCATTATTTACTCCTAATTGTCTGATCACCTCACTCCTTAGAGTAATAAGAAGCATTTAGGTAATCTGGCGAAATAAAGTTACCTTAATCTCACTTAATTCTATCACTTAAAAATCGCTCTGGAATCCAGTCCACGAACTGATTCTTTGCCTTTTATCTTTTTAAAAACCGTTCCAGTCAAAACCGTTTTTGAAAAATTTGCATCATTTAATTTAGCTGAAGTCAAATCTGCCCCTGTTAAATCTGCACCGGTTAAATCCGCACCCTCTAAATTTGCAGCAAATAACTCTGCATTTTGTAAGTTAGTATTCGTTAAATCTGCAAATCGCAACATGGCCCTACTTAAATTTGCATTTGAAAGATTTGCACCTGATAAATTAACTTTTTTTAGACTTGCTCTCATTAACCCCATAGACTGATTTTTCATATCAGCCCCCCAGTTAATATTTGAAAGATTTGCGTTACTCAAATCTGAATTATCCAGAATAGCAATAACCCGGCTCCCACTCAGATTTACATTTCTTAGATTTGAACGCATCATGCTAACACCGAAAATACTCACATTTGATAAATCAGCGCCCTCCAGATTAACAGCCACCATAACCGTTAAATCCAGCACTAGTCCAGAGAAGTTACTTTTACTTAGATTAGCCCCCCTTAAATCAGAGCCCCATAAATCAGCATTGCGAAAATCCAGTCCCGATAAATCCAGTCCAGTCAGGTCCTTTCTACGTAAATCCGCAGGGTGAGCTTTATCAGCCTGTTTTAACATTTTTTCAATTTCAGCTCGTTGAAGATCAGCTGAATAACTGAAATTACATGTAAATATTAAGACTGCAATAACTCTTATTGCTAGATTCATTGTTATTCACCTTTGGATATATTTCTGAAACTGCGGCACAAAGCTATCATCTAAGATGGCTTATATGAAAGAAAATTCAACATCATTGTGACATATTGTTCAACCGTAAGACATCAGAATCATGACTTTTACAAAGTAGAGTCTAAATTTTCTTTGATGAGATATCAGGCATAAATCAAAAAAAACCGGCATAGTGCCGGTTTTTTTCGATTACTTTTAAAACTAGTAAATGTTATCCATATCTCCGCAAACTATTACAACATTATTTGTTATTGACGAATAGGAAAACCCTTGGTTTTCTTCACATCTTTTCGTGATATATTTCCATCATGATTTACATCCAAGGCATCGAACTGCTTGTGTTTAAAAGCTTCTAGCTCGGAAGGTTCAACCAAATTATCACCATCAGCATCCATTTTTTTAATCAATGCTTCAGCTTCTTTTTCAGCAGTATTTAACTCTTGAGCAATAGTTTTATTTATATTTACTTCGGAAACACCTTGTTTTCTCATTTCTTTAATCGTTTGTACAAGGTCTTCTTTTATTTCAATGACAATTTCACCCGCAGTAATATAGCCATCTTTATTAACATCAAAAGAGTCGTCATTATCTGTGACAGTTTCTTCGTAAAACTCCTGGAAATTTACTTTTTTATCACCACTGTCATCCATGGTATTAATCATTTTTTTTACTTTGTATCCAGAATAACTCTGCGCATAAACGCCTGAACATGCAATAACCAACACACTTGCAATTAATGGTTTTACTAATATTTTCATTTTTTCCCCTTTCAGTTTAGGCTAACTTAATTGACTGATCTTTATTTTATTCCTAAATATTCCTTACAAGGATAGGGAAAGCAACTCCATAAATCAACATTTTTTACATATAAATATGCTTTAAAAGAGTTAGGGTGGTGGTAATAAATAATCATCTAATCTCCCTTAATGCGTTTGCATCAAACCGTCTAATGTTAAGGTACAACTTGGTACAAAATGAGTCATAAAAAAAATAACTTCAGGCTGAGCAGATTGTTCCAATATGTTAATTATTTGATCTGCAGCCATTTCAAACTCTCTATTTCCTGCTTTTAATTCAGCCTGACATTTCAAATACGCAGAAATTTTATCCGCGGCTTTAATAATTTCTTCATGTCCTGCTGGCAATTTTTCATGTTGAATCAATTGCTGAAAATCGACCTGTAATTTATCAGGCAACAGGCTAATTAACTCAGTTTCTGCCTGATGTTCAATTTTCTTATAGGCCGTAGTGATTTGTTCAGAATGATATTTTATGGGTGTAGGCAAATCACCCGTTATCACTTCAGTAACATCATGATACAACGCTGCAGTTGCTATGGCATTAGCATCCAGCTTCCCTTCAAAATATTTATTTTTAATTAATGCCAATAGATGTGCAATGACAGAAACTTCCCAACTATGTTCCATCACATTTTCTTCATGTGCATTGCGCTTTAATCCCCAGCGTTTGATCCAACGCAACCGTGACAAATAAGCATAAAAACTACTGTTCATTATTCCTTTCTCACCTCGACTGTTAACTGTAAACCAGTTTTTTCGCTTAATTTAAACACTTTCTTCAAGTCGCATTTTCTGACAACCACATATAATGATAATATAAACTATACTTGAGATAGCCGTTAGCACAGGATTGACAATGGATACAGATAAACGCAGACACCCAAGGTTTAGCCCAAAGGGTTTAACTGCCAACATCACCATATTTCCTCCACCACCCGACCAGAAAATTATCCTTAAAGGTACAATTGTAGATATGAGTTACACAGGAATAAAAATAAAACTCAACACAGCAATAAAAAACAAGCTACCAGAGAGTGAAATCACAATCACCTTAACTATGCCCGAATCTGGTGTTCCCATTACCATCCGAGGAATCATAAAACATATAAATACTGATTCAGAATGTGGCTTGCAATATTCTGAAAAATATTCTGAACATGAAGTGGATGACTTAATGTTTGAATGTATCAAAATAGCTGATAATCACACGCAAGATGAGGAATAATCCCCCCCCCTGTTTCAACAATCCTGAAAAACATAACGACTATGCATTAATGTCTAAGCTGTTTAACAACAACTGAAAGTTGAGACAATACAAATAAGCCATGTTACTAATTCTACTTTGTCAGATTAAAAAGGTAGGGTGCCGTTCCACGCACCAAAAATTATTTTTTATCCTTCCATTGCCGAAATGGTGCGTACAACGCACCCGTCGATACTTTTGTATAGTTTCCATTCAAATGTGACAAAGTAGAGCTAAAGCATTCTGGCTTTTAAAAATGCCAATTCGGACACTACCCCCCACTGAGTGACCTGCGCCCTAAATTGACTCACTGAATCATAAATCTTTTTCGACAGTGCATCTTTATTCGCCAATTCAACAACAACTTCATCTGAAATCTGTTTCAATTTTCTTAACACATCATTAGGTAAGGGCAAGACTTTCACTTTGTGTTTATTAATTAACGCATCCAAAGCCTGATTGTTTCGCGCAGTATATTCTGAAATCATATCCATATTGGCCGCCTTACAAGCCATCAACACGATTTGTTGCAAATCCTTTGGCAAACTATTAAACGCTTTTTCATTAATTAAAGCTTCCATAGTAGAACCTGGTTCATGCCAGCCTGGATAATAATAGTATTTAGCCACTTTATAAAAACCAAAAGCCAAATCATTATAAGGCCCTACCCACTCAGTTGCATCCAACGCACCTGACTGCAAAGAAGTAAATAACTCGCCTCCCGGCATATTTACAGTAGTTCCCCCTGCTCGCCTAAGAACTTCACCACCTAAGCCAGGAATACGCATTTTCAATCCTTTCAGGTCTTCAAAAGTATTAATTTCTCGGTTAAACCATCCTGCCATCTGCACCCCCGAATTACCCGTTGCGGTAGGAATAATACCAAAGGGTTTATATAACTCACGCCATAATTCCATTCCTCCACCGTAGTAAAGCCAGGCATTCATTTCCTGAGCGGTTAAACCAAAAGGTACCGCAGAAAAAAACTGAGTAGCTTCAGTCTTTCCTTTCCAATAATATGCTCCCGAATGACCCATTTCAGCAATACCATTAGACACAGCATCAAATACTTCAAAAGCAGGAACTAATTCTTTAGCGCCATAAACTTTAATTTTAATACGACCACCACTCATATCGGTAATCATTTTAGCTAACAAATTGGCATTAGTTCCCAGCCCCGGAAAGTTCTTAGGCCATGCAGTCACCATTTTCCACTTAAACTGTGTAGCTGCATTTGCCACATTCGAAGATGCTAATGATGTCCCCACTGCTAATGAACCAACACCCACCTTTTGTATAAAATCTCGCCTTTTCATTAATAACAATCCAAAATTTAACAATAGTTTAAAGATTATAGGTACAAGGCTAAAAGAGCAAGAGCTGTTTCACCAGCCTTAAACATAAACAAACGAAACATTAATTTTTTGTTATAATAGAAGGATTTTCGAAATTCAAACCCAACTCTAGGAGATATAAAAACATGGCAATTAAAGTTGCAATCAATGGTTATGGTCGTATTGGACGCAATGTACTGCGCGCATTATATGAAGGCGGTCGTACAAACGAGATTCAAATCGTTGCAATTAATGACTTAGGTAATGCAGAAACAAATGCTCACCTAACTCAATATGATTCTGCTCATGGCAAATTTCCTGGTGAAGTAGGTGTTGATGGTGGAGACTTAATCGTTAATGGTGATAGAATCAAAGTTTTCGCCGAAAGAGACCCATCAAAATTACCTTGGGGCGACCTGGGTATCGATGTTGTTCATGAATGCACTGGTTTTTTTGCTAGTAAAGAAAAAGCCTCTGCTCATATCGCAGCAGGCGCAAAAAAAGTAGTTATTTCTGCACCAGGTGGTGCTGATGTTGACGCAACTATTGTTTATGGTGTTAACCACAACACATTAAAAGCTTCGGACACAGTTATCTCTAATGCATCTTGTACAACTAACTGTTTAGCTCCGTTAATCCAACCCTTATTAGACACTATTGGGGTTGAGCAAGGATTAATGACAACAATTCATGCATACACAAACGACCAAGTATTAAGTGACGTTTATCACCCTGACTTATTACGTGCCCGTTCTGCAACTCAATCTATGATTCCTACCAAGACAGGTGCAGCTGCAGCTGTTGGATTAGTGCTTCCTGCTTTGGTTGGTAAACTGGATGGTTTTGCGATGCGTGTGCCTACAATCAACGTCTCTGTTGTTGATTTAACATTCGTAGCTAGTCGCGATACAACTGTTGAAGAAATCAATGACATTTTAACCGCTGCTTCCGAAGGTCCTTTAAAAGGTATTTTGAACATCAATGCAAAACCTTTGGTTTCTATTGATTTCAACCACGACCCTGCTTCATCTACTTATGATCAATCTTTAACCAAAGTAAATGGTCGTTTAGTTAAAGTTCTAGCTTGGTACGATAACGAATGGGGTTTTTCAAACCGTATGCTTGATACCTCAATTGCTTTAATGAATGCTAAATAACGGAACAACATGCTAAGAAGAACTAAAATCCTGGCAACTCTAGGCCCGGCTACTGATAAGCCGGGCGTATTAGAAGCCTTATTCAAGGCGGGCATTGATGTTGTCCGTATGAATTTCTCTCACGGTATCGCTCAAGACCATATTGACAGAGCTGCTGCTGTACGAGCATTAAGCAAAAAAACTGGTCGTTTAGTCGGTATTCTTTGCGACCTGCAAGGTCCAAAAATTCGCATTGCCAAATTCAAAGACACTAAAGTCTGGCTAGATGAAGGACAAGCATTTGCTTTAGACATAAACCTTGATGTTGACGCTGGTGATACTAAAGAAGTTGGTATCACTTATGAGCCGCTAGCCCAAGAAGTTAAACCGGGAAGTCGTCTATTATTAGATGATGGACGTATTGTTTTAGACGTTGTTAAAACTGATGGTAAGCGTATTGACTGTACTGTTCATGTAGGCGGCTACTTATCTAACAACAAGGGTATTAACTTAAAAGGTGGCGGTTTATCTGCTGCCGCATTAACAGAGAAAGACAAAGAAGATATTAAAATAATTGGCGTTATTGGCGCTGACTTTGTTGCTGTTTCATTTCCTCGTTGTGCAGAAGATCTACATGAAGCCAGAAGATTATTAGAAGCAGAAAACTGTTATGCCGGCATAGTTTCTAAAGTAGAGCGTGCTGAAGCGATTGAAGCAATGGATGAAATCATTCTTGCCTCAGACGTAGTTATGGTGGCTCGTGGTGATTTAGGTGTTGAAATTGGCGACGCCAATTTACCTGCAGTACAAAAACGTTTGATCTCTCGATCTAGAGATCTTAATCGTGCTGTAATTACTGCTACACAAATGATGGAATCAATGATTGAAAACCCGATTCCTACGCGCGCAGAAGTTTTTGATATTGCTAATGCTGTTCACGATGGTACCGATGCAGTCATGCTTTCGGCTGAAACAGCATCAGGAAAATATCCTGTGCAAGCCGTTAAAGCCATGGCTAACATTTGCGAAGAAACTGAAAAACAACGCAGCGTTCGCGAGTCAAAACATCGCTTAGACCGTGTATTTTCACTTACCGACGAAGCCATTGCCATGTCAACTATGTATTTGGCAAATCATTCAAGGGTTAATGGCATTGCCACCTTGACTGAATCGGGTTCTACCGCACTGTGGATGTCAAGAATTAGTTCTGGCATACCTATTTTTGCCTTTAGCAGCCACCTAAAAACACTAGGAAGAGTCACGATCTATCGCGGCGTATTCCCTGTTTACTTTACTCATGAGTCTATGGATCATGTCAATGTAAATAACCAAATCCTTGCTAAACTAAAAGCACGCGGCTGCGCTAAACAAGGTGACACATTCATTATTACCAAAGGTGACTTAACGGGTGAGCCAGGTGGTACCAATGCTCTTAAAGTTGTAACGTTGGGTGAAGGCTTAACCCCCTAGGAATGAAATATAGTGCAAGGTAGCTAAGAAGTAGTCAGGTGGAAAACTAGCAGACAATACAAGCTAGATTAACAACTCAAACGACTATTTTTTGGTTTTCCCTGCCCTTATATCAGTCATCAACCGACAGATAGTCCTAGCATTCTAATTTTTCTGTGTTAGCGGCAGATCAAATTTAGGAGTATAACTGCTGACTTCACCAACAAACACAAACACGGCAGCACGACACAGATAACTATTTATCAGCTTTATCTACTCATCATCGAATTAGTGGAGTACGAGTGAAACCCACTGCAAAAACACCACAAGCTATCATCAGCCTATCTCTCAATCCGGCCATAGACCTGACTTATGAATTAAACAACTTAAAACACGACCAAAAATCACGCGCAACCAAAACATACTATGATCCTGGTGGTACAGGTATTAATGTTGGAAGAGCCCTTGAAAAATTGCAAGCAAATTCACATACCTGCTGTATTACCGCAGGAAAAATGGGTGAGTTTCTTGATACCATGCTTAGACAGGAACTTAACAATATAACCACCATACAAATAGAGGGTGAAACGCGTATCAATACCACCCTTTTGCAGCAATTTCCACCCAGTCAATATGAAATAAATGCCGCAGGCCCCACTATTAATCCATACCAGTTAAATGAAATTATCAGTCAATTTCTAGCACTTTGTGGACAGGGTATTGGTATATTAACAGGTTCTCTGCCACCAGGTGCCCCTGAGAACACTTACCGCAACATCAATATTGCATTGCAAAAACAAGGTGGTCGCGCCATTATTGATGCTCCTGTTTCTGTGATGAAAAAAGCACTCAGCAGTAATCCGTTTCTGATTAAACCCAACCAGCATGAACTAGAAGCACTACAAAAAAAAACCTTACCCAGTATTGAAAGAATTGCCACCGAAGCACGACTCATATGCCAACAAGGTACTCAATATGTTTGTGTATCACTGGCTGAAAAAGGTGCTATTTTAACAGGCCCTGTCAACAGCTACTATGGCAAGTCTCCCAAAATTACCGCTCACTCAACAGTTGGTGCGGGCGATTCCGTGGTGGCAGGTTTGGCCCACGCCTTTGCACAACAGCAAGCACCTGACCAGGCATTAAAACTTGCACTAGCCTGCGGAGCAGGTACCGCAAAAAAACCTGGAACACAATTATTCAATACTGAAGATATTGCGAACCTAGCACAGCAAATCGAAATTAAAACTCTAGATATTTAGCACTTAAAACATGCAACTACTTCCTCCCCCCCCTTTCATTGCCCATCACCCCAGACACTTAACAACTGCATGGGCCCAGTACGTGGCTACCCAACATACACCCGGCACTATCGTTAAACAGGTTAAACTTTCTTCTGTCGATGTTGGAACAACAACACGCATATGTATACTGGTTGATCATAATGGGCCCGAAACACTGCCTCGACAGTGGTTCATAAAAACCCCGTCTCTTAGCTGGCGAGCACGGGCAATCACCGCATTACCTAGATTACTGCACACAGAAATTCGATTTTATAATGAATTAGCGCAAATAACCCCAATCACTAAACCCACCGTTTTATCTGCCAAAAGTTATTTTGGCAGAGGTTCAACTCTGGTTTTAAATGATATTACAGCACAAGGCGCTATTCCTGGCAGCCCGAGTGATACGCTGTCTGTAGCACAGGCTGTTTTGGTTATAGAAAAAATAGCCAGTCTACATGCTCAGTTTTGGAATAAAACTCATACAAAGCCTGAATTTCGCTGGCTAGCCGGCCCTGTCAGACGACTAGAAGACCACTTAGGATCAATACTTGCTGTACCTCTTATGAAACGCGGTTTAGATAAAGCTGGCCATCTGGTTCCCAAAGCATTGCACGCACCGGCCATTCATTATGCCCGCAACAGAAGACTCGCCATGCGCTTTTTATCACAGGGGCCACAAACTATTATTCATCACGACTGCCACCCAGGAAATATTTTTTGGCTAAACAACAAACCCGGATTACTGGATTGGCAAATGGTGCGTATAGGAGAAGGCATTAGTGATATCGCCTATTTCATGGCCACCTCATTAGCACCCGAAATACGAAAAACCAATGAGGCACAGTTAATAAAACATTATATTCAAAGTCTAACCGACAATGGCGTGTCAAGTATTGATTTTGAACAAATCAAACACAGGTACTCTGCACATTTAGTGTATCCCTTTGAAGCAATGCTTATTACTTTAGCCGTTGGAGGAATGATGGATCTGGATACAAACCTCGAACTCATAAAACGTGCCGCATCGGCCATTAATGACAATGACTCATTTGCAGCACTGCCTGTATAAATTATAGAAATCCGTTAAAAACTACTGTCAACTATAAAAAA
>JAKIUK010000012.1 GCA_021647585.1 Methylococcaceae bacterium
CTTTTATCTGTTACATGGTCTCGGGTTTTCCATTTGGAACCCGTCTTCTCATTAATTTCAAAGCGCTCTGCCAATTCAATGTTTGTAAGATTAGACTGTTGTATAATTTCTCTTGAATGCATATTTGTTTTTGCATTCGTGTGATAGCCTTGGGACATATTAATTCCTTTGTGGTGAAAGTTTTAATATGTTATCAGGGCTGTCCTTTATTTTTTAAAATCAGGTATAACGTGGTGAAACTATACAATTTATCACCATTCATTTGGCTATTTTTGGTGGTATTATTTATGTCGATCGTCCGTTAAGAAAATTTGAAAAAATAGGGGCTATTTTTCTTTATAGCTGTTTTGCTATTTTAAATTATCAAATGATGATTGCTCAAACTTTCTTTAATGTTAGAGCAAACCTACCTTGAAGTTGCTAAATTTAGTTTAGCTGAATGTTGTAAAACCAATCATTTGATTGTTCATGTCAGCAGAGAGGTTCATCTTGAACGTTTTAATCTAACATATATATTACTGCGAATATTGCATTTGATTATGTTTATTCTAATCTTATTATCTATAATTTTTGATCGAAAACTTAATGATATTAAAAGCGCTACTGACTAAATCATTTTTTTTAAAGCTCACTGTTGTTTGTTTTCTATGCACTTTCTCCCATTTAATTATTGCCAAAACCGTTCATATTGGCATCATCATTGATGGGACAAGTAAAAGACAAACCGTACCTATTGCCCAAATCAAGCGAGAAATTATAAAGCTGAACCAAGGTGAGTTTACAGTTAAATTTCCTGCTAATAAAGTCATCAATGCTGGTTGGCAGTTAGATAAAATTCGTGCTGCAATTAGTACCTTGAACCAGGATAATTCAATTGATTTAATTATTACTCAAGGTTTAATTGCTTCACATGAAGCAGCCCACTTTAACACCTTGAATAAACCCGTTATTGCACCAGTTATTGCTGATAGGGTGTTACAAGGCTTACCCTATAATAATGGAATAAGCAATAAACATAATTATACTTATATTGCTTCGAGCCAAAGTATTGAACAGGACATCCGACAGTTTTTTAAATTAACACCCTTTAAACAATTACTTATCCCCATAGACCCAGTCATTCTGCATGCATTACCTACCTTGCGGACGATAACCAATCGGATACAAAATGAATTAGGATTTAATCTAACTTTTTTACCTGTTAATACCCGTTTGAAATCCATATTACAGGAAATGCCAAGTAATATTGATGCCGTTTATCTTCCTCCTTTTGCACGTTTTAGTGACAGTGATCATAAGGCTTTTGCCGATGGCTTAATTTCGAGAAAAATTCCTAGCTTTTCATTATTGGGAAGAAAAGATCTTGAGTTAGGGTTTATGGCGACTTTGAATGGTCGAGAAATGGATTCCCTGCGTTTTTCACGACGTATTGCCTTGATGGTGCAAAGTATTTTATTAGGTACAAATCCAGCAAAATTAAAAGTTGACCTTGAACAGCCAACCAAATTAGCAATTAACATGAAAACGGCTAAAGCCATCGGATTTTCACCTAAATGGAGAGATTTAGAATCTGCGGAATTATTATTTCAACAATCTATTCAAAAGTCAGACATACTTTCTTTAACGGATGCCATGAATCAGGCTGTTGCTGCAAATCTTGGCTTATTATCGGATAAAGTAAATATCGCCTTGGCTGAAGATCAAGTATACACTGCACGCTCTACACTTTTACCACAAATAAATATTGGGCTAAGTGGTACTCATATTGACCAAAGCCGTTCGGGTGCACAGCAAGCTCAACGCACTGCGGATGCAGAAATTCAATTATCTCAATTAATTTACTCAGAGCTTAGCTGGTCTGGTTTTGATGTTGCCCGCTTATTAAAAGATGCTGAAGATGCCTCCTTTCAAACCCGTGTACTGGATGTTTTGAGCCAAAGTTCGACAGCATACCTCAGGGTTTTATCTGCTTTAGGCACTGAACAGGTTAGACAGGCAAATCTTAAAGTCAGTGAATCCAATCTGGAATTAGCCCAGCAGCGGGTAAAAATTGGTTATTCAAATCGTTCTGAAGTTTTGCGCTGGAAAAGCGTGATTGCCTCAGATCGCAGTGCATTATATATCGCCCAGGCAGCCAGAGAACAAAACCAAACCGAATTAAAAAGACTCTTACATACTCCTTTTAACGAATCTGTTTCGGTGACTAATGAAGGTATTTCAAGTCTGATTGCAATGCTCCAGAACGAAAAATTTAAGGGCTTTTTTGATAATGCAGTTAACTTTAATCATTTTATTGATTTTGAAGTTCAGCGTGCTTTAAATAATGCACCCGAGCTCAAACAATTATCACATTTAACTGCATCTGCTCGCAGAAAACTTGTCGCCGGAAAGCGTGCTTATTATATTCCTGATATCAGTATCAATGCGCGTTTTGGTCAGAATATTGATCAAGGCGGAATAGGAGCTCAAAATAGTAACTTACATAAAGATAACTGGTCAGCTGGGTTTCAGGCTACATTACCTTTATTTACTAGTGGAGCAAGGCCCGCAGAAATTTCACGTGCAAGTAACACATTGATTCAGACACGCTATCAACAACAGAATATTCAAGAAGTCATTGAAGCCAGAGTACGTTCTGCCCTACAAAAAACTAAAGGCAGTTTCCCTTCTATCCGCTTGTCACAGGATGCTGCAAAGGCAGCTAAAGAAAACTTTGCCATGGTGAGTGATTCATATCTGAGTGGTGCGGTTTCTATTACCTCTTTAATTGACGCACAAAATGCCAGTCTTTCAGCTGACTTATCGGCAGTTGAAGCTTTATATTCTTTTATGATTGACTGGGTTGAGATTCAACGATCTGTGGCTAATTTTGATCTTATATTATCTGATACAGGAATTAATTTATGGTATCAGGAGTTAGATGCTTTTTATCGTAAGGGAGTTGGTAATAAATAATTGTCCAATATTGGGTAGGATTTTTGTTTGTCTTTATTTGTCTTTAGTAGTGTAGAAATAGGGGCATAGCAGGCTATGTAACTATTTCTATACTATTGAAGAGGGACAAGAAGACCAGCAAGATTGGATGAATATTTGATTCCAGCTCTTCTATAAGGCTATATATATTTTATTTAGGAAGTGAGGCTTTAGCCTCGCATGACATGTGCGAGGCTAAAGCCTCACTTCCTTTTGGTTTAATAGGGATTTTCTTAAGGAATAATATGTTTGTCAATTATCGCGTTATAATTTTATTACTTTGCATCTCGTTATTGAGCGGATGCAGCGAGGAAAAACTTAAAGTTGAACAACGTTTGCGTAGTGTCAAGTACCAAGAAATCACCACCCTTAGCACCGGTTCATCCCGAACTTTTTCAGGTGTTGCAAAAGGTAGCCAAGAAGCAAATTTGAGTTTTAAAATTGCCGGAACCATAAAAAACTTACCCGTTAAAGTGGGTGATCAGCTAAAAGCGGGGCAACTCATTGCGCAATTGGATGCATCCCAATATGAGTTACAAAGTCAACAGGCACAAGCAACTTTAGCGCAATCCACCGCAGCATTGCGAAATACACGTGCAGTGTTAGAGCGTTTAAAGGGCCTTTATGAAAATAATAATGCATCCCGTCAAGAATTGGATGCAGCGCGGGCCTCTGCCGATTCAACTCAAGCACAAGTACGTGTTGCCAGAAAGAGTCTGGAATTAGCAAAACTTAACCTTTCTTATACACAGTTGAAATCAGTAAAGGCCTGTGTAGTCGCCGAAGTGAATATTGAAAACAATGAAAATATCAGTAGCGGCCAAAGCATTGTTAAAGTCAGTTGTGGTCAACAAATGAATGTTGAAATTGCTGTACCCGACAGTTATGTTACTTTGATAAAACAGCAAATGTCAGCACAAGTTTCTTTTAGCGCACATCCAGATAAAAGCTATTCAGCGACAGTCTCTGAAGTCAGTGTAACTGCAAATGGTGGCGCAACTTTTCCGGTTACCCTGGCTCTTAATGATAATCCAGAAAACATTCGATCAGGCATGGTTGTCGAAGTTAAATTTCTATTTACACAACAAGCAAACAGCAAGGCCATTGTGATTCCTGCTATTGCCGTTGCTGAGGATATGCAAGGCCGTTATGTTTATGTTGTGGAATCCTCTGAAGATGAGAATATTGGCATCATCAAACGCCGACAAGTCATTATCGGAGAGTTAACCGTTAATGGTCTGGAAATTATTGAAGGCTTAGATTTAGCAGATAAAGTGGTGACTGCCGGTGTTACCGTTATTCGAGATGGTCTTAAAGTAAGGATTGATTAATGAACCTCACCAGCATTGCCTTTCGTTTTGACCGTGTTATCTATGTCCTGACAACTCTACTCGTCCTCAGTGGTATTAGTGCTTATTTTGATTTACCCAAAGCACAAGATCCTGGTTTTACCATTCGAACTGCCGTTATCACTACCCATTTTCCAGGTGCTAGTCCAGAACGCGTTGAACAACTGGTAACAGATAAAATTGAAAAAGTTGTACAAGAATTACCGGAACTGGATAACGTCACATCCCAATCCTTAAATGGAATATCAACGATTTATATCAATATCAAAGAAAAATATCGTGATATGCGGCCAATATTCGATACTTTGCGGCGTAAGGTAGAAGCCATTAATGATTTGCCCAAAGGCATTCAAGGGCCTTTTATAAATGATGAATTTGGTGATGTATTCGGTATGCTTTATGCCATATCAGGTCCAGGATTTAACTATTCAGAGCTAAAAACCTACACTGATGATGTACGTAGTCAATTACTTAAAGTCGCTGCTATTTCAAAAGTCGAAATTCAAGGTGCGCAAGATGAAGTGATTTATGTTGAGTACAATAATGCCCGCCTCACTGAACTGGGTTTATCTCCCCAGCAATTAAGTAACAGCTTATCTTCTGCCAATATTCTTCAGCCTGGTGGTGCCATTTTAATTGGTCAGGAACGTATTTCTTTGGAACCCAGTGGTAACTTTGATTCATTGGATGATATCCGTCGAACCGTTGTTCAATTACCAAATAGAGATGATGTAGTTTATCTGGATGATATCGCTAAGATTTATCGAGGATACACAGACCCAGCAAAAAGCAAAGCGCGTTTTAATGGTAAGCCTGTACTGGTTTTATCAATCTCTATGCAAGAAGGGGGAAATATTTTAGAGCTGGGAGAGATACTGGAAAAGCGTATTCCAGAGCTGGAAAGTAATTATCCTTGGGGCATACAAATAAAGCCTATTTTCTTTCAACCCGCTATGGTTGCAGATTCTGTTAATAATTTTATGATTAATTTAATGCAGGCCGTGACTATCGTGATGCTGGTAATGGTTGCTTTTCTTGGCTTTAGAATCGGGTTTCTGGTTTCTCTATTGATTCCAATGACTATTGCGGTTTCATTTCTATTAATGCAGATGTTTGATATCACCATCAATCAAATATCGTTAGCCGCATTAATTATTGCCTTAGGGTTATTAGTCGATAATGCCATTGTAATTGTAGAAACCATTCTGGTACGACAAGAAAAAGGTGAAGATGCCATCAGTGCAGCAATCGCGTCAGGTAAAGAATTGGCTGTCCCTTTGTTGATTTCTTCATTAACTACTGCGGCAGCTTTTTTAAGTATTTTTTTAGCCGAATCGACTGTGGGTGAATATACTGCGGATATCTTTAAAGTCAATACTATTGCTTTGCTATCTTCTTGGGTATTGGCAATGACAATCATTCCTTTGTTGTCAAAAAAAATCATCCGTATATCCAGCAAACCCAGTGAAGAAAGTTATCAGGGTTTGCTATATTCTGGCTATCGAAAAATACTAATTCCTGCACTTAAAAACAAAACCATTTTTTTACTCACTGTGATGGTTTTCTTTGTGTGTGCGATTTATGGTTTAAAACTGGTTCCTAAGGTTTTTATTCCTCCAACTACCAATCCAATCATTAATGCAAAATTTAATATGCCAAGAGGGACAGCTATTGAAACCACAGAAGCTGTTCTTACTGATATAGAATCTTTTATGCAGCAGCAGTTAATGGTAACTGAACAAGAAAAAAATGAAGGTAAACAGGGTTTAACTCATTGGGTCAGTTTTGTAGGAAAAGGTACGCCACGCTATTCACTTTCGGCCAATCCTGAACCACTTAATTCTTTTCATACCAGTATGATATTAACCACTACAGATCAATATATCATTCCTGAAATGATCGAGAAAATACAGCAGTATACTTTTCAAAATCATCCCGACCTTAAAGTACAGTTAAAAAAACTGGAAAATGGTGCACCGATTGAATTTCCAATCTCCATTCGTATTTCAGGCAATGATTTTAATGGTTTGTATCAAATTATAGAGCCGATAAAAACTAAGTTGCTATCATTGGCTGGTGTCTTAGATGTTGAAGATGACTGGGGGGCGCGCAGTAAAAAGCTCTCTATTAATATCAATCAGGATCAAGCCAGACGAGCTAAAGTGAGTAGTGAAGATGTGGCAATTTCTCTTCAGGCTAGTTTGTCTGGATTAGAGCTCACTCAATACAGAGAACAGGACAAATTAATCCCTGTCACCTTACGATCAGTGGTTGCGGATAGGCAAGATATAGGTAAATTAGATGGCATGAGTGTCTATTCCCAAAGTAGTGGAGAGACTGTACCTCTTAAACAAATTGCCGATGTTAATATTGCTTGGCAATACAGTATTATTAAGCGTAAAGATCGAGAACGAACCATTACGATTAATGCACAATTACAACCGGGTATCACAGCTAGCGAAATAAATGCGCCATTCAATCTTTGGTTAGCCGACTATGCTAAAAACTGGGATTATGGCTATAACTATGAACTGGGCGGAGAAGCAGAAACATCGGGCGATGCCAGTAAATCTATAAGCGATAAATTAGCTATTTCAGGCATAATTATCGTGCTATTATTAGTTGGTCAATTTAATTCCATTCGCAAACCTTTGATTATTTTAACCACTATTCCACTAGGTATTATTGGAGTCACTGTTGGTTTACTGGTAGCAAATTCCATTTTTGGCTTTTTTACCATCTTAGGCATTATTTCTCTATCAGGCATTATCATTAATAACGCAATAGTATTAATTGATCGGATCCAAATAGAACTGGAAAATGGACGTGATGAATTACAAGCGATTATCGTTGCAACTCATCAACGATTACGTCCTATATTACTGACCACTGCAACTACAATTGGCGGTATGCTACCTTTATGGTTATCACATGACCCTATGTTTGAGACGATGGCCGTTTCCATTATTTTTGGTTTGGCGTTTGCAACCTTATTAACCTTAGTCCTTGTACCCGTACTTTTTAGTTTGTTTTTTCGGGTTGATTTTAAACAATATGAATATTCGGATGATTAATTTTTTGAGCGTTGTCCCTTACTAATTACTTAGAACCCAGGTTAGTAATATGTGCTAGAAAATAAAAACCCATTTGCGGTTATTGCAGCCACACCAGAGCCTATTTGCATCGCACCGGCAAAGTTTGAAATTATTTAGATTAACTTCTCCAATGCACCTTTCAATGCAATATAAGACATCAGTTCAGCCGACGAAAGTGACTTTATTTTCTGATACACACTTTGATATTGTTGTAGAGCCTGTATTCTTGCATGATCAGCAAAGTATTCAGCACAAGAGAGTTTTGCTCTATATATTTCTTTAACAATATTTCCGGTAATCTGCCTCATACCCTGTTGCAATTCCAGACGAACCTTTTCTTCCCAGTAATCATCTATCTGAATATCTTGAATGTTGCTGTACATTTCAATTAGTCCTAAATAGGCATTTACCTCACCACACATTTGTAGAGTATCAGTAAATGTTTGTTTTATTTCATCAGTCAAAGCCACCAGATAAGGAAAATCTTCAATACTTTCAATAAAACTGATTTTTTCAGCTAAACCTTGTGTAAAACCTGCTTTTTTATAACGTTCAATTTGTTCATTATCTATCTCTGCCTTTTTCAAATCCTGCTGAAACAGAGACTGGTATTCTTGTAAATACTGATTAAAACATTCTACTGTCTTTTCAGATGGAACTATCTTTCTTCCATTAATCCATGCCCATCTACAAAAAATGAACAATGTTTTTTCTATTGTGAGCAACACAGCATATTGATGTTCTGAGTTAATTTGATTGTCCAGGTCAAAAATTTGCTGCCTTAATTCATCAGCCTTTAACACTTTATCAAATGTTAAATAACACATACAACTTTGCAGTAGATCCTTTTCATATTCTAGACTTTTATGTATAAATAGGCAGCCCGCCTGATTAATAATTTTATTACTAATACAGGTTGCTTTAATTTCTCTGGCTAAGGGATGAGATATAACATCATCAACATAGTTATCAGTGATTTGTTTTGGAAAATAATCCAGTAAAAAACATGAAAAATATTCATGTTCCAGAAAACCTGATTGCTCCAAAACTTGCTGAGTCAATTGCATTTTACTGGCTGCCATTAATACAGCCAGTTCTGGACGAGTTAAGCTTTGTTTCGGTCGGGAAAATATTGTTTTAGACTGTGGAAAACATTCGACATTTCTATCCAGATAACCGGATGTCTCAAGTTGATCGGCCAACTGTAAATAAGAACTTGTTTGAGTAGTACAGCGCATCTGTTCCATTGATAAACAAAGCGTTTGTTTATAGTTATTTTTCAATACAAACTGACAGACCTGCGGGGTAAGACTATTAAAAAACTCAAGATAATTAGCAATCTTTTGTTTTTCATACAAATTCATCAGTAAAATTTTCAAATTAACTTCATGGTCTGAAATATCAACACCTGCTGAGTTATCAATTGCATCGGTATTGATCCGGCCACCTGATAGACTGTATTCAATGCGAGCTTTCTGAGTAAAACCAAGATTTGCCCCCTCACCGACTACGCTAGCACGAAGATCATTTGCATCTACCCGTACTGAATCAGTGTTTCTGTCTCCTGCATCCGTATGGTTTTCTGTACTGGCTTTAACATAAGTTCCAATCCCACCCAGCCATAATAACTCTACCTGCGCTTTAAGCAAATAACGAATTAAACTTTCTCCATCTAGCATTCGGTATCGTATTCCCAGCCATTTTTTTAAAACTGGAGTAATCAGTATACCCTTAGAGTCACGTCTAAAAACACCACCCCCAGCTGAAATAAGTTGCCGGTTATAATCATCCCAGCTGGACCTCGGTAACTCAAACAAGCGTTTGCGTTCTAAAAAGGAACTTTGTAGATTAGCAGGTTCTGGATCAATAAAAATATGTTCCCCACTGATAGCCCCCAGTAATTGAGTAACTGGTGATAACAACATACCATTACCAAACACATCGCCATCCATGCTACCAATGCCTATTACACTAAAAGACTGTTGTTGAATGTCTTTTCCCAGCTCCCGAAAATGCCTTTTTACACTTTCCCATGCGCCGCGGGCTGTGATACCGAGCTCTTTATGGTTAAACCCCTTTGATCCGCCACTGGCAAAAGCATCCGCCAACCAATATTTGTATTCAGATGCAATTGAATTAGCAAGATCCGAAAACTGTGCAGTCCCTTTATCAGCAGCAACTACCAGGTATGGGTCATGACCGTCATAGCTAACGATTCCAGGTAATCGAATTACTTCGTCTAGATAATAATTGTCCGTTAAATCCAATAAACCCTTAATAAATTTAATGTAAGCTGTTTTACCCGCAGTTCTAAAACAGGCATCAGCACAATCCTTTTTGACTATAAAACCACCCTTGGCTCCTTTAGGAATAATCAATACATTTTTACTCATTTGGGTCTGCATTAAACCTAGAATTTCAGTGCGAAAGTCATCTACACGATCTGACCAGCGAATACCTCCTCTTGAAATTTTTCCACCACGTAAATGAATACCTTCCATATCAACCGAATGCACATAAATTTCATTAATCGGTCTTGGAGCAGGCATATCGATAACACCTAAACTATTTATTTTAAATGCAATAAAATAGTCATCTAAATTTTGTCTAACATGAAAATTACATCGTACAGTAGCATCAATCAGATTAAACAGAGTACGTAAAATACGATCATGATTTATGTCAGCTACTGTTTCAATTTCTTCAATTAATTTTATACGTAAGGGAAATAGTACCTGTTCTTCTCTCTGCAGACTATCTTCCCACTCTGGGGCAGGTCTAAAACGTGTTTCAAAATAGTTAAACAAATACTTTGCGACTTTAGGATTACTGATAAGCGCATTATGAAAACTATCAAGCGTTGCCTTGTCAGCTAATTGTAAAAAGTAATTACGGTAAGCTCTGAGTACATCAATCTCTTGCCATGAAAGCCCTGTTAAAATCAGCAGACTATTGAGCGAATCATTTTCAACTTTTCCCTTCAATACCGCCTGTATCATATCTAACAGAAAGCACCGTAGAATACTAAAAGAAGCACATTGCGATTCAGCTGCCGAAATTGTAAAACTTTTAATAAAAACGCGTTTACCTTCAACATTCAATGGAAATTGAACTTGATCTATAACACGTAAATT
This sequence comes from Methylococcaceae bacterium, assembly GCA_021647585.1. Lineage (GTDB taxonomy): Bacteria > Pseudomonadota > Gammaproteobacteria > Methylococcales > Methylomonadaceae > QPIN01. The sequence continues at coordinate 10,552 of JAKIUK010000012.1, forward strand.
CAAATTCCCAAGTACCGGAAAATACTCATCAAGAAAGCGTTGTTCAAGACTGTAAAAATGAAGTCTATAGTGGTTTTTCTCTTTCCCGGGGTTTAACAACCCCACTTGAGCTTGTTTTAAAGTTAGCATCTTTTCAATTGCATAAATATCGCTGACAGCATAACGAGGGGGCATTAAACTTTGATAATCAGCTGAAAAAACATGTTGATATTTCTCCCAGATAACTTTTCTTTCCTGTTTGCTGAACACCCGTCTTATCATTTTATGAAAAGTATTCAGCCAGTGATTATCAATATGGCAGAAATTTCCAGAAGCATGTTTCACATCTACCTTCATGACTACTCCTTGCTAAATAAGTAACTTTCTGATTTCAAGAATATTGCCTTCCTCCTGTTTCGTGTATGTTACTGAGTCCATCAAGGTTTTGATAAAAAACAGCCCCATACCATTTTCTTTGGGGTGTTCAAAATCTGGTTTCGGAACAGTTTCAAGATCGAACCCCTGGCCATGGTCATACACACGAATAATTAACTCTTGCTCCTGAATATCTATATTTATTCTGACCGTGTCTTTTGGGTCATTAGAATTGGAATGTTTTATTGCATTGGTTGTTGCCTCTGTTAATACCAGATTCAAATGATAGGCCAAAGCGTCCCGGTCACCGGAAAAATCTTCCAGGTCCCTACCTATATGTTCACCAATACTGCCGATCAGATGTAGATACTTTGTTTGAGTAGGAATAATCACATCAACTTGAAAGTTAGTCGTAGAATTCATTTTCCCTCCTTAACCTTCGTTGTCAAAAACTTCGTTCAGATCAGCATAGATTTCAAATACCCTGTTTAATCGGGTTAATTCAAACATTGATAACACCTGATTCTGTAAATTGGATAATGATAATTTTCCCGATTTTGCCTCAGCATGTTTTAACCCAGATAACAACGCCCCTAAGCCCGAACTATCAACAAATCGAACATTTTCCATCTGTACAATTAGATTGACCTGACCTTGCTCAATCATATGCAGAATGAAATCTTTTAGATCTGCCGAATTATGTGCATCAATCCGTTCATCCTTAACGAAAAGAATATTAAAGCCATTTATTTTTTCTTCAGTTACATTCATATTTTTATTATCCAGAACATCGAAAAAAAACAGAAAATAATTTGAAATTATCCCTACTTATTTAGTCTACTATTTTTTAGAAAGTTCATTTTTATCTTGATTCTTAGACAGGAGATGACTCATGAAAATTTTGATTACCGGTGGAACAGGATTTATTGGCAAAAAATTATGCCATTTTTTACTGGATAAAGGACATAAATTAACTGTCTTAAGTCGTACTCCCGGAAAAGTACCAACGCTGTGTGGAGAATCTGTTCAGGCTATTAATTCTATAGAACAGTTGACAGCATCTGACTCATTTGATGCCATCATAAACCTTGCAGGCGAAGGTATTGCCGATGCCCGCTGGAGTAAAGCAAGAAAACGAATTTTATTAGATAGCCGAATTAACACAACTAAACAACTTATCCGTTATATAGAAAGAGCTGAAACTCAACCTGAGGTATTAATTAGTAGTTCAGCTATTGGTTATTATGGCAATCGTGGCGCTAAAAAAGTAAATGAAGAAGCAGTCGGCCATGAAGAATTTTCACATTATCTTTGTGCAAAATGGGAAGCTACTGCACTTGAAGCAGAACAATGGAATGTACGAGTCTGCATTATCAGAACAGGACTGGTTATTGGTGATGATGGCGGCTTTCTCAAACGAATGCTGTTGCCTTTTAAAATGGGTTTAGGGGGGCCTATGGGAGATGGGAAACAATGGATTTCATGGATACACCGCACTGATTTTATTGCTATCATCGATAAATTGCTGGAATTAAAAGTTTTGCATGGCATTTTTAATGTGACTGCACCTGAACCCGTTACTAACATGGAATTTAGTCAAACACTGGGGGAAATATTAAACAGACCCACTTTTTTACCTGTCCCGGCTTTAGTGTTAAAAATACTTTTAGGTGAAATGTCAGCTTTATTGTTGGGCGGTCAACGAGTTATACCCGAACGGATTGAAAAAACAGGGTATGAATTTAAATTCCAAACCTTGGAACATGCCCTAAGGGATGTACTTTAGATAACGCAAAATAAATTACCTACCCAGATTGTGCCGGGTTTAATCCGTCTTTAACTAACACATGGATGTGTGTAGGTAGAACAATGCATAATCCTAGAAAAATCAGTTGGATCACGGATTCTAGCACAAGCTCTTGATTCCACAGCACTTAAAAAAATGCCCGCTTAACCTAATGGGTGAAGCTCAGATTTTTTTAAAACACTGTGAAACCAGTATCTTGCACTAAAATTCCGCGCCCAACTGATCTTTCTAGGATAATGCCATTTACGGCATGTAGTAGGGTAACGCAGGAGCAATTTCGAGGCGCAACAGAGGGAGCATAGCAAGCTATGAGACCGCTGAAGACGGATAAAAAAGACAAACCAGATGGGTAAGTTATTTATTGCGAGTTGCCTTAGATGTTATCTTTAAAAGGAAGAGATTAAAATCCTCTTCCTTTTCTGAATATCCACTTTAAAGCGGAGCTACCCTGCTTGAGGAATTACTTCGGCTTTGCGTGTCTCACCTTGACCAATAGTCAGTAAATCCCATACCAATAAAGCTAGACCAGCAGCAGTAATGCAACCAAAAAACATCCGCCAGTTCATTGCGCTAATAAAGGAAGGATGCGATTGCGCAGCAAAATAACCACCCCATGTAGAACCGCCTATTGCACGTTCAATAAATGACTGTTCATACCCTGCAATTAATAGTGCAATAGTCATTCCTAGCACACCAATATTTAACAGAGCCAGTGCCCATTTCCAACGCCAGGCATTTTGTAAGCCACCTCCCATCCAAACATTACCACGCCAATGTTGAATTGCAATATAGAAAAAAGCAATATTAATCGTAGCATAAGCACCAAAGAAAGCTAAGTGGCCGTGTGAAGCTGACCATTGTGTGCCGTGCGTGTATAAATTTATTTGTGGTAAAGTGTGCATAAATCCCCATACACCCGCCCCAAAAAAGTTACCAAAAGCATGTGCAATCAACCAGGCCATCGCAGGATGATTCATATTTTTAAATGAACGCTCACCAGAATCATAGACAGCATGTACAACCATTGCCACTAGAGGAATCGGTTCTAAAGCTGAGAAAAAACCACCAATAGTCAACCAGTATTCAGGTGTACCTATCCAAAAATAATGATGCCCCAAGCCTAAAATACCGGAACCAAACATTAAGGCTACTTCAATATAGAGCCAGGTTTGCACAATTTTACGTCTGACACCTAATATTTTCATTAACGACCAGGCCATAATCACACCGACTAACACTTCCCATGTTGCCTCAACCCAAAGGTGAATAACCCACCACCACCAAAATTGCTCATGGGTAATATTAGTCATATAAAACATGCCTGCTAAATACAAACCAGCCAACGCCACTAAATCCAGGGTTAATACGCCTGCGATACCTGACCAATGACCTTTACTAAAGGTCATTACCACGTTGTAAAAGAATATCAGCATCACTACAACAATACCTATATCAGCCCAACGAGGGGCTTCGATATATTCCCGCCCTTCATTTATCAACCATAGGGTTGTATCATTACCCGCCCCTGTCTGGATAAACAGATAAACAAGAACCACAACAGTTATTGCTGCAGAAAACAACCAAAAACCTAATACACCAAACTTCAGGCCGACAACCTCAGTGCCACTTTCATCTTCTAATAACCAATAAGTACAACCGATAAAACCATAGAGCATCCAGAGTATCATGGCATTGATATGCACCATCCGGTTAACACTGAAATCCAGAAATTCATAAAGAAAACCAGGAAAAATAAACTGTGCGGCAGCCAGTAAACCAAATAAAATCTGGAAGATAAACAATATAACCGCACCCATAAAATATTTTACGGCTAATTTTTGACCACCATTCAAGGTACTATCATCAACTTGTGCCCAGGCTTTAAAAGTATCCAATTTATCACTCATCGAAGGGCTATTTTCTTTATCTGTATCAACATGTGCACTCATGATTATTCGTCCTCAGCTTCAATGGTTGTAAAATTATAAGGAAAGCCATTAGTATCAATACTGGACATCCATTTTAAGAAAGCAACAACGCCTTTTGCCTCATCCGCCGTAATACCCAGATTTGGCATTTTTCGATTAGTACCAAATGTACGTGCATTCTTTTCTGGATCCATCAAAAACTTAAGCATCTGCTGTTCACGTAATTCTGTCGTCAACCATCCCTGGTCTAGCCAGGCTTTGGTTAAATCAGGCGCATAATACGCACCATTACCTAATAAAGTATGGCAATTCATACAGTTTTTAGCTTGAGTGGTTTTTTTACCTAAAGTAACCAGTTCCTCAGCTTCTTGTTCACTAAATTTTTGCCCGAATAACAATTCTTCAGCACCAATAATTGGCATAAACTTATTCAATTTTTTATCAAATTGATAATCAATATTTTGATTGATGACTGAATACGCGGGAACTCTGTTTCCGCCAGCTGAAGTCTGTTTCAGGGTATCAAACGTTAATACCACAAGAATTAAAAAAGAGCCGGCTGTGACCCACACCGCTACTTTTTTCCAAAAAGACTCAGAAGCCCATTGAGGTGTTTCACTCATTTTTTTTCTCCAGTGATGTAATTAATTTGGGATCGTCATGGGTTTGTTTACACAAATGCCAAATAGCAATGGGAGCAAAAAAATAACCAATGACCATAAGATAGGAAATTATCCGCCAATAACCCATCAAATTGGCTGCCAGCGTCAATTGATAAACAGAAGCTAGCAATATAAAATAAGATACAAAAGCAGATATTTTAATACTCAGGCGAGAGTTCACTTTAGACCAGGCAAACAACAAGGCATAACTTGCGCCCGCCATAATAATTAATGCAGATGAAAAAAAGGTAATAAAGAAGTCTTTTAAGGCTACAGGTTCAAGCATATTACTATAATTTAAGAAATAAAAAAGTTAGGTACAGTCTCTACGGAACGGTAGAGTTAGGCAGCTGGCAATAAATAACCTACCCAGATTGCGCAGGATTTTTATTTGTATTCAAGACGTGGGAACAGGCGCATAGCCAGCTAAGTAACTGTTCCCACAACGCAGAAGACGAATAAAAATACCAGTAAGGTGGGTGGGTTATTTGTTGCTAGTTGCCTTACCCCAGTTCAATATACTTCCTTTCACACTAAGTTCATATAAAGCATACCATAGATAGGGTTATTAAATTCCACATTCTATACAATCGTTTGAAAGCCAATTTATTTCATAGTAATGTATACAACTTTGTATATCACTATACAGCTGTATTCTAATGTATAACGATATATCAATTTTCAATTAAAAACAATTAAAACCTCTAAACTCTATTTGTCAGGCCTGATCCTATATTAGTTTACTGAAGAATTATGAGACATTGACCCATCAAATAATAAAAACGTACCCTGCCCGTATCTTCCTTTTATTTTTTGCTGTTGATCCAGAATTGTTATTGCGACACCAGGAAACGCTTCTTTCTGCACGATAATTTTACCTTGTCTCACTTTTTCAATAGACGCTTCAATTTCATCCTTTTGAGTTATTAAACCATTTATCAACGCTTTGAGTTCATCCGTTTGTATTCGGGTGTTTTGCAGTAATTCTTTTGCTTCAGGAGAACGTTTTTTTGACAAACCAACCATTAAACCCAGCATTCTTACCAGCAATTCATCCTGAGCAACAATCTCTGTTTTAAGTGATTCATATTGTTCCAATATGCCATCACTACATGCTATAGCAACGTGTGTTAAAGCACCTCCTGATGAACCTAATACCTCAGCACGTATAATAGTACCCGCAGAAACATTTCCCCCTACAATGCCACTTTTTTCCTCTCGTGGATTTCCAACAATAATTTGATTCTTGCCTGTTATATTACAATTAGAGATTCGAGATTTTATAAATATGTCACCTTCAACCGTCACATAGACATTTTCCAAATAACCAGCCGTTAAATTACCTTTACAATTTATCTGACAACTTTCTTCTTTCGAATTATCAGAACGCCCTATCATCCCTAACTTTATATCTACATTCCCTCCCGACTCAATACAGGCATTTTCCACAATCCCAAAAATTTGCACATCACCCGTTACTTTAATACTCATACCTGAAGCCACATCACCTTTAACAATGACTGTTCCATCAAAGTCGATATGTCCTGTACGTAAATCAACTTTGTTGACCGTATAAACCTTTTCTATAGTAATACCATTCTCACCTATTACTGGCTGACCTTTAATGGCTGAAACCAATACATCAGAATCCGTTGAGCTAACAACAGCACCTTTACATTTTTTAAAATTGATTTTTTTTCCTATTCTGGCAGGTATTTCTTCTCCAGTGACGCTTCTACCTATTACTGTTGGTGTAGGAGGAAGTTTTCGCATCAACTGACAACCTTCCTCTACAGAAACAATTTCTCCCAAATCATAATAATCTAGCGAACCATCACTGCGGACACTAGGTTTTCGGTCTGTAATATCATCCAACAAACATTCAAACCGTGTATCTTTGCCATGTTCTGGTGGCCTGCCTTTAGCGATCACGACTTCAACCATCTCTCCAGGTACTATCAGTCGAGATTTTTTAACCAAGCCGACGATTCTATTTTTATTCACCCGTTCAAGCTCGAGTTCCTTATCATTTAATGCATTGACCACATCTTGTGAGGATGCTGGTTGACCTCCCTTTGCAGCAGTTATACGCAAACTCGCAGATAAATGATCACCTGTAACCAGAACTTCAACTTTAGCATCTATTTTCTGTCCCAGTTTCACTCGGCCAGAACGATTTTTTTCAAACAGTTCAGCCATTTTTTCATGAGCTGAGTTTGAAACACTTAAACCAGCACAACCGCAATGAACTAATTGCTTTTCCAGCCATTCTTCAGAATATTCGATTTTATCAGCATCTGAATTAATAACAGCGTAGACAGTAACTTCATCTGCATCAACTTCAAAAGTTAGTTTTCTAGAAATCTGATTTTCTGGCATAAATCGATATTAACAGTTAGACAAAGCTCGTAGTTAAATATAGCGTGCAATCAATTTTTTTCTATAGTTTTTGTTCGAATAAATATTTATCTCTAACTTTAGGGCATAGTTCTGAAAAATGTAGTCAGACTCAAAATCATGCAGCCTTAATACTGTAAATAATTATCTGCCAGTGCATGCTTAAGTTTTTGCACACATTGATGTTCTACCTGCTGCTAAAAAGTTCAAATCTCCGTAAATTTATTTTTAATATTTCTTTTTCGTTACACTCATCTGAAGATGTATTAATATTTTCGACTGGGCTTAAGATAACAATTTATTCCTTTTTGCTAAGTAACTAGCACTTAACATAAGCGTCCTAATATTTTTTTTTGTTTGCTGACATAAAAAAAATAGCTAAGCTCAAGAGTCTGCTTACCTATGCTTATACACATCCTGAAAAACCCAATTCTCAGTCATCTAAAGAACATCCACAGTATCAACAATATTTTGCCTCAAAGTCAAATTTTCAAGCTTTGATTAATAAAGCAATAAATTCTTCTGCTGGCAATGGTTTATTATAGAGGTAACCTTGAAAAATACTACAGCCTGCCTGCTGTAAAAAATCGAGCTGATTAATATTCTCAACACCTTCAGCAATGACATCAAAACTTAAATGATGTGCCATGGAAATAATGGTTTCAATGATTACTCTATCGTGAAGGTCTGTCTCAACTTCATCAACAAATGATTTGTCAATTTTAAGCTGATCTAATGGTAAGTTTTTCAAATAACTTAAGGAAGAATAGCCCGTACCAAAATCATCGATTGACAAGCCAACACCCAATTTTTTAATCTGCAGCATCTTATCCACTGTTTCGTTGAGATTATTTATCATGATGCTTTCGGTTAGTTCTAAAGTGAGTTGTTGGGGGTGTATTTCACTATGCAAGAGGGCTTGTTTAATATGTTGAATAAAGTCACTGTGATGGAATTGGCTAGCACTTACATTAACCGCGACATGTTTCAACAATCCGCCTGAATCAAATCCATTAAAGGTTTTAAATTGCTTGCATGATGAATTTAATACCCATGTACCGATTTTCAGTATCTGACCAGATTCCTCAGCTATGGGAATAAATATATCGGGGCCGATTAAACCTAGTTGTGGATGATTCCAGCGAAGTAACGCTTCGGTACCAATAATTTCATTCGATCCGTTAACTTGCTGCTGGTAATAAATGATTAGTTGATCCTGATCAATAGCCAGGCGCAAGTCTGCTTCAAGTTGTTGCTTTTCATCCAGTTTTTTTTGTAATTCTGGTGAATAAAATGCAAAAGTATTACGTCCTCTTTTTTTTGCCTGGTACATGGCAGCATCAGCATGACTTAAAAATTCGTGTACATTGCGACCATCATCAGGAATAAGTGCAATCCCCATACTCATAGACATCATAAAACAATGTTCTTCGATTATCAAAGGTTTAGTGATGCTAGCTAATAGCTTTTCTGATAGACTGTTAATTTCATTAATAGCTTTGCTTCTATCAGTATTTATCGAGCTAAGCAAGATAACAAATTCATCTCCGCCCTGACGAGACAACATGTCTTCTTTCCTAAGCACATAATTTAACCGCTGAGCCATTTGTTTGAGTACTTTATCTCCTACAAGATGACCATAAGAATCGTTGATTTTTTTAAAATGATCCAGGTCAATAAAAATTAGAGCACTAAGTATGTGCTGGTTTTTTGTTTCTTCATACACTTGTTGAAACCTATGCATTAACAAATACCGATTTGGCAGCTTTGTAAGCGGATCGTAATGAGCTTGTTTTATTACCTGAGATTCAGCGTTATGCTTGGATATGCCCAGGCCTAAAATATGCGATACCCGTTGCAAAAATTGAACTTCATAATCCTGCCGGATATGACCATGTGGTAGATATAAAACCATTACACCTAACAAATGATCGCCATGTTTCAAAGGAACATTATAGTGCCCATGCGGCTGCATACCTTGAAAACTATTATGGTGGCGATCATCAACACATTTTGCAAACTGAATTTCTTTTGTTGCAGCCGCCAGTCCACACAAACACTGACCAAAAGGGACTCTTGCGCATAATGTCTGAAGTTCTGTGTTAAGATTATGAGAACAGACTAGTTTTAACGATGGGTTTTCCTGATTTTCGTCAATAAGAAAAACGCCCCCCTTATCACTTAAACTTAGCCAGGTTATTGAAGTAACTGCTTGCATTGATTTAAGCAAAAAATCATCCAGTGATTCAAAGGAATATTTAAGTAAATTAAATAAAATTCTGTTGGATTCTTCAATTTGTTTCCGTTCTGTAATGTCAGCACATACACCAGTATGTCCCAGGTAGTGGTTCTGATCATTAAATCTCGGAACTGCCGTTTCCTTTAACCAACGATATTTCTGTGTTTTATCCAGGAGTCGATATTCATGCTCAAATGCTTCATGTTTCTGTAAGCTATTTATAAATACATTTAAATACTCTTCTTGATCTTCAACATGAACTAACTGTTGATGATAATGCCTTACCTTCAGTTTTTTCTCTACAGACCCATTGAATTTACGCCAGGCATCATTATAAATGATGTCATGCCCTGGGCCTTTGGCCATCCACATTATGACAGGTGAACTATTAATAAACTCCTCCAACTCTTGTTCATTGCGGAGTAAAAATAATTTATCCTGTCTTCTCTTTATCAAAAAAATAATTAAGCCACTGACTAATATAACCGTAAAAAAAATAACAACAGCTTCCTGCCAAAGTCTTTTATTTTCTGAACTATAAAACGAAGGTTCGGGTAAATCAGCAAGGAGCCATTTAGTTCCTGGTACTGGCATCTTAAATTCAAGATGCTGCATACTGTCCTCGGAAAGACGTAGTTTATTTTTATTTGAAATTTGATTACCACCAATAATACTTTGCCATATTGTATGATTAGGTTCCCGTCTAAGTGTATAAAAACCTCCATCAGCCGTGACTTCAATTAAATTCTGATCATCTCGCATTAGTAGCAGCATTTGATGTCCCAGTAACTGTGTTTGTTTTAACATTTTGGCCAATTTACTCAGATTAAAACTGATAAAAAAGACACGCTTTGTTTCTTCAATAGGTACCATAATATCGAAATGATATCTTTTTTGTAGTGGACTGCTATGAATATAAACACGATTACTACTGGGATTGTCAGCGAATTTCCTAAGATCTTTTCGGCAACCCTTACCCACTAAATGGTCGGAACTTTCTAACAATGATGTACCAGCATTAGAGGCAATAGTCCATGCAAAATGTTCTGGATAATGTAAAGAAATTTTGTTTTCAAACAAGGTATGAGCGACTTCATCCAGGGGATGATTAGCAATTCGATTAATTAAATCCTGCTCTAGATCCGTGAATAAATGGATGCGCTTACGTAAGTCATCAATGTATAGATTAATTGCACTAGACAAATAGATAACAGACTTTTTGGCCAGACTATGTTGGTTATCTCTGTATGTATCATTGCGTTCTAACGTATAAATAACTACCAATGCGGCAGCAATTAAATTAAAGAAAAAAAGGATTAAAAGGTAGTGTCTCCGACCTACCGGTTTGGGCATATTCATAACTAATTTATGAGTTTTCAAATAATACAATCAGGTAATCTGACAATTTTACCTATTACTCATATACAATAAACACGTGACTTCAGTTGCCCTCCAGTAAGAATAAAATGTAGGAACTTACCTCTGTGGTGATGGAATAACAAAAAAACACTTTTTAGTGTGTGAAACGTATACTGTAATAAGTTTTATTTTCTGAGTTAAAGATCTTTCCAGCAATATACAGGTAAAATCTGCTATTATCAATACTTCACCCGCTTGGTAACGGTGTCCGGTATTTATTCTTAGGTATTCCGTCAAAACAGGTCGCAACTTGCGCTCAAAGATCCGCTGAGTGCTTTTTTTAAGAAAATTGTTTTTTTAAGAACCGCCAAGCTTGTTTGGTGATCTTAGAGAGTATTTTGAAAAAAGCGCGATTATAATAGCTTTCATTCCTACATCATGAACAGATTCGATGGTTTTGTCAGTTTAGACTAATTCATATTGGAGAAGGCTAAAGCTGGACCTTCACCGGCTAGATGTATATCATACCAGTCGGTCGCTGTCGAACGCAGCTTAGCATTAGCTGTAATTAAGAATTTTATGAACAATATTCTAAATTTTTTGGCTGATAATAATAAAGCTCAAAAAACCTCAATATTAAAAAATACTATAGTTTGTGAATTCAATGATGAATGTGAAAATTTGGTAGTATTAACAAAAGGAAGAGTTAAAGTATTTCGAACTTCTGAAGATGGTCGACATTTGACGCTATATCAAATTTGTTCTGGTGAAGCTTGTGTATTAACGGCTTCTTGCTTGCTGAATGAAAAAATGTTTCCAGCGTTCGCTATTGCTGTAGAACATTCAGAAGGTTATGTGGTATCAAAAGAATTATTAGTCGATTGGTTAAAAACAGAAATAAAATGGCAAGAATTTATATTTGGCCTTCTTTCTCAAAGAATGGGAGATTTGATAGAAAAGGTTGACCAGCTTGCTTTTAATACACTAGAAGAACGACTCATTCAATGGCTAACTGAGCATCATCACACACCTAATTTTAAGATCACTCATCAACAAATAGCAGAAGAACTTGCGTCTTCGAGAGAAGTCATTAGTCGATCACTTAAAAAACTAGAAGAAAAAGGATTCGTTAAATTGCAAAGAGGACGAATCGTCCTTTTAAAATAAAATAGTATTTATGTAACATTTGTTACAGATTCTTCATTCTTCAACCTGAATAATACTTATTAATCAGAAAAATTAATTAGGGAGATGCTGGTGAATATTAATTTAGGTGGAATTGATAAAAACTTAAGACTTGTGGTTGGTATTTCAGTAATTATTTGGGGTGTTCTTATGGGAAATATATGGGGAGTAGTGGGTGTAGTTTTTATAATTACAGGGCTATTAAAGCGATGTCCTTTATATTCACTCCTAGGCGTTAAGACGTGCAAAGTTGAAGAAAGAAAATAAGAGATTTAATGGTTTTTACTGAACTGAAAATTAGATAGCTTAAGCTAAACAATATGTATTCATTGTATAAGATAAGAATCAATTTTAAACGTTAGAAAATTAATTATTTTTTAAACATAAATTATAAGGGCGTATAAATGATAAAAATTCAATTTAACCAAATGCAAAAAATATTAATGACCATATCATTGATGTTTTTTTCTGTCATAGTTAGTGCATCCGGGAATAGTAGTAATAATTATTCTACTCTAGCTCTCTACGGAGACCCAACTTTTGATCGAGTCGTAGTAATTGAACTTCCTGATATGACATTTGTTGGCAGTGTTCCAACGGCTTCAACGCCATATCCAGTTGATGCGGCAGGTGGTTTAGATAAAGCTTATGCAATTACACGTGGTACAAATTCAATTGATATCATTGATCCCCGTACATTAGTGAATATTGGTTCAATAGCTTTGGAGCATAAGCCACGCTCAGGTGAAGCTCATAATGGCAAGTTGAATTTAGTTCTTATCGCTGGTGCAGATAAACCAATGACAAGTATTATAGACCCTGAGTTCGATACTGTCATTGCAACTGCTGGTAATAATGTTATTACTGTACCTAACGGTGATTATGGTGGAAGTTTAGCCTCAGGACACCCTTTTTGGTTTTCAAAAAGAAAATTTGCAGTCATTGATCGTGCTAATAGAAAAATTAAACTTTATCAGTTGACAGGGAATACATTGAGTGGTTATGAGACTGTGTTGCTTGATGAAATAGATACTCCTACTAGTGTTCATCATTTTGTTACACGAAATCGTAGTTCATTATATGGTAAAGACAAGTTTATATATTATGCTATTGCAGAAGGTTCTCCATTAAACAATATTCCGCCTCAATTACTTGAAATTAAAGTACGTAAAAACAAAATTAAATTAAAAAGAAGTGTTGCGTTAAATGGTTTTGATCCACGTATCATGGGATCACACCACGCGGATATTCATCCTGATGGAAAACATATCTATGTGGGTTCTAATGAAGGACATATGTTTGTAATCAATAGGAAAAAGATGCAAATAGTAAGTGTGATAGATGCAGGACAGGGTGCTGGACACACTCGCTTTATTGTTGATAGAGGTATCGCAGTGGTGTCAAATCATAAGGATACTTTTGTAACAATTATTGATATGGATACCCATACAAAAATAACAGATGTCGTAGTTAGCCCTGCCCAGGCGAATGGTCAAATTCTTCAATCTCATACTTCTTTTGTTGATCCAGATAGTAATAATTTTTATGCATTTGCGAGTGATAGTGGTATTTTTTATGAGCTGAACTTAGACTCGTTAACTGTAACTAGATCAGTGGATACAGGAGGAACGCCCAGGCAAGGTGTTTTTATGTCATTTGATGATTAATTTGGTTTAACTTATGAGGCACGCCATCGCCGTGCCTCATAATAGATTTAGAGTCACCATGTTACAAAAATCGATTCGTCGCGAGACAAATCGTTAGCTCCAGCTTACCCGGTACACCGTGAGTACGCACAAAACCCGCATAGTCAAGGTTGCACAAATGGCTTTACTGCACTTCGTCGGGGAATAACTATAGCCCCTTGCCGCAAACGCACTAAGATTGAAAAATTGCCCTTTACTTTCTGCATACTATCATTCCATCCGAGGCTAACAATATAAGTTAAACACATTATTACCTTTGTATATTTAAGTATTTTTTTACTCGTAAGTCATCGATGTTTAATTTTCACTAGGGTTAGTAGCTCAAATAATTAAACCAGACAGTAATGATCAATCAGCTACAATTTTTTATACAGCCATTTTAAAATAGGACGTTTATTTTGAAAAAAATATTATTTATCACCCTGCTATTATGTAGCAATTATCTCTTTGCAGAGACCCTACCATTTAATTTAAGCATATCTGGCGCAGGTATTAATATCGATAAATCGCTAGAACTTAGCGATGTCGGGGAAGGGAAAACGGCAATTAATTTTTCTTTTAAAACGAGTACAGAGAAAGCGTATATTTTTGATCTTAACTATAAAAAATTACCCAGTAATCGTTCCTATCCTGCAAACTTAGATGTTACTTTGAAAGATAAGGCAGGGAATAAGCTGGGGTATTTGTTTTTTGCTAATAATGGTGTTCAACACTTAAAAGAAATAGGCGTATTTGGGCTGTTAGTCAATGTTGCCGGAGAGTTAATTGATATTAAGTTCACATTTGAAAAAAATAAAAAAGGAAATCTTAATATTACTTCGCTTGGTGAGGAGCGATTTGTTCAAGACACATTAGTATCAAAGTTTAATTTTCAGATGATACGCCCTGTTATTCTTCCTAAAATAAAAGAAAGCGTTCGGTCACAAACATATGCTCTTGATAGCCACCCATACAGGGTGAACTATACTCTTCGAAATTTAAATGGAGGTTTGGTCGAGTTTCAGCATAATTTATATCAAGCTATGGATGGGGGAAAAGAGAGTTTACTTACAAGAATATATTTTCAAGCTGATAGCATAGAAACTCTCCGAAAAGCTATGTATGCAGGAAAATACTTCCATATAGATGACGTTGTCTTTAAGCTGGTTTTTTATCCAGCAATGGGGCAAACAGAACCACCGCAGTAACCCCAAAAACGCTAACAAGACTCATTACACGGACATTTTGCTTCGTGGTTTTTTGCGCTAAAAATGCCTAGCACAAAAAACCAAATAGTAAAATTCCGGTTATGGGTGGCGTTAGCCATTGTCTAAACGTTGAAGATGCCCGCCGCAGTATTGATTATAAAGTATTGATAGTCATAGCCTGCGCATTTGGCTTAGCCCATCTTCGTGACTTTAATACCGCCAAGCCATTGATTTTTCGTTATCAGTGATTTTTTATCCAAAAAAGTCTTTTAAAATCAACAGTGTTTTTTTGAATGTTTTTGTAGTGCCATATTCTTCTTTTTTAGTATAAAATCATTACCTTTCCTGATTAGAAAGGATCGTCAGCCAAACGCTGAGGATGCTTTAAGATCCAACCTTAGCGGTGTAATAGTGAAGCACTTACCTTTAACATGAAAAGTAAAATTTCACGGGATTCGTAGTTTAAAATACTTTACTATTGTATGGAAATAAAAAACTATTGCCGAAATTCAACGATATACACAAAAACACAAAATTTTTAGTGCCAACTGGACAGTTTTGAAAAATTCACACAATCTTAAGATACAAGCTAACTTGAAAAGTTAAAACCCACAAAAATTCGTAAGATTTGTTGCTCGCACCAAAAAGTGTTATTTGCTATTCAATTCCCGCAGTGGTACGTATAACGCACAATTAATAACCATACTAAGTAGAATTAATCGTCTAAAAAATGCCCACAATACTTACAATATTCTGCATCATAGTCATGCCCCGTTTCGCCACAGGCAGGACAAGCATTATTACTGATTCTTTCCGGTTTATAGGTTTTAATCAGCTCTGCACTATAAATCCCTGTGGGTACTGCAATAATGCCATAACCCATAATCATAATTAAAGCGGCTATCATCTGCCCCAACGGTGTTTGAGGTGCTATATCGCCATAACCCACCGTTGTTAGTGTAACGATGGCCCAGTACACAGACTTAGGAATGCTGGTAAAGCCTGATTCACTTCCTTCCACAACATACATCAGGGAACCAAACACTACGACCAGTGTAAGAATAGTATAAAGAAATACCAGGATTTTTCGCCAGCTTTTGCTTAAAGCACTCATTAAAGTTTGTGCTTCTCCCATGTAAGCAGATAATTTGAAGATACGAAAAACCCTTAACAAACGTAAAATTCGTATCACCAACATATATTTTATACTGGGAAACAGAAAACTGAGATAGGTTGGAATAATGGATAAAAAATCGACTAATCCAAAAAAACTCAATGTGTATCGTAACGGACGTCGTACTGAAATTAATCGTAAAGCATATTCCAAAGTAAACAACAGTGTAAAAAACCACTCTATGTAAAATAATATTTCACTGTATTGCAGATAAATCTGAGTAACACTACCCAGCATAACTGCAATAACACTACAAATTATACTAATAATTAATACAACATCAAAAACCTTGCCTAATCGCGTTTCTGACCCAAATATTATTTCATTAAGAGATTCACGCCATGCTGACAGTGCAACTCCTTCGTTATAATTAAATTTATTCCTTTTGTTCTGCTTCATCTGACTAAATTTTTACCCCATACTTATATGTCGTTCATCGGTATCATGCACCATAGAAACAACCGTTTTTTCCACAACACTTATTTGTTCTACTACTCTAAGCACCATCAAATTCTGGCAGCAGATGAGATCCCAGCCATAATACTCTCTTATTAAATAAACGTTTGCGCATCGCAACAGCTTGTAACATCATAAACGCACATAATCTCAACTTTAAAAAACCGCCACTACTTTATAATGCTATTAAACACAATTAATCTTTAATATCAAATAATGAGTAACACTGATAAACACTGGCAATTCTGGATAGACCGTGGAGGAACATTTACGGATATCGTTGCCAAGACCCCCGATGACCAGCTTATTACCCGCAAACTGCTTTCAGACAACCCTGAACAATATGCCGACGCAGCACTACAAGGCATTAATGACTTCATAACAACAGCAACAGATAAAACAATTGCTACTGTAAAAATGGGGACGACTGTTGGCACAAATGCTTTGTTAGAACGCAAAGGTGAAGCAACCGTTTTACTAATTACCGCAGGTTTCAAGGATTGTTTGCGCATAGGCTATCAAAACCGGCCTGATATTTTTGCACTGAATATTCAGTTACCGGAACAACTCTATCAAACGGTCATTGAAATTGATGAGCGCGTTGATGCCAAAGGACATGTGCTAAAAGCAATAAATGTGTTGAAGGTAACATTACAACTGGAATCGCTATATGCCTCGGGGCTGCGCTCCTGTGCTATTGTTCTAATGCATGCCTGGCGTTATCCAGCACACGAATGTCAACTAGCAGCACTGGCTAAAAATGTAGGTTTCAGCCAGATTTCTGTTTCGCATCAGGTCAGTCCTTTTATGAAAATTGTCAGTCGTGGTGATACCACCGTGGTTGATGCCTATTTATCTCCATTGCTCAAACGTTACGTTAATCAGGTTACCGAAGGACTATCTGGGGAAAATTTATCTACCCCCTCAAATTATGTTTATGCAATCCAATGGAGGATTAACGGCTGCACAAAACTTCCAAGGCAAAGATAGTATTTTATCCGGCCCTGCCGGTGGCATCGTAGGAGCCATTGCAACTTCAAAAAAAGCAGGATTCAACAAAATAATTGCTTTTGATATGGGGGGCACATCAACTGATGTTGCGCATTTTGCAGGAGAGCTGGAACGCAGTTACGAAACCGAAGTAGCCGGTGTAAGAATGCGTGTACCGACGATGAATATACATACTGTTGCCGCTGGCGGGGGCTCACTACTATATTTTGATGGGCTACGTTACCGAGTGGGGCCGGAATCAGCAGGCGCTAATCCCGGCCCAGCTGGGTATCGCCGTGGCGGCCCACTTACCGTCACCGATGCTAATATTATGCTAGGGAAGTTACCATTATTTCCTGCAGTATTTGGTGAACAGGGAAATTTATCTTTAGATAGTGAAAAAGTTGAACATCTTTTCAGTCGATTAGCAAAAAAAATAACTAGTAGTTGTGGAGACCACCGCAGTCCCCAACAAGTTGCAGAAGGTTTTATTGATATTGCGGTTGAAAATATGACGACTGCAATAAAAAAGATTTCAGTACAAAAAGGTTATAACGTATCAGAATATACCTTATGTTGTTATGGTGCTGCCGGTGGACAACATGCCTGCAAAGTGGCTGACAGACTCGGTATGAAACGCGTTATGTTGCATCCTTTTTCTGGTGTTTTATCAGCGTATGGCATGGGTCTGGCAGACTTGAGACTATTAAAAGATCAGGCTCTTGAACAACCTTGGGATGAAATCAGCAATTCCCAACTAAAAGATCACTTATTAAAACTGGAACAACTGGGACAAGCTGAAATGTTGCTGCAAATAAGTGATCAGGAAAAAATATCCAGTCTATTTAGAGTCAACATACGTTATTCCGGGTCTGATACATCCTTGTCAGTTTTTTTCTCAGATAAAGAAAGCTCACGACTTGCTTTTCAAAAGCAATATTATCAACAATTTGGATTCATCTACACTGACAAACAGCTAATCATTGAATCTTTATCTGTTGAAATTATTGCTAACAACGCTGTAAATAAGGGATTTTTCACCCAACAATCAAACATCACCTCTAAACCAATCCTGGTCACCGATGTATTTAGCAATAATAAAACCCATAAAACTTCTGTTTTTAAACGCGAATCATTATCTCAGGGTACCACTTTAAAAGGACCTGTGATCATTATTGAACCCACCGCAACAATAATTATAGAACCTGGTTGGCAAGGTGAAATCACAGCTCGTAATGATTTGATATTAACTCGTTTCCAGCCCATTAAACGCCTGTTGGCTGTGGGTACTTCTGCCGACCCAGTTATGCTGGAAATATTCAACAAACTGTTTATGTCGATAGCAGAACAAATGGGTTTTGTGCTGCAAAAAACTGCTTATTCGGTCAATATAAAAGAGCGCCTAGATTTTTCCTGTGCCCTATTTGATGCCAATGCCCAATTAATTGCAAATGCCCCTCATATTCCAGTGCACTTAGGCTCTATGGGAGAAAGTGTTATAGCACTGGTTGAATCAGAAATCATTACGATTAAGCCAAAAGAAGTGTACTTATTAAACTCACCTTATCAAGGGGGAACCCATTTACCCGATATTACTGTAGTTACTCCTATTTTTAACAAAGATAACAGTCAATTATTATTCTTTGTTGCGTCTAGAGGCCATCATGCGGATGTTGGAGGCATAAGTCCAGGATCAATGCCAGCAAATAGTCAGCACATAGAACAGGAAGGCGTACTTAGCGCAGGTATGAAGATTGTAATAAACGGTAAATTTCAAGAACAGGCCATCAGAAAATGGCTACAATCTTCGCCTATTCCCGCACGAAATCCTGAGCAAAATATTGCTGACTTACAAGCCCAAATTGCTGCTAATAACAAAGGGTTACTTGAACTACAAAAAATGATTGAGCAATATACCCTGCAAACCGTTTTACAATATATGCAGCATGTGCAAAATAATGCAGCAGCATGTGTGCGAAATATTTTACCAACCTTATCTGATGGCCACTTTGTTAACCCACTCGATAACGGTGCCAAAATAGTCGTCAAGATTCAGATAAACAAAACACACAAAACCGCCACTATTGATTTTACGGGTACTTCAAATCAGCAATCGACCAATTTTAATGCCCCTGCTTCCGTATGCAAAGCCGCAGTACTTTATGTATTCAGAACATTAGTCAAAGATGATATTCCTTTAAATGCCGGGTGTTTAACCCCTCTGAACATCATCATTCCCAAAGACTCAATGCTCAATCCGCAATATCCTGCCGCTGTTGTTGCAGGTAATGTTGAAACTTCCCAGTATATAGTTGATGCACTGTATGGTGCTTTAGGGGTACTTGCAGGTTCTCAAGGAAGCATGAATAACTTTACCTTTGGAAATGACCGTTACCAATACTATGAGACTATTTGTGGAGGTGCGGGTGCCGGTTTTGGTTTTAATGGCAGTGATGCTGTTCAAACCCACATGACTAACTCCCGAATTACCGACCCTGAAGTATTGGAGTGGCGTTTCCCAGTATTATTAGAGGAATTCTCAATCCGTAAAAACAGTGGCGGGTCAGGCCAATGGATTGGCGGCAATGGCGTCAGTCGAACAATTAAATTCCTTCAACCTATGTCTGCCACAATTTTATCCAGTCATCGTTTACAAGCGCCTTTTGGGATACATCATGGCTTATCAGGACAAGTAGGTGTCAACACATTGATTAAGGCTAATGGAAAAAAAATTAAACTTAATGCTTGTGACCAAGTCAATTTAGATACCAATGACATGATTCAAATTGAAACTCCTGGTGGAGGTGGCTATGGTGCTTGTTGTGATGCACAGCTTATGTCTTAATCTTGTTTAGATGGTTGTCCTCATGTCAAGATAAAAAACTTTGCTGGAAGCTGTTTTTATGAGATAAGTAAGGAGTGGGCTCTCTATAGCTCCATCATAAAAACTTGATATAACTAAAGTTTACCCTTAAGCCCACTCTTTTTTCAGTTCATTTAGAAGGAAATAGAGATGAAACAAATTAAATATATATTTCATGGCTTTAAAACGCTGCTAATTCTAACCCTGTTATTTGGCTATTCTGCAGCTGTATCTGCCAAAAATAATGACTGTTGGGCTGATTTTTTTGAAGATGCTCAATTTAAAGGTGATCACTTTCGACTTAAAGGACCTGCTCAAAAGAAAAGTTTATCCAAAGTAAATAATAAAAATTGGGACAAAAGAATTGAAAGTATATTGATTGGTCCTAAAGCAACTGTAACTGTTTATGAAAATAAAAATTTCAAATTAACATTAAAAGAAATGGCTAACTACCCTGTTTTAATGAAATCCCTAGGTATAAGCAAACAGGATATATTGGAAGATTCAGAAATTATTCTTCACCCCAACTCTAAAGTACATAGTTTTGGAGAATATAATTTTTATCATAAAATCAGGTCATTGAAAGTTGAGTGTGCTAAATAAGGCAGGATCAATATTCATCCAACAAATAACATCTTGGGAGGTGGAAACAAATAATCAACCAAATTTTATACAGTAGTTTATTTCTGTTTAAATTTTCTCAACAGGGGCATAGTTATTCTACTTAACGATTGAGAAGATTTATACAGGGATAAAAAGACAAATGAAATTGGATGATTATTTTGTTTCCATCTCCCTTAATCATCGTCAATATGCAGGGAATTATGCTGTTTGATCCTTGCATAATGACATCTATAACAATCAGAAAATTCATTGATTGCTATTCTAGCTTTTTTTATCTTAAAAACAAGCAATTGATTTCTATAACTAATTAAGAAATCCATCAATTTCCTACAATTAATTCTCTTTACTTTGTGACCCAAAACTTCGGATAATGGTTGAAATAAAGCTTATTTATTAGCCTGAAAGACTGGTTATAACAAGCTTCTTACACCTGCCTTTTCAATCGGAAATACAATATTGTGGTTAACCATAATGTATTTATATTGAGTCAATCCTAACAATGCAAATTAAAGAATACAAATGTAAACCGGGGCAATCTTATCCAGCAGGTTCTAAACCCAATGGAGGAGGAGTAAATTTCTCGATATTTACCCGTCATGCAACCAGCGTTGAGCTTTTACTTTTCGAACAAGCAGCAAGCACAAAACCCTTTCAGACGATACTGTTACAGCAGGACATCAATAGAACGTTTTATTCCTGGCATGTCTATGTTATAGATTTACCTGTCGGCAGCTGGTACAGCTGGCGTATTGATGGATCGAACGAACCTAAAGAAGCGGGCTTGCACTTTGACAAGGAAAAATTACTCATAGACCCTTGGGCGCGTGTTGTATGCGATATGTACTGGGACCGCCAAGCCGCCTGTCAACCAGGTGATAATAGCTCAACAGCTATGCGTTGTATGGTTGTTGATGATGCTGATTATGACTGGGAAGGTGACATTCCTCTACGCATTAGTAGTGAAAAATCTATCATTTATGAGCTACATGTAGGAGGGTTCACCCGCCATTCTTCAGCCAATGTAACAAACCCGGGTACATTTTCAGCTTTAATTGAAAAAATCCCGTATTTGAAAAAACTGGGTATTACTCATGTTGAATTACTGCCTATCATGGCTTTTGATGAACAGGATGCACCGCAGGGTACCATAGCCCTTGGACTAAAAAATTACTGGGGTTATAGCACCCACAGTTTTTTTAGCCCCCACCCTGGATACTGCGTCACTCCTGAACAGGGCACTCATGTGCAAGAATTCCGCGACATGGTTAAAGCTCTACATAATGCGGGTATTGGCATTATTTTAGATGTTGTTTATAACCACACATCAGAAGCAGGCATCGGTGGCCCCATCATTAATTTTCGTGGCATAGGTGAAAATATTTTTTACCATCATGAAAAAAATGACAAAAGTATTCTGCATGACTATACCGGCTGCGGCAATACTGTCAATGCCAATCATCCTCTGGTCGCTGCTTTTATAACCAATAGTCTTGAATACTGGGTCAGAGAAATGCATGTTGATGGCTTTCGTTTTGATTTAGCCAGTGCTCTTACCCGTGGTGAAGGCGGCGTTGTGCTTGAAGATCCACCCGTGCTTTGGAGTATTGAACTTTCACAACAACTGACACAGACAAAACTCATTGCTGAAGCGTGGGATGCAGCCGGTCTATATCAAGTTGGCAGTTTTCCAGGCCACCGCTGGGCAGAATGGAATGGTAAATATAGAGATGTCATACGCGAAGTTTTGCGTGGAGATACTGGCAAAATACAAGAACTTGCAACACGTATTTCAGGAAGCAGTGACTTATATGCGCAT
This sequence comes from Methylococcaceae bacterium, assembly GCA_021647585.1. GTDB lineage: Bacteria > Pseudomonadota > Gammaproteobacteria > Methylococcales > Methylomonadaceae > QPIN01. The sequence continues at coordinate 33,299 of JAKIUK010000012.1, forward strand.
CAGGATGGTTTGCCTATTAACAGCATCAATTTCATAACCTGTCATGATGGCTTTACTTTAAATGATTTATTCAGTTATAACCAAAAACATAATGCAGCGAATGGCGAAAATAACAGAGATGGCTGTAACAACAATATAAGTTCCAATTGTGGTATAGAAGGTCCGACAAACGATCTGGGTATTCTGGAATTTAGAAAAAAGCAGGCAAAAAATGCTTTTGCTATATTATTACTTAGCGAGGGCGTTCCCATGCTTCTTGCCGGGGATGAACTGCTCAATACCCAGGATGGTAATAATAATGGTTATTGTCAGGATAATGAACTGACCTGGATCGATTGGGAGATGGCAAATAAAAATGCCGATATGTTGCGTTTTGTTCAACAAATGATCGCCTTGCGTAAACGCCATGCATCAATTATGCGTAGACGTTTTTTGACAGGAAAAATCATCGAATCAAAGGGTATCAAGGATATTTCATGGCATGGCGCTAAATTAGACACTCCGTTATGGGATGATTCTGAGACACGTTTACTAGCTTTTACTCTTGCAGGTGTTAAAGAAGATGAATCTGACTTGCACGTCGTCATCAATATGTCAGATAAACAAACACGTGTTGAATTACCTGTCATTAAAGGAAAGAAATGGTGTTTGTCTGTCGATACTTCTCAAGACTCACCCAATGATGTTATTCGTAGGCCTAATCAAAAACCGGTGACTACTAAGACGATTTTAGTCAATGAAAAAACGATTATTGCTCTTGAAAATATAAATTCATAATTTCAGACGGGGGGGAGTACGACTATTTTATTTTTCCCTGCTCTCATCAATAGTAAACCCTGAAGGCATGCTGTATTTCTTCAAACTCATGTAAATAAGGCTTTGCTACTTCGTGATTGGCGGCAATCACAACCAGATCATGGGAAAATACAGACGTGTTGTACCAGTTAAAACTACCGTCAATGACAATATAATCATCAATAATGCAATATTTTGAGTGTATAGGCGAATAAGGTACATCATGATCATCCTGTCCATAGACCAACCCCACTGAAACGCCCGCAAATCTTAACTGATCCACAGCATGTAATAAAGGCTGACTTAATTCCTCATCCATGGAACGTACAACGCCGACTTTACCTTGTCGTGCAATATGACCATTTAATAACAGGTGTACATAAACCCCTCTTTTTTTGGCATTGATCAAAGCTGTAATCACACTATCGTGATGATCTCCCAGTAATTCACCAATCAAAAACAAAGTCACCTTAATTGAATGTTTAGCTCGGTTTATTTCGCCCAAAATAGCATGATGGGGAAGATAATTTTCTCCATTCTGCATGGTGTGTCGTCCAAAGGTATAAAGTAAATTAAACTGGCTGTGAGGATCTATACCATACTGCTGAATAACACCACCACGCTGACTCTGAAATATATTATCCAGAAGTCGACAAACACCTTTGGAATGAAAGGTCATGCCTGATTCCCAGTTTGCCCACCAACGATCAAAGGTAATATTAAAGGAACCCATAATGCAATCTTCATCATTAAAAATAATGAATTTTGTATGCATATCTGGCTCTACTTCTATAAGATGATGATCAGGACTACAAACCACTCCGACCAATTCAATACCTGCACGTTTTAATCGCGCATAATTATGACTATTAGTCAGCGTCATCTTGCGCCAATCAACAATACACTGAACTAATACACCCTGCTCACTCGCATGGATCAAATGTGTAACAAAATCGGCATCATCAATACAGTCTACACTGACTTTAATAGTACAAAACCGGTCAGGATTATCCCATTTAGTATGCATCACCTTATCGATCAAATGATGAATATAACTTTTAGGATGATAAGGATGATTTAACTGGCCTTTAGTAAACTTAGGAACGAGTTCTAAAGATTCAAAATGATGATTAAACCAATCAACATCGCACTGTAATTCGCCTGCATTTAACTCATAGGTTTGATAATTGTTATCGGTTGTATGTTCAGCAGAAATATCTCTGTACAGATGCTCATCTGGATTGCCCTGTAACTGGGGCCAGTCCATATAAATATATTCTTTTTCTGATGCAATAGAACGCCCATCCTTATGTACAATAAAGGAAAATTTAACACAATTGACTTGTCCGTAGGAGCTGGAAAATGGGTGTATATAAAAATCGCGCGTAGTTCGTTTATGCCGATCCCATTCAGCATCATAAGCCTCGGTATCTACAATATAGGTTTCACAAATACCATCATTACTATAAACCTTCAAGATGACTTTCAGATTAACTTGAACGCCGTGATACATATCAAAATCTATCTTCCCCCAGCGCACAAAAAACTCATGATTAAAGTCATTTCTCCTTGCAAATGAGCCACCCAATTCACCACGAACAGGCTTGGCATAATGTTCTGCTATCTCCATGTCACCCCTCTCCAGTTGCTGTTGTTATTATTTTTGGTTCAAATGTCATAAAATAACCGCAATGGTCTGACACTTGTCCATAGTCCTGGTCTGTAAAGATCACTTTTGCAGATGTAACCTGTAACTCACTGGCTTTATTCATAAAAATATAGTCTATACGGTAGTCATCAGCCAGCAAGTCACGCCAATGAGTATCATTCACTCTAAAAATTTTATCAAAGATGCCTTGCTCATTAGCTGCTAAATACTGATCCTCATACTCATTTGAATCAACAACCAATTCATACCCAGTAGATCCAGCTGTAATATTAAAATCTCCGCATAATAAAGTGGCCTTCACATCATCAGTCTGATTATTTGCTGCCCATTCATGCAATCTTTGAAATTGCTCCCTAAAACCATCTTCCAACCAGCTTAAATGTGCAGAAAGTACGTTAATCGGTCCAACATAAGGTACATGAATACGAGCCATCACGACTTTTCTGGAATGAATACTATATCTGTCATGACTATCTGACACATACCTGGAGTCATGATTTGACATAGGGTATCGGCTTAAAATAGCGACTCCTTCTCTATATTTATCAAAACCTAAATGAGACCAATCCGTGTGCATATGAAATGGCTCGATCAGCCGTTCATTTATAATTCTTGCAGAATTAGATGCCCAATCCCCTTCCCCATCATTCCAAAACTCTGCAACTTCTTGCAGACAGACTATATCAATATCCAGATCATCAATCGCTTTGGCAATCTGGGTAAACTTTTCGTTCTGATTTTCTTCCTGATAGCAATGTAAATTAAGAATCAGAACTTTTAACTGCTCTCGCTGGAAAGAATAATTGTTGCCATAATTGTTGTCCCAAACAACCTGCCCATTGCTTTCACAACAGATACTATATTGTAGTCTGAAAGAATCGCCATTGCAGATTCGCCCAGTCCATTGCTGAATACCATATTGATTTGGGTTTCTGGCATTACTTTGCAGGACTTTATCCCAAAAATTATTTTCGCACAGGCATGATGATTTTTTTGTAGTATTCCAATTATCAGTAGTCCAGTGGATAGTCACTTTTTCAGCATTAATAGCCTGATCTACAGCAATATATACAGTAACAAAGTCCTGCTCATCATTCAGATGGCTTTCAAAGCCAATATTCTGAACTAATTGTTGATTCTCTAGCTTAATACCTGAATCAGCTTCACTGGAATAATTCAAACCACCATTGTTATTCCAGTATTCGGAACCATAAACTTGATAGCGCAGGCCAAAATGAATATTTCCAGGAAGTGATTGCTCTGCAGTCAAGTTAAAAGTTACCTGTGTACGCCAATATTCTCTGTCATGTCCTTGTACGCTATGATATTTCGCCGGCAACGTGTGCCATATACCATCTTCACCCGACCAAATAACATCAACCTGTTTATCGTAACTCACATTTTCTACTAACATAAAGAAGGTCAGCACTTGCTGAACCTGTTCGTATGTTCTGGTGATCACATTTTCTATATAAAGTAATTGGATTTTATCCATGCTTCACCTAATATTCATGTATTAAACCTAGAAAAATCAGTTGGATCACGGATTCTAGCACAAGCTCTTGATTCCACAGCATTTCACAGAAAAGTGCTCCTGCTTTTTCTGCATTCACCACCTCCGTGTGGTTCAAAAAAATGTCCGCTTAACCGAATGGGTGAAGCTCAGATTTTTTGACCTACATGGACGTAGGAAATGCAGGTTTTGCAGGAGCAAAAACCTGCTAAAACACTGTGAAACCAATATCTTGCACTATAATTCCGCGCCCAACTGATCTTTCTAGGTTAAAAGAGTCATTAATTTCAGCCCATTCACTATAACTCTATGGGCTTGTAATTACGAAAATCAATATCTGGGAAAATTTTATCGATAAATTCTAAAGCACTCAAATAACGCGCATCTATCGTATTGTTACGTATACTCTCATGTAAATAGTTAAACCTTGCTAAATGATCTGTTATTCTTTTTCTAGCGTATTCAACTGTAGTTCCTGACTTCATGATAAAAGGCCAATCAGATGCCTGGGCAAGTAAGATAGACCTTACCGCCTGGTTCAAAGCACGTTTTTGTATAGCGGATACAGTTACCCCTTTAAAATCGATCACTAACTGCTCCATTTGATCAGCCGCTTTATGTAAAAAAGGGTAAATCCAATCATTTTCTTCATTAATCCAATAACTGGAATAGCCGTCCTCTCCCCAAGTTGAAGATGAAGGTCTAGCAATTTGATGCGATGTTTGCCGTTTTAAATAATCTCCACAGCTTATTGTTTCAATATTTTTGTGTTCATCTACCCGTCTTAAAATGGCTTCCAGCCAACAAGGCCCTTCAAACCACCAGTGTCCGAAAAGTTCAGCATCATAAGGCGCGACTATGAGAGGTATTCTATCCATGTTGGCACTTAAACTATCAATTTGGTGCTGACACTTCTGAACAAAATCATTTGCATCCTGCTCTATTTTAAATTGTGCTTTTTTTGCATCATACCATTCTTTTTCCAGCCCCTCACCGGTGATTCTGTGATATTTAATACCCGTATTGATACGGTTTTTTCCATCAAGAATATAAGGGGCAAGATAATTCAAATCTATATCTGGATTAAAACCGATATCGCTATAGTATTCACGATAATTCTCATTGCCAGGATACCCTTGTTCTGCACTCCAGACCTGGCGGGATAATTCAGGGTCCCGGGCAAATGCCATGACCCCATTACCACAATCTAATGGTGCATGAACTCCGTTATTTGGCTTCTCATTGGCATCCAAAATACCATGGGTATCGGTAAAAAAATATTTAATACCCGCATTAGCCAAAGTCACTTCCAAATCAGGATAATAGCCACATTCTGGAAGCCAAAAACCAGAGGGTGAAAAACCCATATTTGTTTTGAAAGTTTCTACAGCCACTTCAATCTGATTCCGAACAGCTGTTTCGCTAATATTCAGCAAAGGCAAAAAACCATGCGTTGCGGCTGTGGTAATTAATTCAAGCCGCCCACATTGATGGTGTTTTTTAAAAGCCGTCAGTAAATCACCATGATATTTATTATAAGTATTCCGTGTACTTAGAAAAAAGCGTCTATATAAACGTGCTAATTTTTGGAACTGCGGTTGATTGCGCGTTCTGATAATTTCCTTTTCTGCCAGTTCAATCTGTTTATTCAGATGCTTCTGATAACGTATTTGTAGTAATTCATCCCGCAACATGGTGATAAGTGTGGGTGATAATGAAAGTGTTAGACGATAAGCGATAGTATCTTCGTTTAAACGTTCAAGAACATTACATAATGGAATATAGCACTCAGTTATTGCTTCAAACAACCAATTCTCTTCAAAAAACTCATCATGCTCCGGGTGCCGTACATACGGTAAATGTGCATGAAGTATAACGCTCAAAAATCCTATATTCATCGCAATTATTTTTTCTTTCCTTTAGCCGAATAATTTGTATAGGGGTAATGAGATTCTACTGAAGACTTGCTTCCGTAAACAAATTGGTCTTCGAATACTATGGCTTGGGGATTATTATCAATATTATTGGAACCCACTGACCTCGCTTGGCTTTTATTTTCCTCCCGACAATCCGTAAATCCATGTAAAATATAGGTATCATTAGAGTCCAGCAGTGAAACAAAAGCATTTTTAGATATCGTTTTCCCTATACTTGCTGAATAAGTAGTCGGTTTTTTTGATACTGGTATTCTTATTTTTTGTCGTGAATGAAATTTATCAATCACAATTTCAGCGAGGGGACTTGATTGATTCAAATCTCGATTTCCCTCTATCCGAGAATACACTCTTAGTGTCAACTCATTATTAAACATACTCTGAGATATAGAATGGGATTTATTATCTACCAGTTCCCAATAGGCATAAAGATGGTGCGGATCTATAGGAAGAATCACCAGTTTATTGGCATTAGTCAAAATTTTCGGTGAATAATACAGACTAATATTCTGGCTGATTTCTATTAAATCTTGAGCAGAAAACTTAAAATCGTGGTTTTGTTCAGGTTTATTGTCTACAACAAAAGGTGCATAGAGCTTGTTGATTTCGTCTTTGATTTCTAACAATTCTTTCCTTGAAAGCTGAGTTTGAAAATTTTTCCCAGAAGAGTGCTGAAGTTCCATTACCAACTTTATTATTAACGTGTCAAGAAACCAAATGTAGTTACAAATCTTTGTAATTTGCCGAAACATCCTTTAGTCCATTATATAACAACAGTCTACTTTCTATCCTAAAAAGGCTGCAAAAACACTAAAAATATAAGTCATGGTATTTAGGCTACTAGCATTCTTCCAGAAAAAACTTCCTGCAGATACAATCATCCTAACTCAACCACAATGCCCTGAAAGACGTTACATTTAATATCTTAACTCTTAATATTAAGCCACCAGTTCATCCATTCCAACGTACAAAGATATTTCAAGAAGAGTTACTGTACAAAAAACAATATGGCTATTAACAAAGCACAGGTCAAACTTTAAATGGATTATCATTTCGAACAACGGGACGGTGTGTAGTAGAACAACGCAGGAGCAGTTGTCGAGGAGCAGCGAAGCGGTATTGCCGAGAAATCTTGTTGCTCAAAAATATGCTTAGACTCAAGATTCCTCCCGTTGGTCGGAATGACACCGTTTGTGAAGTAAATCTACAGACGTCAAAATCGAGAGTGAAGCAAGCTGTGGTTTTTCATAGCTATGAAAAACAATAGTTAGCCATCAAGAACCCAAAGATCACGATGAAAAGCAAATAAACTTCATGCACTTAGTGGTGAATAATACGTAAATCAGTCCATAATACTTTCAAGAATTTGTTAATGTCAATTTTTCTGTAGGAACAGACAAAATAAATTTATCTGCCGGAAAAAGCAAAGAAAGTTCTTCTGCAGGGACAGGTTTGGAAAACCAGTACCCTTGTGCTATATCACAGCCATTTTCAGTTAAGTACTGTAACTGTTCCTGGGTTTCCACACCTTCCGCAATCACTTTTTTTCCCAGTGCATGGGACATAGCAACCACGGCCTGAACAACAGCCTGATCTTCTGGGCTATTTAATAAATTACGAATAAATGATTGATCTATTTTGATAAAAGAAGCAGGCAAGTTTTTTAGATAAGACAATGATGAATAGCCGGTACCAAAATCATCAATGGAAATTAACACCCTCGCATCCACTAATTGTTGCATGACTTTAATAGCCACATCAGGTGTTTTCATTAAGGCACTTTCAGTAATTTCAATTTCAATCCATTCCTGCAACGCTCCTGTTGTCTTAATTACCTCAATAATATTAGTTGCTAACTCGTAATTGATCAATTCTACAGCTGAAATATTGACCGCAACTCTACCAAAATTAAATTCCTCTTGTGTCCAACGAATTGTCTGTAAACAGACTCGAGTCATCACCCAGTTACTGAGTTCAACAATTAAACCGGTCTCTTCCGCAAGAGGTATAAATTCAACAGGTGAAATCCAGCCCAATATAGGGTGTTGCCAACGCATTAAGGCTTCATAGCCTATTATGATGTTATTTTCCAGACTATGCTTGGATTGAAAAAAAACTTTTAATTCAAAACTATTTTCATAACATTTTTGCTCAAGTGCTTTTCGTAAACCCTGTTCAAGTTCTATACGACGATTGCTGGTGTTCTGTAATTCTGATGAACAGAAGGCATAGCCTGTTTTTTCCTTTTTAGCAAAATACATTGCATTATCTGCTAATTGTAACAATGTCTCGCCATCAATGCTATCCCGTGGATAAATAGCAATCCCTATACTGGCACCAAGGATAAATTGCTGATCATTTAAATAGTAGGGCATTAATAAACTTTGTAATATTTTTTTGGCTACTATTTCTGCAGCATTTGCATCGGTATCAGGTAACAGCAGAGTGAATTCATCCCCTCCCATTCGAGCCGAAATATCAGAATCGCGTAATTGCGCTTGTAGTCTATTGGCTGTTTCTTTAAGAACCTCGTCTCCCACAGCATGTCCTAAACTGTCATTGACTATTTTAAAACGATCAAGATCCAGAAATAATAAAGCCATGGATTGCTGGTGTCGGTTTGATAAAATGATTAATTGCTCAAACCGGTCTTTAAATAATCGTCTATTAGCCAAACCTGTTAAGTCATCATAATAGGACAGCCAATTCAATCGCTCCCGCGTTTGCTTTAATAAAGTAATATCATGCGCAATGCCTTCAACGCCTATACATACTCCATCATCATAAAGCGCACTTTCTAATATTTCCAGACTGCGTTTATGTCCTTTACTATCAAATACCTCTATTTCATAGGCAGGTAGTTTTTCACCATTTATGCATCGCGCAGTATAAACATCCATCTTTGCGTTATCAAGATGATCCGTAAGATAAGTACTATAGTGCTGCAAGCAATCCCCAACGCTATAACCCAGAATAACGCTGACTGAAGGGCTTAGATAGGTATATATCCCTTCCAGATCATGTTGATAAAAGAAGTATTCATCTTGTAAATTTTCAACTAAACTACGATATTTTTGCTCACTATTTTGTAGTTGTTCAGTACGTTGTACTATTTTCTTTTCAAGATTTTTTTTTAGGTCATTAAGCTCTTTATTTGTTTTAAATAATTTATTTTGAGTTATTTTTATGCGCCTATTCTGGCGATTAATTTGCCCAATCCATAACAATAATACGAATAAAATCAGTAGAAAAATTGCAACAATTTTACCAATTGTTTCGAAATCGATCGGTAGTTCACTTGGCGGGTGCCATTTATCATTAATAGTCTGTTTTTCTTCCTCAGTTATTGCATCCAGGCCTTTTTGAAATATACCTGCCAGGATTGGCCAGTCATAGCGTACAGCAATACTTTCATTAGCACTATTACGATCATAAAAAGCAACAAACTTAATATCATTTAACAGATACTTATTTTGTAAAAAATAACTGGCTGCAAAAAACCCAATGGCAGCATCAGCTTGCTTAGTTTCAACAGCCGTCAGTGCTTCATGCATATCCTCTACATAATAAGGTGTAATACTAGGAAAATCCTTAAGAATACGTTCCGAATATCGATAATTTTTCATCAATACCACTGTTTTTCCTACCAGATCACTACGACCTTTTATCTGTTGATCACTGTTATGAGTAATGATGACTAGTGACTTAAAAACATAGGGTTTGGTAAAAGAAAATTGGTGTTCACGTTCAGGTCTGTTAACCATACTGGCAATAACATCAATCTCTTTGTTTAGAGTTCCTTGATAAATATCTTTCCAAAGAACTCTGTCATCAATTTGCATGTAAATATGGAGCTTTTGACTAAGTAACTGGATAGTGTCATAAGAAATACCTGCAATATGCCCAGAATTGGTAATAAAACTGTAGGGGGGGAAATAACCGTCAAATGCAATACGAATTGGCTGATGAGTTTCCAGCCAAGCTTGTTCATCAGCCGTTAATTGTAATGACTGTGAGCTGTTGGTTTCTGATGGTTGCGTCTGCTTTTCCCTAGGAGAAAAATATCCAAGGGATATAAATAACAAAATAATCAGGCAACAAAAAAAAATGGTTTTAACAACCTTCGTCACAAAACGTCCCTTGCATAAAATAATACTTGTAATTATAGGTTATAAGCACGATAAAGATAGACTAAAAATAAAACAAATGGGCACTCTATCTATTGATTTAATTACTTTTATTGGCACTACAATTCTACATTTAATTGATATTTAAACATCAACAAACTACCGGCAAACATTTGATTACATCCCTATATTTCATGAACATTATAATGCCGAGATTAAAAGTTTCGAAAAAATGAATTATCCAATAGAAAGTAATGCATTTTACTAAATCCCATCAAGATTAATTGCGTCATAGCGATATACAATTGCGCGATGCTAGTACTCCTTTAATGTTGTATTGCCAAAGTACTAGTACTCTGGCAATTGTTGTTTGATGGATATTACATACTACCCTTGTTCCCACGGAGACCGTGGGAACTAAATTTTTTATCTATCACCGCAAAGTTGCAAGAGTACTAGATACAATCATTTACTCCATTAAACTCCAGTTTCGTTAATACTTCATCTCAAAACTGACAACCGCTCGTTACACTCTTAAACTTAGACAAATGGGTTGTTGAGATATACAAATTCAAATAAATAGTTACCCCATTATTATGAATCGATTATATGACCAGGAATCTTCCTTAAAGTTTCACTGATTATTTTCTATGTTCGTGGCTGGCTAAGTGGATCGGCACCTATCATACCTACCAACTGTTCCAGATACGCAGAACTTTCTACTCTTTCTAATTCAGCTTTGGCATTTGTCAGGCGTTGATAGATATTCAATCGTTCAATTTCATCGGCATAGTTTGGTAATTCTGCAAAACGTTGCAGGCTGTTAACATGCCGATTCCATAATGCAATATCTCTGCTTTGTTTAATCTGCAAGCGCTCAAAATACCAATCTGAAGCAAGCAGGTTTTCTTTGCTAAATAAAGCCCTAATTTCAGGGTCATGAACATCTTTACCATTATAAAAACCTGTTGCCATAATATGTAATAAGGCCTGTAGTGGCGGACAAGCATCTGCAACACTACCATCATCCAGATATTGTTGAGCCACTTTTTGCTGAGTTTCTACAATATTATGAATACCATCTACATAATCATCTAAATTCTGACTTTCAGGTTGAAGAATATCCTTTGTTAATACTGCAGTTGGATTGTCAAATATCTTACCCATAAATTGATGTACAAACTGTTCAGTAATTCGATAGCCTAGACGACTGGCCAATACTTTCTGTCCTGCATGTTCAAAGTCTTCCAATATTTCCATGTAGCCATGTTCTATTAAGTAATCAGGTTCTCTTTCCTCTGTCTTCAGTCGCGTCCAGATTTCAGGAATTAATAAGCTGATATCATGATCAACCCTCAGATAAGAGCCAATATAACCGGCTGAACTGGAAAATCCTGCATAGCCTGTGAGGATATAAGAAACCAGTGCATTATTCAAATCTGGCGTGGCTCTTAATGCATTGAAAGGTCCTTTAGTCAATGCACCTTCGCTCCCAGCTCCCGTTGTTGATGGTGATTTACCTGTTAAAGAACAAATAAAATCCATAAACAATTCAGGTAATTGCTGATAATGAATAGGATTGTAGACGGCTAATGCACGAATACCAGGTTCTGGAGGATTATTCCTACGACCTGCTAAAACAGAATTAACAGGATGAATGACTACATCACCCAAAGGTATTTTACGATGCAAACGCACCCCTAAATCCGCTAAATACTTACGGACTGGGTTAATCACATCAGCACGCCTTTCAAGATATCGTGGATTTTTAGTTGGCTTTCCATCAACCAGCCGAGGATGTGCAGATGAAACAACAATGCCAGAACTTTCATGATATGCCTGTTCTAACAAATCATGCATAGGTTGAGTAAATTTCGACATCGTCAGCACATCTTCAACCACTGCTGACAATTTATCAGCAGATAAAGGCTCATAGTTAGCAATAAAATTATCAGGACCGGCCATGTTAATTTCTGTCTGTTTATCATAACCGGGAATAACTGCATCATCAGGGCGCTGAAATAGACGATATTCACAATTAGTCGTTAATTTAACACTCTCAAAACTCTCATTTTTTGACATATACCTTGAGACCAATGCAGAGGGGACGACAACAGATGCAGTAATATCATCTTCCATTTGAATTTTTTCTGCCGCATAAAAATCCTGCCGAACTTTAAACGTACGCCAACCGCCCTGTTCGTTAAAACCAACCCTTAAAAAACTGGCAATAATTTGTCTTCCTTCAAATTTAAGATCATGTCCAGGTGAACCATCAACAATATCAGCAGAAAAATAATGCCGCCAATTGTCACCCCAGTCTACCTGGTAAAATCGTTTGATTAATAACACCATCGCTCTTATGTAAGGTGGTATTTCATTTAACCATTCATTATATTCTTTATTAAAACCAGTAGAAGGCGTCAATAATTTTATGACTGAACCAAGACTTCTGTTAGTGCTTAATAATGGACGACTTGGTACCATTTCCGCTTCATCAAGCTTTTTCTTATAGCGGTCGCTATAATCTTTATCAAATATAGCCTGCACTCTGTTTAGGTCTTCATTCAAATCATTAACAAAAAATGCGTTATAAATCACTGCATCACTGATTGATTTTGAAATTTCAGACTTCCCTCCCCCTGAAACAGTGCTGGGTTTATGACAAAAAGTACCTTCTGCTGCAGTTCCTACTATGCGCCATGAAGGAGCCGCTGGATGCTTGACCAGTTCCAGCTTATAACCATTTGGTTTTACATATATTTTTCCTGGTTGCAAACGTAAAGAAGAAATCTTTTTATCACTGCTCCAGGTCAATTTATCATTTTTCCAGGAAATGGCCTGTGTCATCACATCCATTTTCACATCTTGAGGCACATAGATTATTTCTGGATATTGTTTATCTATCGCATATCCTTCAGACTTAACATCCATTAAGTCACCATAGTTCTTGGTTATTTCACTAAAACTATAGCCAACCTCTTTGCTGGCGCCACCTGCCCCATATTCATTACCATGAATTTGACAGTGAAATGCCAAGGCTCCACCTGCATGTTCTTCCTCCGCAGAGCCATAGAGGTTAGCCGCATACCCAATCTGAGTTTTAACTTCCTTTTTACAATAGCCGAAATAATTATCAGCTAGCATAGTGACGATTACCCCTCTCTCATCTCTGGCTGTCAGTTTAAATGCCTGACCATCGTTATATAATTCATCAGAATGATGCCAACACATTTCATCTTTACGTTGCCTTTCAGTCGCATCGTCCCAATGCGGTAAGCCCAATTCTTTCTTGGTCAATTTAACTAAATGCGGAGCTAAAATCACACAACCACTATGCCCCGTCCAGTGTTCAACATCCAGCCCCGCATCAAATTCAGGTAACGCTGGATTACCGCCATTACCAAAAATACTTTCCACAAAATCCAGATTACTGACTAATGTACCGGGTGCAAAGAAACGGATTTCCATATTTTTTTCTGCTGCAACACCTGGAATTTCAGGGCATACCGTAGGCCTTAACAATAAAGAGGTAAACATATAAGCCGGTGTTTCTTCGTTAGCAGAATACGGCAATAGGGTCAAATCTTTCGGAGGATTCAAAGCATGCATCAACATAGCTGAAAATGCCTGCTTGGGCACTTCCTTTTTATCCCCAGGTATTGGCAAACCACCAGCAGCAATATGAAATGAACCTTTAGTCGTTCTCCGATCATTTGCAGGATTATGTAGTACCCCCTGTTTAACTCTATAACTGGATACATATTCAGAATTGAATGTATCTTGTCCCACCGGCAGGGATAATTCTCTGGCTATACCATGTCTATCTAACTCAAACGTGAGCGTGGGCAAAGTTGGAATACTTTCAAGATTCAGATCCGCCAAATAATTATTTAAAAAATCTTGTATCCTCTGGTCAGCCGGGTAATGGTGAGCAACTAGTTGACGACTTTTTTCCAAAAAGCTACGCAACATGTCGTCTGCTGTCGTCATAAAATCAGCAGAATCATCCTGCAAACATGTAGGTTGACCATAAGAAGCCAATTTAAGGTTGATGTATAAATGTAACTTCTGATGTATTAAATCTGAGTCTTGTTCAGAAACATTCAAACCCAACGCTCGTGCTAAATCCACTTTTTGATCTCCTGGCAAACTTTTAAGGATGCAATATTAATAAATTAAACATTCTGGCCATCTACTTTGAGTAGGTGGACAGATAAATTATCTTGTCTGTTAAAAAACAGTCTACAACATTATAAATTTTCTAATAACTTTCTATTTTATTTTTCGCGGCTGGATGGGATGTTCATCACGTTCGTTACGTTTATATTCTTTTTCATACCGATACATCTCTCGATGTTAATAAAGTTTCAATCGTTTGAAACGGGGTAACAAACCCCGTCCCACTCAGATTTCTGATAATACTATATTTTTATTTTCAATCATGTAGCTACACTACCCATCTTTATCTGGATACAAATTACGCTGAAAAACAGTTATTCAATCTCAATTAATTCCCTTATTAACGATGTTGCATAGCTACCAGCAGGCAATGAGAACTTTAATAATAATTCTGAATCCGATTTAAATTCCCACTGCAAATCTCGTACCATTATCCGCAATGATCGTCTATCGCTCTTTAAATCATATGTTATAAGTCCATCTACCAATTCTGTATTTAAATCTATAATAGAGTCTTCAAATTCCAATGCTAGGGCACTAGTTTCTCTTTCCCCTTTTCCAAACAAGAGACCGGCTGGATGAATTTCACCTCGCTTTATTCGCTGTAGAACTGATGCATCAAGCTCAATTGATTTAAAATAACTATTAGACTGATCAAAAATACACACATCTCCTGACACAGCCTGATTCCAGTTACTCGCTATGACTCTTTTAGCCAAAAGTTGATTAAATAAATATGACCGCGCAGCAGATAAATAAATACTACGTTGCTCACGTTTTACTTTTGCCCCTTGAAATAAAGACATTGCCTTATCAACGTTTTGTCCTTGATGACCAAATCTCTGCACACCAAAATAGTTTGGAAACCCGGCTATATTGATTTGTTGGAGTTGCTCATCAATCCTAGTCTTGTCTCCCTGCAACTCCCTGATTATTATTTCAAACCGATTACCAGATAACACACCTCTCTTGAGTTTCCTGGCGTGACGCAGTGACTGCACCACTTTAATACTTTTTGTTTCGATTTGTTGCCAATCTGGGGCATCTTTTCCAGGCAGCCACACACTAAACCATTGTGTCGTTCTAGCATGACGGTCTTTTAAACCCGCAACACTAACATCACGTTGCCTGACACCTGCAAATCGAGCCAATAACCTGGCAACATACTCTGTATTTTCGCCACATTTTTCAATTTGCAAAAAAACGTGTTCACCTGAGCCATCCGGGTGAAAAGGTAATTGCTCTTCAACAATAAAATCATCGGATATAGTTTTGATTTTTCCGGTACACGCCGGTCCGCTATATGCATATTCCCAAACAGGAATTTTTATTGCTGAATGTTGTAGATTTGTCATTAAAAAAAGACAGGTAAAGTTTACGAAATAAAATAATCTGGCTATAAACAAAGCACAGGTTAAACTATAAATGGGTTGTCATTTCGACCGACGAGACGACTATATGGCCAGATATATTGCTCCTTGCAATATCTGCAATCACCACCTCCATGAGGCTTACACAGGAGGTAGGGCAATGCTAGAAGCTATTGCCGAGAAATCTTGTAGTTAAAATTGTACTTAGGTTGGTCTGACGAAATAAAATCACCTGAACTCAAGATTTCTCCCGTTGGTCGGAATGACACTGTTGGTGAAGTTAAGCTACAAACGTAAAAATCGAGAGTAACCTGGGATAGCTTAATAATCATTAAAAATAATACGACTACCAACAATACCAGTAGTAAAACATCAGAAGCAGAGGAAGAGATTATCGGAAAATTTTAATCAAGCATGAGATATAGATAGCAACAAAAGTAACTTATTTATCTATTAACACGATTGCCTGAACAGCAATCCCTTCCTTTCGTCCCTCAAAACCCAGTTTTTCTGTGGTTGTCGCCTTTACATTTATACAGTCAAAATCTACATTTAAATCTTTGGCAATATTAGTACACATTGCCACTATGTGAGGTGCCATTTTAGGCGCTTGGGCTATTATGGTGATATCCGCATTAACCAGCTTATATCCCTTTTCTTGCACTATGTTATATACATGGCGTAATAGAACTCGACTATCTGCGCCTTTAAATTCAGGGTCAGTATCGGGAAAGTGTTTACCTATATCACCTAATGCTGCCGCACCCAATAATGCATCAGATAAAGCATGTAAAACCACATCTCCATCTGAATGAGCTTCCAGCCCTTGGTCATAGTCTATAGTTACACCCCCTAATATAACTTTACCTTCATCAATAAAGCGATGTACATCATAACCTTGGCCAACTCTTATCATACCTGGTACTCCATATAAAACTGTGCGAGTGATAAATCTTCGGGACGGGTAATTTTAATATTATCTGGACGGCCTTCCACAATTTTAGGTTGTAAACCTTGCATCTCCAAGGCACTGGCTTCATCAGTAACCGCTGAATTTCCTGCTGTTGCTTCCAACGCATGTTTTAATAGTCCATAGCGAAACATCTGTGGTGTTAAAGCACGCCAAATAACACTTCTATCTATGGTTTCATTAATTTTAAGTCCATCAACATTTTTTAATGTGTCATGGGAGGGTAAGGCCAATATGCCACCGACTTCATCCTCTTTTAATGTTTCAATCAACAAATGTATATCTTCACTGGTTAAACATGGTCTTGCAGCATCATGTACCAATACCCAGTCATTATCTGAAGCATACTCTCTTAATGACTTTAAAGCCGACAACACCGAATCGGCTCTTTCTTTACCACCCGCTGCTGTAATAACTTTTTCATCATCGGAACAAACAAGTTTTGGCCAGTAGGGGTCTTCTCTGGATATGGAAACAGCGATAGCAGAAAAAACATCTGCCTGTTTAAGACGTGCTAAAGTATGTTCCAATACTGTTTTACCGGCCAAAGAAAGATATTGCTTGGGTCTGTCTGCTTGCATTCTTTTGCCGATTCCGGCAGCTGGAACAACAGCCCAATAGTTTACGGACGCCATCATATTGATAGGTAAAATTATTCAATCACTTGAAAAAAAGTTTCATTTTCCTTAATCATCCCTAACTCATAACGGGCTCGTTCCTCTATAGCCTCTTCCCCTTTTCTTAAATCAAGCACTTCTGCATATAACGCATCATTGCGCTCTTTTTTTTCCTTTGCTTCGACTTTGAGCCTATCCAGACGTTGCTGATATTCATTAACTTGCTTGACACTACCGTCTCCCAACCACAAACGATATTGCAGTTGGACAATCAGTAGTATCAACACAAGCATAAGGATTTTAACAAAACTCACAATTTCTCTTATTAGCTTTTTCGTCTTTAGCTTTGAGCCTTTCGTCTGCTGTTATAGCATTTTAAAAGCGCTACGACCTGCATAAACTGCACTATCACCCAACTCATCTTCAATTTTCATTAAACGGTTGTATTTAGCAATACGGTCTGAACGGCTTAAAGAACCCGTTTTTATTTGACCTGTCCCGGTAGCAACCACTAAATCTGCAATCGTGGTATCTTCAGTTTCACCCGAACGATGCGATACAACGGCACTATATCCCGCAGCAGATGCTTTGTTAATGGCTTCTAAAGTTTCAGTTAATGTACCGATTTGGTTTACTTTGATTAAAATAGAATTAGCAATCCCTTTATCAATGCCTTCTTGAAAAATAGCAGGGTTAGTAACGAATAAATCATCACCCACCAACTGAATTTTGCCTGCTAATTTTTCAGTTTGAACTTTCCAGCCGTCCCAGTCATTTTCATCCAGACCATCTTCGATAGAGATAATTGGATATTTTTCTACCCAGTCTACGAAGAAATCAGTCATTTCATCAGAAGTCAGGCTCTTACCTTCTGCCTCTAATACATACTTACCCTCTTTGTAGTATTCAGAAGCCGCCGCATCCATACCTAAATAAATGTCTTCTCCTGCTTTATAACCCGCTAATTCAATCGCTTCTAAAATAACTTCAATCGCTTCTTCGTTTGAAGAAAGGTTTGGAGCAAAGCCACCTTCATCACCCACAGTAGTCGCCAAGCCTTTTGCTTTTAACACTTTAGCCAGATTATGGAAAACTTCAGCACCATAACGAATTGCTTCACGGAAAGAGGGTGCGCCTACTGGTAAAATCATGAATTCTTGTAAATCAACGCTGTTATCCGCATGTGATCCACCATTAATGATATTCATCATAGGCACTGGCAAAACAAATTTACCGCTAGTGTTTAAATAACGGTATAAAGGAATCCCCCCTTCTTTAGCAGCTGCATGTGCTGCTGCCATTGAAACACCTAATATAGCATTAGCACCCAAGTTTGCTTTATTGTGTGTGCCATCTAAATCAATCATTTTTTGATCAAGTTTTGCTTGATCAGATGCATCCATGCCAATAACTGCTTCACGAATTGTAGTATTTACATTTTCAACGGCTTTCAACACACCTTTTCCCAAATAACGTGATTTATCCCCATCACGTAATTCAATTGCTTCGCGTTCACCTGTTGATGCGCCAGAAGGTACCATTGCATTACCCACCAGACCAGAAGCTAAAAACACTTCCACTCCAACTGTCGGGTTACCACGTGAGTCAAGAACTTCACTTGCTTTAACATCTACTATTCTAGCCATTTTTTCCTCTATAAAGTTGTTTCTATCAAACTGTTTGCTTTAACAGCTTGGTCGATAGTTACTAAAGTTTCCAATAATTCTTTCATTCTATGTAATGGCCATGAATTAGGCCCATCACTGAGTGCTTCTTCTGGTTTTGGATGAGTTTCCATAAATAACCCGGAAATCCCAACCGCTATGGCTGCTCTTGCCAATACAGGTACATGCTCCCGCTGACCATCTGAACAAGTCCCCTGCCCACCAGGTAGTTGTACAGAATGTGTAGCATCAAATACAACAGGACAATCCGTATTGCGCATCTCAGCTAAAGAGCGCATATCTGAGACCAGGTTGTTATAACCAAAAGATGCCCCACGTTCACAAACCATAATTTGTTCATTACCTGTTGCTTTGGCTTTGGCTGCCACATGCACCATATCCCATGGTGCTAGAAATTGACCTTTTTTGATATTGACAGGTATTCCTTGTCTGGCAACATTCTGAATAAAATTAGTTTGTCTGGATAAAAATGCAGGCGTTTGCATAATATCAACCACTGCAGCCACCTCTGCCAATGGCGTATCCTCATGTACATCCGTTAATACAGGCACACCAAATTGCTGTTTTACTTTTTGCAGTATCTGTAAGCCTTTTTCTAATCCTGGCCCTCGAAAACTATTATGAGACGAACGATTAGCTTTATCAAATGACGATTTATAAACAAAAGGAATATTTAATTCATCCGTTATTTCCTTTAGATAACCCGCTGTATCCAGTGCCATTTGTTCACTTTCTATGACACAGGTGCCTGCTATTAAAAAAAAGGGGTGATTTAACCCTGCTTCAAAACCACATAATTTCATACTTTTTTTGCCTTTTTAAACTTAGATGCTGCCTCAACAAACCCGGAAAATAAAGGATGTCCCTTACGAGGTGTCGAAGTAAATTCTGGGTGAAACTGACAGGCTAAAAACCATGGATGATCCGCAATTTCTATAAATTCAACTAATCGGCCATCAATTGATTTGCCAGAAAATGTCATACCTGATTTTTCCAATGCATCTAAATATTTATTATTAAATTCATAACGATGCCTATGTCTTTCTGTAATCACATCTTTTTGATATAAACGATGCACTAATGAATCAGGCTGCAATCGACATTTTTGGGCGCCTAAACGCATAGTCCCCCCCAAATCAGAGTTTTCATTTCGCGTTTCAAGCTGCCCATCTTCATCCATCCATTCAGTAATCAAACCGATAACAGGATGCGGTGAATT
The DNA here is from genome assembly GCA_021647585.1 of Methylococcaceae bacterium. Taxonomy (GTDB): domain Bacteria; phylum Pseudomonadota; class Gammaproteobacteria; order Methylococcales; family Methylomonadaceae; genus QPIN01. The sequence goes on from JAKIUK010000012.1 coordinate 53,380, forward strand.
AGGTAAAAATTCAGTACTGTGTGCCCCTTCAAGGCCTACAACATTTCTGGCAAATTCAATGACAGCAGACTGCATACCCAAACAAATGCCTAAATAAGGCACTTTATTTTCTCTGGCAAAACGTACAGTGGCCACTTTCCCTTCAACGCCACGTTCACCAAAACCTCCAGGAACCAGAATAGCATCCACATCTTTCAATTGTGTGACACCTTCGTCCTCAATTAGCTCGGAATCAATGTATTTAATTTTGACTTTATTTAGTGTTTTTAAGCCCGCATGAGTCAACGCCTCATCCAAAGATTTATAGGCATCTGAATGCTTAACATACTTTCCTACTATCGCAATAGTCACCTCCTCTTTTGGATGGCTTATTGCCTCAACGACTTCTTTCCACTCAGTTAAATCAGCAGCAGGTACATCCAGACGTAGCTGATCAACAACAATATCATCCAGACCTTGTTCATTTAATAACAACGGAATACGATAAATTGTATCTGCATCAATGGCAGAAATAACCGCTTTTTCGGCAACATTGGTAAATAATGCAATTTTACGACGTTCACTGGCAGGAATAGTTTGTTCAGAGCGGCAGATTAAAATATCCGGTTGAATTCCAATGGTTCTCAAATCTTTAACTGAATGCTGTGTCGGTTTAGTTTTCAACTCCCCCGCTGATTTGATAAAAGGCACCAAAGTCAGATGTATAAATAATGCTTTATCACGACCTTGCTCTATCCCAATTTGTCTGATAGTTTCCAAAAAAGGTAAAGACTCAATATCACCTACAGTACCACCCACTTCAATAATTGCGACATCCATGCCTTCCGCACTGGCATAGACTCGACGTTTTATTTCATCTGTAATATGCGGAATGACTTGTACTGTCGCACCTAAATATTCACCTTTACGTTCCTTACGCAATACGCTTTCGTATACTTGTCCCGCAGTAAAGTTATTCTTTTTACCCATGGTGGTTTTAAGAAAACGCTCATAATGCCCCAAATCCAAATCAGTTTCGGCACCGTCTTCAGTGACGAAAACTTCCCCATGCTGGAAAGGACTCATAGTACCGGGGTCTACATTGATGTAGGGATCCAGCTTGGTCATGGTTACTTTTAAACCACGCTCTTCAAGAATTGCAGCTAGAGAGGAAGCAGCTATGCCCTTACCCAAAGAGGAAACTACTCCGCCTGTAATAAATATGAATTTTGTCATCTAAGTTGTGAGTAAAAGTGTGCCTGAGTATAGGTAGCTATAAAATAAACTTAAAACCGATTAGTTTAGCATTCTCGGCCTTTTTTTTCTTATTTTTATCTTTTTAATAGGCTATGTCACCATTAAGTGTGGAATATCAAAATAATTTTTGTCATTTCGACCAGCGGAAGAAATGACAACCCATTTAAAGTTTGGCCTGTGGTTTGTTAATAGCATCCGCCATGTAAAGAAAAGCATGTAAGTGCAGGGAAAGAAGTTATCGAACATTTTGTGCATAGCACAGCCCGTCAAAAATCAATAGAGCTACTCTTTAACCAGTTAAATTGAACACAATCAACAGCTCCTGTACTATAAAAATCTGCACTAATCCATAAGTCTGCGACTGCCGCTAAACTGCCATTTAAATAAATCAAAGGAATACTATTACGCTCCCATGGAGGTATCTTTTTTTCTTGAAACAGGTTTTTAAGTGTATGACTTCCATTTCTTCCCGGCAACCTGATTTTTTCAGATCCCTGACGAAATCGTACAGAAACCTCTGAATTATTCCATAATGTTTTTAATATTCCTTCTGATGCATCTACAACCGATATTTGCTGTTCACCATCCAGTTTTAATTGATTAAGATCACTCGACCAACTCTTTTCATGCATTTCGAAATTATTATGATCTTCTTTTAGACAATAAAGTTTCTTCCTATATCGCCTGATACAATAACCCCGCCCTTGCACCATTGGATTCCGACATGTCTTTGCTAATGCAACTTCATTAAGAATTCTATGCAACATTATTTCTGATGGCATTCTTAATTGCTGCTTACTAAACCATTGCCTGACAACCAGGTGTTGTTTATTAACATCCAACTCAAGCAATTGAGTTATACATAGCGTTTGATCTGTTTTATCACAAAGATTATTCAGCAACTGTTGCGCCAGGTTTTGTGTTATTGCGTTGGTACTTGCACAATGGCGGGCAGATCGTGAAACTGTTTTATCTAAAGCCGGCCATCGTTTTTTCAGCTGAGGAAGGATTTGATTACGTAAAAAATTACGATCAAAGTCATCACTATCATTACTAGGGTCTTCAATCCAGCAAAGTCCATTCTCTGTCGCATAATCTTTAATCGTCTGCTTTGGAACATCAAGCAAAGGACGACACATTATACCCTGCCCAAAAGCAACACTCACAGGCATCCCCGAAAGCCCCTGCACACCCGCACCCCGAAAAAGTTGTAATAACACCGTTTCCATCTGATCTTCACGATGCTGGGCCAACAGCAACACATCGTTCTTAGCTAAGATTTTCTTAAGACCCTGATAACGTACATTCCGTGCAACTTCTTCTGGACTTTGACCAACAGCCTTTTGTGCATTAACCTTTAAACACTGAAATTTTACATCTAAAGCCAAACAAACAGTCTCACAATGCAAGGCCCATGAATCTGCTCCAATTTGCAAACCATGATGCACATAAACAGCCATTAATTTAGATCTAATCTGAGTAACTGAGTTAGATAAGTGTAACAACACATGAGAATCTATACCGCCACTATAGGCAATAATAATTCTTTCAGCTTGAGGGGGTAATACAGAAATTACATTATCTGGTGTAAGCATGGAATAGACCGACATGAGTCGGTCTTTTAATATTAAAGGTAAGTGGGAAGCTTATTTCACAACTTCTTCTGTATATGAACCAAAATGCATAATACGCTGATAGCGCTTCAACAATAATTCATCCATATCTTCCTGTTTTAACTCATCCAAATATCTAATCAGCGTTTCACGCAAACTAAGTGCAATCTTTTGATAATTACGGTGACCTCCACCCAACGGCTCTCGAACCACTTCATCTAAAAAGCCTTGTTCACGCACCCTATCGGATGTTATACCCATTGCTTCAGCAGCTAATTGAGATTTTTCAGCACTCTTCCATAATATGGAAGCACACCCTTCTGGGGAAATAACGGCATAGGTACTGTATTCCAGCATAATCATTCTGTCTCCCACGCCAATAGCCAATGCTCCACCTGAACCACCTTCACCAATCACTGTACAGATAATCGGAGTTCTTAACTTGGACATCTCAAACAAATTTCTGGCAATTGCTTCACTTTGTCCGCGTTCTTCCGCACCAATGCCAGGATAAGCTCCTGGAGTATCAATTAAACAAATAATGGGCAAACCAAAACGTTCTGCCATTTTCATCATGCGTAAAGCCTTCCGATATCCTTCAGGACGTGGCATACCAAAATTGCGATAAATTTTTTCTTTGGTATCTCGTCCTTTTTGATGGCCAATAACCATTATTGACTGACCCTCTAATTTGGCCAATCCACAAACAATAGCAGGATCATCAGCATAGGCTCTATCACCATGCAGTTCATGATAATCAGTAAACATGAGTTCTATATAATCCAGAGTGTAAGGCCGCTCTGGATGCCGAGATAACTGAGAGATCTGCCAATCACTCAAATCAGTGAAAATTGACTCAGTTAGTCGCTCTCTTTTTTCTTCTAGCTGTTTAAGCGTATCAGAAATATTAATATCATTATCAAACTCCACTTTGCGGAGCTCTTCAATTTTCGCTTCCAGTTCAGCGATAGGTTGTTCAAAGTCTAGAAATTTTAGATCCATAGAAACCCGGGGAATGAATTTGTTAATCAGAAGAGCAATTTTATAGAAAAACTCAAATTAATTCTAAATATTTTCAATCATCTGATATTAATTATGCTCTACTTTCAGCAGAATTAGCTCGTTGCTGCATAAATCTTAAAACAACCATACTCGCATCTTCCATTTTTTCAAAGCATCTAATGTTTGTTTTTTATCACCATTTTTTATATATTCATAATATTTCCACTTTCTACATGAACTGAATAATGAGGATTTTCCAATTCGTTATATCCTGATAAATTAGAAAACAAATCTTTTCCATCTTCTTGGTAGTACCATTTATCCTAGAAAGATCAGTTGGTTCATAGGTACATCTCAAAATTATCAGGCTTTTTTATATTCATTATCATCTAACTGTTTCAGATGCCGTAACTTCTCTGAAATCTTGATTTCCAACCCCCTATTTACAGGATGATAATAATGTGTTCCTGCCAACTCATCAGGAAAATAGTTCTCTCCAGCAGCGTAGGCTTCAGGTTCATTATGCGCATAACGGTAATGTTTTTTATAATCCAGTGCCTTCATCAGCTTAGTCGGCGCATTTCTTAAATGAATAGGTACACTCAGACTACCACTTTGTTTTGCATCTCTCATGGCTGCGTTATATGCCATATAAACTGCATTACTTTTTGGTGCACAAGCTAGATATACAACGGCTTGTGCTAATGCCAATTCTCCTTCTGGACTACCTAAGCGCTCCTGTGCTTCCCAGGCATTAATAGTAATCTCTAATGCTCTGGGATCTGCATTGCCTATATCTTCTGAAGCCATTCGAACAATTCTTCTGGCCAAATAAGATAAATCACACCCCCCATCCATCATCCTGCATAACCAGTAAAGTGATGCATCGGGAGAACTTCCTCTTACTGATTTATGTAATGCCGAAATCTGGTTATAAAACTCTTCACCCTGATTATCAAAGCGTCGCACACCTCCAGAAAGCACTTCCAGAGAGATTTCTTCGGTTATTTCCTTGCTATCATTGGCTGCTGCAAGTTCCACTGCAATTTCCAATAGATTCAGTAAGCGTCGGGCATCGCCGTCTGCAACAGTGGCAAATTTTTGCTTCAGTTTATCAGAAATATTGATTTTTAAAGATGCCAGGCCCTTCTCTTTATCAGATAAGGCCTTATCCAGTACATCTGTTAAATCATCGACCGTTAATGAATTAAGCACATAAACTCTGGCCCTGGATAATAAAGCGTTATTTAAAGCAAATGAGGGGTTTTCTGTAGTGGCACCAATAAAATAGACGGTCCCATCTTCTACATGTGGTAAAAAAGCATCTTGCTGGGATTTATTGAAGCGGTGCACTTCATCTACAAAAAGAATTGTGCGTCTGTTTTGCTCTAGCTGTATTTTCTTGGCATCTGCTACAGCAGCTCGTATTTCTTTTACTCCTGCCAAAACAGCAGAAATGGGTATAAACTCGGCATCTGAATGATGAGCGATCATTCTTGCCAGTGTTGTTTTACCCGTTCCAGGTGGTCCCCAGAATATCATGGAATGCAATCGTCCAGATAAAACCGCTTCAAACAGTGGCTTTCCCGGTTTTAAGATATGTTTTTGACCAATATAATCCTCTAATGTAACGGGCCGCATTCTATCTGCGAGTGGTTTGGTCATCTCATCAAACATGCTCAATTTTCCAGGCTAACTAATTTTCAAAAATATCTACACCCTCTGGTGCTTTAAATTCAAATAATGATTCGTCTAATTGCGGATTGAGTTTTACATCAGAAAAATAAATTCGTGTTAACTGACCAAAATTATCACTGAGTTCCATACCACCCAGCACATCACCATCAAGACCTATCAGGATGTATTTAAAACCACTCTCTTCATTTTTAGGTGATAATTTAATCCACTGTAAATCTGCCTCAACACCTTGTTGCTGAAGAGTAAAGTTCTCTTCTAAGGCAATATCGCCGCTTAATAATAATGCCGGTGTCGAACCTAATGAATCATCCAGTTTTTTCACAGTGACCTGTTCCAAATCCACATCATAGAACCAGACAGTACCAGCATTGGATACAATTTCCTGAACAAAAGGCTTATTGTAATTCCAACGAAACTTACCCGGTCTACTTAAATAAAACATACCCTGACTCGTTTGCGTTGGATATCCATTTTCATCCAGCGTGACTTGTTTAAATATGGCAGTTATAGAACTTGTTTTCGCTAAAAATGATTTTAACTGGTTAATGGGAGACTGTTCTGCAAATGCTACATTGAATACCATCAAAAAAATTAAAAAAGAAAAGTTTACCGCTATTTGTTTATACATATTATTGAAAATTATCTTTTATAAAATTATTAAACCAGGTTTTTGCACGATTCACCTTTTGGGAAACACATAAAGATTCTTCATCCGGCGCTGAACCTATAACATACGGAAATCGCTCAGCACCATCACATGCTTCATTTGCAAGTAATCCATTTGCCGGATCTATCCAAATCATTTCTATATTATCTGGCGGTATTAGATCAACCGGCTGAGTTGAAATTTTTCGCATTAACGCAATCCAGAGTTGTAATGCCCCACTTGCTCCTGTTAACCCTGAAGGCTTGTTATCGTCTCGCCCCATCCAGATAACAGACAAATAATCACCACTAAAACCTGCAAACCAACTGTCTCTCAATTTATTGCTAGTACCTGTTTTACCCACCAAACCAAACTCTTTAGGCATATATAAATAAGCCGAACGCCCCGTTCCTTCATTCATAACTTCTTGTAATATTCTATTTGTAATATAAGTTGCCGCTGGATCTACTGTTTGCCTCACCGTGTAAGGATAACTCTGTAACCTTTCTCCATCCGCTGCAATAACTGCCCGAATAGACCTTAAAGGGGTTGCAAAACCATCCCCTGCCAGTGTCTGATACATTTGTGTCACTTCTAAAGGAGTCAGAGGTGATGCTCCCAATAGTAGGGAGGGATACAAATTAACGGGTCTACTCACCCCCAGGTTTCTTAAGGTTTTCGCTATCCGAGCAATGCCTACATCCATCCCTATGTGTACAGTTGCCAAATTATAGGAATGCGCCAAAGCCGTATGAAACTCTACATCACCATGCTCTTTATTATCATAGTTCTTCGGTTTCCAGGTCTGTCCTTTTCTACCTTTGACTTCAATTGCAGTGTCACTGACATTTGTAGTGATAGTGTATCTATCAGGATATTCAAGTGCCGTTAAATAAACCACGGGCTTAATTAATGAACCTATTGGTCTCACTGCATCAAGCGCCCTATTAAAACCGACGCCTCGAGGATCTCGACCGCCAGCCAAGGCAACGATTTCTCCGCTTTCCCTGCGGGTAACAATCGCTGCAGTTTCTAAATCGTTAGTTCTAGTCCTTTTTTCTAAAACTTTTAACTTTTGAGAAATTTTGTTTTCAAGTATATTTTGCACTCGGGTATCAAGGGTAGTAAAAACTCTCAATCCCTCTGAGGTTAAATCATCTTCTCTGTATTCCTGTCTTAATTGTCTTTTGACCAATCCCAAAAAACCAGGATAACGATTAACAGAGCGATGTGTGCGTGAAATAATTCTAAGCTTTTGTTTTTTTGCTTCCTGCATTTGTTTTTTGGTGATATATCCTTGCTGGTGCATTTCCGTCAACACCAGGTTCCGACGTTTCACGGAACGGTCTACATGTCTTCTGGGGTCATAATAAGATGGCCCGCGAACCAAAGCAACCAGAGCAGCAATATCCTGTAAAGGTAAATTTAGTAATGGTCGGCCAAAATAAAATTCACTTGCCAGACCAAAGCCGTGAACAGAGCTAGCTCCATCCTGGCCCAGATAGATTTCATTTAAGTATGCTTCCAGAATCTCATCTTTTTGATACCGAAACTCTAAAATTAAGGCCATAAATGCTTCGTTCACTTTACGCCATAGACTTCTTTCAGCCGTAAGATAGAAATTCTTCACCAACTGCTGAGTGATAGTACTCCCTCCCTGAACAACTGAACCTGCACGAAAATTCACCCATAGCGCTCTGGCTATTGCTTTGAATGACACGCCAAAATGATGGTAAAAATCTCTATCTTCCGTTGCCATTAAACCCTGGATCAAGGCGTCTGGTGTTTTTTCCAGTTTTATTAGCACACGATCTTCTTTTCTGGTGGGATAAAAGCTACCAATTTGTTCAGGATCCATCCTTACAATAGGCATTTCTTTTGCTGATGTTAAATTAATGATTTTTGTTATAGCAACATCGGAAAAGTTTATTCTCAACTGATGACTTTCCTGCCGTTTATCCCAGAAAATAAAACCTCTGGTTTTCACATTAATTTGTTGACCTTTTTTGTTATAAGTGCCTTCTGATGAAAGGTGATAATCTCTTCGATAATGTAGTTGCAACAATAAATCTTCAAATTTTTCTGCCGTTAATCGATACCCCCTATAAATTTCAACCGGACTGGCATAAACTCTTGCTGGAATTGACCACCGTTTACCTTCAAACTGTTTCCGAACTATATAGTCCAGATAGCCTATATACGAAACAAACACAAAGCCAAATATAATCAGAACAGATAAAAACCATTTTTTAAACCAGTGCATAGATCGTTTTATGGCTTTTTTCTTTCTAACTGGACTTTTTCTGGTTTTTTTGGGCATTTGCTGATGCGAGATTAACGAATTAAAAATTAAACCGTTAGTAAACGGGTAAATCAGAATGATTTTACCACTTTTTCGCTTTGATCACTTTTATCTGTACACCAAAATTTTACCCTATAGTTAAAAGCATCAATTCTTAACTTCTCTCGAGGGCGTTTTGTGAGGCCCATTCATCAATTTAACCAATGAAATTGTGTTATTCGATAACAATGTCAATTCGGGCTTTCCAAAAATATATCCTTGCGCCATATTTATACCCATTTCTCTGAGTTTACTTATAGCTTCAGGGGTTTCAACAAACTCTGCAATTGTCTTTTTACCCAACTTTGTGGCAATTTCAGCCATCGATTTTACCAGCACTTGATCCGTCTCATCATTAATCAAATTTCGAATAAACTGGCCATCGATTTTCACATAATCCACAGGAAAGGTTTTCAGATAATTAAAAGAACAAAAGCCAGCACCAAAATCATCTAAAGCAAATTTACAACCTAAGGCACGAATTTTAGTAATCATATTTCGAGTTTGTTCAAAATTATCAACAGCAGCAGTTTCCGTAATCTCAAATGTAATTCGATTAGCATCAACCCAGCTAAGTTCTAATTTTTCCTTTATGGTAGGTAATAAAGATTCATCTTGAAAAGCCACACTAGAAAGATTAACCGCTAATGATATATTTGACATATTTGTAGGAAGAGCGGCAAGAAAATTAATCGATTGATCTATCACCCAAAGATCAATTTTATGAATCAACCCCATACGTTCGGCAACAGGAATGAAGTCTGCAGGACTAACAACTTCATTTTCTAATCCTTTCATCCTGATTAATACTTCATAATGAGAAATATTTCCATCCGTCAGGTCAACAACTGGCTGAAAAACCAGAAAAAACTTGTTTTCTAATAGCGCTTTTCTAATTAATGGTACCCAGAAGACATCTCTATTTCTTTCTTGTACTTTAATATCTTTTTCATTGTATTCCCAAACCAGATTACGTCCTTTCTCTTTAGCCATGTTACAGGCTTGACGTGCACGGGTGATTAACTCACTCGGGTGATAAACTGCTTTTTTTGTATTAAGTGCTGATATACCCACCGAGAGTGAGATGCTGTAGCATACATCCCCGATAAAAAACCTAGATTCATATACTGCTTTTCTGATTTTCTCAGCAAACTGTTTAACATCTTTGCTGGTTTTGTTTTCTAGAAACAGACAAAATTCATCCGAACCGATACGGGCAAATAAATTTTCTTTGTCTGCCAGTTTCCGAATGATTGAAACCACATCAACCAACAGCCTATCACCAATATCAAAGCCTTCAAGCTCATTAATTAAGCTAAATCGATCAATATCTATGAATAATAAAGCTCCATTTTGATGTAGCATGTTACTTCGTTTAAGAATCAAACGTAATTGGCGTTCAAAATTTTGCCGGTTTAACAGACTTGTCAGTTCATCATGTACAACTAAATATTTCAATTTAGCATCTACAATTTTCCTTTCAGCCAACTCATTAATTAGCCTCTCTTCCTGCTTATGCAGGAGAAAACGCTCATGTCTCATTATCAACTGAAAAGAAATAACAAGCAGTAACTCTGAAAAGTTCACTGGCTGGCTCATGAAATGAATCAAATTGTTTACATGATAATTATCATTTTGCGCATGAATTAAACCATTTTTATTACTCGAATTAAAAACAATAAACGGAATATCGTAACCGTCCTCATTTTTTGATAATGTCAGACACATCTCGTTGACTTGGCATTGAGGTAATTCTTCATTCACAATGATCAAACCAATTTGTTCGGGCTCATTGTAAAGAGGTCTCAAAATCTCATAGATTTTGCAGCCGTCTTCAGCAATTCTAATATTGACCAGCCCATGCTCACTCAGGTACAAACTGATTTCTGCTGCTATCCGTTTATCATGTTCCCCAATAATTATAATTTTTTCTTTTACATCTTCACCAATAATCATATAGCCAACCAAGCTTACATTACATTGTTTTATTCAAAAAAACATTTTGACGAAAAGAACAGCCTTGTAGTTACATATAATAACGTCTACAGTTAAACACATCAGTAATATTCTAGAATTGCCATATAACTATAGACTTTTTATTAATTTTTGGTAGCTATGCATCATATTTCAGCAGAAGAATTATCAATTTCCGATCTATTTAAAGGCGATTTTCATCTTGCATCGCCTCCCAATATCTACTTTGAATTAAAAAAGATATTAGATAACCCTCACAAATCATTAATTGATGCCGCATGGGTCATCGAAAAAGATCCTGCATTATCTATAAGACTATTAAAAATTGTTAATAGTGCTTATTATGGCTTTCCTTCAAAAATAGTTTCAATTGACAGAGCAATATCAATCATAGGTATTACAGAAATACAAATACTAACCCTCAGCACCATAGTCATTGACAGGTTTTCAGATTTACCTGGAGATCTAATGTCTATGCATGATTTTTGGGCAACAAGCCTACGCTGCGCATTAATTGCACATAATATTGATCAACATCTGGATAACGACTTTGCTGATGACGCTTTTATTTGTGGCCTACTGCATAACATAGGTCAACTGGTTTTTTTTCGTCGTATTCCAGAATTAGCCAAAGAAGTCAGCTTGATAGTCCAGGCACTGGACAACCCGACAGATGTTGATGAAATCAATACTGAGCGTAGTATCATCGGCTTTGATCATTATAAAGCAGGTGCCGAACTAACAAAGCTGTGGAAATTACCCTCTATTATTACTGAAAGTTTAAGATTACACCCATACCCTGATAACGCCGAAACTTACCACAAAATTGCATCCATCATACGATTGGCAGATAGTTACAGTAAAATTGACTTAGCTTATTATGACACAGTGGTAACTGGTTTAGAGATTTCACCAACAGATTTGAGTACTATCATCGACAAATCCTATGATGAATTTGAAGAAATTTTTAAAGTTTTTTACCCGGAATAAATAGAAACACTATCCTCCTAAGGTGCTCCTTATACTTCCAATACTATTTTCCCCATGGCATGGCCCAGTTCTATTTTATTGTGCGCCAAAACCGCTTGTTGCAATAAAAAAACATCTGAAATATGTACTTTTAAAACACCTTCATCTATCCATTTAGCACAACACTTCAGAATATCCACATGATGATCTCTTGCACTATCTAATCCCTTAAGTATTGGCGTTAACATAAGTTCGAAACCCAGCAAAAGATTTTTCATTCTGGCTTCCGCTAAAAGCGGGGTACCTGGATCCAGCAAAGTTATTAATCTACCGAAATAAGCTGTTGCTAAAATGCTGTCTTTAAACACATCACCCCCTACAGTATCAAGCACTAGATTTGCACCTTTGCCTTCAGTAAGATGATTAACCTTATCAATAAAGCCGTTCTCTGAATAAATAATCGTATGATCTGCACCTAAAGACCTTGCAAACGCAGATTTTTCTTCCGAACTCACTGTAGCTATCACCTTAGCGCCTTTCAATTTTGCTAACTGTATAGCAACATGCCCAACCCCACCTGCACCGGCATGAATCAAAACTGTCTGCGCAGATTGTAAGTCACCTTTATTAAATAGAGCTCCCCAAGCCGTAATTAAAATCAAAGGCATGGCAGCTGCTTCTATAAAAGTACTGTTATTTGGCTTTAATGCTATCCAGCGACTATCAATTACAGTGTATTCGGCATAACACCCCTGTTCTTTTCCTAATCCACCATGACAGAACCAGACTTCATCACCTATTTGATATTCATTGACCGCATCGCCAACAGAAACAATTTCTCCTGCTCCATCACAACCTAGGACAACGGGTAAAGGGTGCTGATAGAAGGTGCCATTTTTACGTATTTTGGTATCAATGGGATTGATACCTGCAGCCATTATCTTAATTTTTACATGACTGGGTTTAGTTATTTCGGGTTCTGCAATGTCAGAATATTGCAATACATCTGATGTCCCTTTAGCTGTCATTAAAATAGCTTTCATTTATCTAAGTCCATTGTTCACGGTAATTCAGGTAATTGTTCTGTTTAATCAATTTTAAATTATTTTCTGTATCAATTTTATAAATATCAGGTAAATTATAGCCATTAAATCGATTGGCTTTAATCAGACTATAGGCCCCAACATTAGGAAAAACCAGCCTATCACCTAACTTGGGCATACTTTCAAACTGATACTCACCAAATAAGTCGCCTGCTAAACAGCTTGAACCTACCAAAAGACATGAATACTTACCCTCCCCATTTGCTTCCAGCAATTCTGGCTTTCTCTGATATTCAAAAATTTCAGGATTGTGATTGACCGATGTGTCTAATACCACAATTGTTTTCCCATCACTGGTAAAACAATCTATCACGGATGTTACCAGATAACCCGCATCGCCTACTATGGCCTTACCCGGTTCAATATATACCTCAAGGTCGTATGCTACTTTTAATTGTTTAACTAAATCAATAAAAGGTTGATGGTTCTGTATTTGACTATAAAGATACCCTCCACCCAAATTCAACCATTTCAATTGGGACAGTTTATCTCCCAGTTTATGTTTGAGCAGGGCAACAGTCTCTACCAAGGGTATATAATCCGTAGTAGAAAAAACAGTGTGAAAATGAAGACCTTCTATTTTATCCATTATTGAACCCAGAGAGTCAATATCAATACCTAATTTTGAATAGAGTCGGCAAGGATCAAAACGTGAATCGTTTGTAAAAGAAAGCTTAGGATTTAGCCTTAAACCCACTGCACATCGATTGGTAGCAAAACCAGCCAACCGTTGATATTGGCAAATTGAATTAAAACTGATATGTGAACAGAGTTCAATGACCTGGTTAAATTCATCATCCCTGAGTCCGGGTGTGGAGATATGTATATGTCCTGTATCTCCTAAAATTTCTTTAGCTAATCGTGCCTCAAATAATGAGCTGACTGACAAACCATCCAGATATTTTTTTGCAAGTTTCAAAACCATTCCAAAAGGCAAGGCTTTCATTGAATATAGAACCTGACAACCCGACTGTCTTTTTAGCTCGACTAGGTCTGATAAGTTTTTAATCAACCTGTTTTCATCAATAACAAAGGCTGGGGTTGAATCCAGATTAGCTTTTTCTATAGTTAAGTCCATTTTTTTAGGTGGTTTGATGGAATAAAGTTACCAAGATTGCGAAGAATATTTGTTTCTGATTAAACTATCTCAAGAGGCGCATAGTTATTCTACGCAACGATTGAGATCGTTTAGTTAGGAATAAAAAGACAAGTAAGGTTGGTAACTTTTTTTCGTCAACCCGCCTTAGAGCTATAACAGTTTTTCTCAGTTAGGATAAAATTCATATACACATCATGCTTTTCCATTATAACGTTGTCACACAATTGTGATTCAAAACAAACAGCTGTTAATTCTGTATCAGCCCGAACATTCTGTAACAACCTATCATAATAGCCAGCACCATTTCCTAGCCGCCCGCCCTTTTTATCAAAGGCAACACCTGGAACCATGATCAAATCAAGTTCTTGGGGTAACACTTCTTTTCCAAACTCCCCCCACCTTATTTTTGGAGGCTCTAAAATGCCCCATGTTCCTGGAATTAATTCAGCCAAATCTTCAAGCAACCATAAACCCAGTTTATTTCGTCCTCCACAATCAGTCGTACAATAAGGAATCACAATTCTTTTTGAGCTATCAATCTCAGCATATAACGCATTTAAAGTCCTGACTTCTGAACGACAATGTATATACCACATAACAGTCGTTGCCTGCTGATAGGTATATTTTGCAATAAATTTATTACATATTATTTGACTCAGCTTTTCTTTATCTGGCTGGGCATTTCTGGCATCATAGGCAGTACGCCGTTGCTGTATTTTTTCTAACATATTTAAAGATAAGACAGTACCACCCCAGCACGAGAACGGCACTGGAAGTAATTAGATACCTTATAAAGCAGCAATTATTGCATCACCCATTTCAACTGTACCCGTTTTAGAATCAGGATTTAAATCGGGTGTAACCTGCTTTCCCTCTCCCACAACCTTTTCCACAGCGGCTTTAATTCTATTGGCAGCATCCGTCTCACCCAAATGATGTAGCATCATGACACCTGCCATAATCACAGCGGTTGGGTTGGCAATATTTTTTCCAGCAATATCAGGCGCACTGCCATGAACTGCTTCAAACAACGCCGCGTCAGCACCAATATTAGCACCAGGAATCAAACCTAAACCACCCACTAAGCCTGCTGTTAGATCAGACAAAATATCACCAAACATATTAGTCGTTACCACCACATCAAACTGTTGTGGGTTCATAACCATATGCATACAAGTTGCATCAACAATCATCTCTTCAAATTCGATCTCAGGATACCTTTCGGCTACTTCTCTTGCAGTATCTAAAAACAAACCTGAGGTGTACTTTAAAATATTTGCTTTATGACATGCTGTTACTTTTTTTCGCCCATTTTCTTTAGCATATTTAAAAGCATATTCCATAATACGCTCAGAGCCTTCTTTGGTAATAACAGCCAAACTTTCGGCAACATCTTTCTGTCGGGTTAAATAATGTTCAAGTCCTAAATATAAACCTTCGGTGTTTTCTCTCACCACCACAATATCTACATTTTCGTATCGAGTTTGTGCTCCTTTCCATGTTTTAGCCGGACGTACATTGGCATACAAATCATATTTCTGCCGCAATGCCACATTTATACTTCTAAACCCACCTCCAACAGGTGTAGTTAACGGCCCTTTATAGGCAACTCTGTTTTTATCAATAGAAGCCAATGTTTCATCAGGAATGGGCGTCCCGTGCTTATCAAAGGCTGCCATACCTGCATCAGCCTCTTCCCAGTTAATTTTTACGCCAGTTGCATCAATAATTTTGACAGCCACCTCCATTATAGAAGGACCAATACCATCACCTTTAATCAATGTAACATTATGCATTATCAAATTCTCCAACGAGTAAAATAGTGTGAATAATACACAAATTAACTTTTTTTTGCTGGACTCAATACCCTAAAACTATAATCTTGCCAATAATTCTTTTATAATTATTGGCAAGCACACTTACTCTAGAGATAATCATGGAAAAAACATTCATCTTACATATGCTAACCACAGCCAAAAACTTAAGTCCATTTGATGTAAATATGGCAATGGATGCAGGATGGGTAGCAGCAATACCCTATACCAATGTAGAACCAAGTGAAGTAAAAGGGTTAATTCAAGATGTTATTTTTTCTCGCAGTCCTAAGGGCCTTAAAAATACGGGAATATTTATCGGAGGCAGAGATACCAAGCAAGCCAGGGATATGCTAAAAAACGCAAAGAATGCTATGTTTTCTCCTTTCGAAGTTTCTGTTTTTGCCGACCCGAGCGGGGCTTTTACTACTGCGGCAGGCATGGTGGCTTGCGTTGAAAAAGAACTGGAAACAAAATTCAATACTACACTTGAAGGCAAAAATTTGCTTGCTCTGGGTGGTACAGGTCCGGTTGGACAAGCTGCAGCAGTTCTAGCATCTCAGGCAGGGGCAAATGTCAGAATTATTGGCCGGCAACTGGATAAGACACTACGTATAGCAGAACTTTGTAATGATGAGTTTGGTGAAGGAAAAATCGCCATAGAAGCAGGAGTTGATGCGGACAAAGCTGAATATATAAAAACTACCGACATTGTATTTGCAACAGGTGCAGCGGGAATAGAACTACTCAGTGCTGAACATATTGCATCTGCATCGCAACTTAAAGTGGCAGCAGACATTAATGCAGTTCCCCCTTCTGGTATTGTGGGTCTTGATGCTTTTGATAACGGTAAAGAACTGCAAGGCAGTACAAGCGGAGCAGTAGGTTTAGGCGCCTTAGCAATTGGTAATATTAAATATCAAACACAAAGTCGCTTGTTAAAGGAGATGATTGAAAGCGAGCAACCCATTTTTATTCATTTTGAACATGCATTTGAAGTAGCTCGACAAATAATTAATTTATCCAAATAAGGAAGTAATATGTCCAAGCGCAGTATTCTTCATATGTTTGACCCAATGCCCAACAATAGTCCTTTCGATATCAATATGGCATTAGATACAGGCTTCGATATTTTGATGCCCTATAACAACGTCAAGCTAGAAAGTGTTCACGGCCTTACTCAAGATACTATCTTTTCGCGTAGTCCAGCTGGAATTAAACGCACCGGTATTTTTATTGGAGGAAGAGACTTAGGACTGGCTCTTGATATGATGAACAGTGCAAAACAGGCCATGGTTCCACCCTTTGAAGTATCAATACTTGCTGACCCTAGCGGTGCTTTTACAACTGCTGCAGCCTTAGTTGCCTGTGTAGAAAAAGAACTAAAAACAAAACATGATAAACAACTAAAAGACTGTAAAGCTCTTGTTTTTGGAGGTACAGGGCCTGTTGGTATAGCAACAGGTGTTATTGCTTCACTTGCTGGAGCGACAACTGCACTGGTTGATCATATGTCTCTTGATACAGCAACTGACGCTGCCAAAGAATACAATCGTCGTTGTCACAGCAACTTAACAGGCGCCAAAGCCGGTTCTGACCAAGAAAAAGCACTACTGATAGAAGATGCTGACATTATATTTTGTACAGCAAAAGCAGGTATACAAGTATTAAGTTCTGAAGTCCTGGCTCAAGCAAAACAACTTAAGGTAGCTGGCGATGTCAATGCTGTTCCACCTGCCGGAATCGCCGGTATTCAGGCTAACGACAATGGTGTAATTCTTGATCAGCCAAAAAATGCAATAGGTATCGGTGCATTAGCTATTGGAAACATTAAATACAAATTACAACATAAACTACTGAAATTAATTCTGGAAAACGAAACCCCGGTTTATCTGGATTTTAGAGATGCCTTTATTAAAGCTCAAGAATTAGTGTAAGACGACTGAGATAAATAGCCTATTTACAATGGTGTGATGGGTTTTTGTTAATCTTCAGAGCTGTTGCTGGGCTAAATCAAACCGCTGTCAATATGATTAAATTTTACCGCCATGCGAGTCAACTCCACATCATTTTTTACTTTTAATTTATCATACAAGCGATATCGATAAGTGTTCACTGTTTTATCACTTAAGACCAATAATTCTGACATTTCTTTAATGCTTTTTCCTTGCAATATCAAATTAACCACTTCAGATTCTCTTTGCGAAAGCTTCGAAAAAGGGGATCCTTCTCCTGGGAGATTCTGAAAGGCTAAATTATTCGCCACCTCTGAACATAAATATCGTTTGCCATTAATTACCGTTCGAATTGCACTTACCATTTCATCTACTGTTGAACCCTTTGAAATAAACCCCGATGCACCTAACTTTAACAACTGCTGAGGAATAGGCCCATCATTATGTACAGATAAAGCAATGATTTTCATATCAGGATACCGCTGCAATACCCTACGGCATGCTTCTACCCCCCCAATTCCAGGCATATTAACATCCATCAAAATAACATCTGGTAAACTTTGTTCTAGAATATCAAGTACATTTTCTCCGCAATTAGCAGTAGCTACGACAGCGATATCATCATGTCCAGCAAGTAATGATTCAATACCTGTCCTTACTAATTCGTGATCATCAACTAATAAAACTTTAATCATCCAAGTCTACCTATCTATTTGATTTAACAACAATCCATTCGAAAAAATTTCTTCTGTAACTTCAATACGCTCACTATACTAAGTTGATGAATAAAAAATCCAGCCAATCATCAACGGTCCAGCATTATATGTCCATTGTCATTGCTATCATCCTGTCATAACCTTGTAAACACCTAATTTTATTTGTTTTTACTTTCCATTTTCCACATAAAAACCTTCCCTCTGAAATCGTCATTCAGTAGACCTGTTTTCTATGCAGTGTTTTTTATGAATGAT
>JAKIUK010000013.1 GCA_021647585.1 Methylococcaceae bacterium
TAAAAACGATATTAGGTGATGCGGTTACGTTGATTCTGGAAACCATTGAAACACACATACAATGCTTTTTTGTGCAAGTCCTTCAACTTGACCTAAAGACACTTAGACTTGAGGCTTTATAAATCAATGTTGCGCAACCTTTTTTGAGGGTAGAATGAACTCCGAAACTTTAGTTCTAATTTATATACCAAGTTATATTCTTGGTCTACAGTGTAAGGAATTATTGTTAGAGTAAGTCCACTTAATATCTGCATTGCGATACTTGAATCAACTATGTGATTGCCAGATAAAGTCAAATTGTAATCAGCATTACTTGTGAATGCTCCAAGCTTTACATAGGTTGAATCAGAAATATAACCATTGTCTTTCCATAAAGTCTCAATCACTCTTTTATTTACCATCCGACCATCTTTGTTGCTGGTTATAACCTGCATTACATCAATATCGTATTGATAATCTTTGCTTACAGTAATTTCTATTGTAGGTGATATTAATGGCTTTAATGGTTCAAGTGCAGAAAGCTTATCTCCTGAAAATGTCATGCAGCCGGTCATTAAAATAAGTAGCATTCCTAATGCGAATAATCTAATTATTTGTTTCATATTCTCTCCGTGAGTGATGAGTTATTCAAACAGTTTGGTTTGGTTTGGTTTGGTTTGGTTTGGTTTGGTTTTCCATTATCCAACATACTACTGAAATAAAAAATTTAGAATAAACTACAACAACCCACGCTCAGCAAAAGAATACAGTTTAGAACCACCAACGATAATGTGATCTAGTACCAGTATAGCGACTAAATCAAGAGCTTTCTTTAGCTTATCAGTAATCCATTTATCAGCATCACTTGGCCTATCTATACCGCTTAGATGATTATGAGAAAATATAACCGCTGCTGCATTTCATTCTAATGCTTTTTTAACAACTTCTCTTGGGTAAACGGCTGCCCCGTCTATCGTACCTCTAAACATTTCAACTACTTTAATAACCCGGTGTTGATTATCTAAAAAGATGCATATAAACACTTCATATTCATAATTGGCATATTGTGCGCGTAAAAAAGCCTTTGTAGCATCTGTGCTTGTTATGGTATTCCCTTTGGTAAATTTCTTTTTTATTAGTGCTTTGGCTGCACTCATGATCTGCTTTTCAGTTAAGGCGCGTGTAGCTTTATATTTACCGTTATTATCTGAGATGAAATAAGGGATTTTCACTGCTGAACTATTAGCATTCATTTTGCCACCTCCACACCTGCAAATTTAATCAATAAGGGGCTGTTTAATTCATTATCCAATGCCGTGACAAGACTTGTTGCTTGTTCGCCTGTTAAAGCTGTACAGATAATAGCAGGCTTGCCTTTTATGGATTTAACCAGATTAAAAAATGATTGAAGCTTTTATTTTTGGGTTGCTTGGTTTGAGGTTTCAGCTTGGTTGCTGATTTTGATACTCGTCTGATTTTATCTGACTAACCTTTGTGAGGGCAACTACATTTTCAGATGAGTTGGGATTTTGAGTGTGGTTACGCATTGCGGTTTCTCCTTGATTTAAGTTGAAGCCACCTAAAGGTCCTAAACTTTGGGTGGCAGGCTGTACCGGGTTAGGACTACCGCATCAAGGAAACGGCCAGACCGAAGTCTGCCCAGCACAACCCACCATAAAAACTATGGGCATAAAAAAAGCGCAATACCAGAATAGGTGCGCTTTACTTGCACCTTGATATAACGGGGTCCTAATCCCGACACTGGATTTAGCCAGTGCCTTTTCAGGATAAGCTTGATTATGAAGTATGTCAATACATTGTTAAAACCATCACTCCCCCGCGCCCATACAAGATACGCCATAAAGTAGCGGGGAGATATTTTCTTATTTTTCAGATTATTGCGGCAAGTGCTTTCCTGAGTCGTGTCCAGTTGCGCTTATATCATCAGTAGGAAAGGGTATACCCTCCCTGATCCATACTATGCACTGTGTCATTTTATGAAATTGCTCAATAAAGCCTTGTTGTTCATCTGGGTGAGTTTTGTGCAGCATACCCTTTACCCTGCCCGTAATAAGCTTAACCTCATCAGTACACAAACCCCAATCAAAAGGCTTCCCAAACAAGTTTATACCATGCTTTGCTCGGTCTACCTCACGATAGATAGCATGACATTCTGAAGTGATGAATTTTTAGCCACATCAACCGACAACTATCCTGACACAGAGGGGGTTAGTACTTAAAAATATACCTTGATTCTGACTATTCTTGTTTTTTATTTTTGATACTATTCAGCACAGAAATTCTTACGTTCTATTTATCCCTCACCTCTGCCTTCTCTCTGGCAAAGAAGATAAAGTGCGAGAACTTTTTTTGATATTTCAATTGTCTACAGTTATTTTTGTCTGACTGAGATGCTATACCCCAAACTCTTATAGCCAGACACTCGTTTTTCACTCATTCTAACTAACATCTGGACTTCATCTACATAGTCATAAATTAATACTTTTGTTTTGGAATGATGTAAACGATGTAATCTACCCACATATTGTGTCAATGTTCCCTTCCAAGAAACTGGCATTACCAACTGCAAAGTATCTAATCGAGCATCATCAAAACCTTCGCCTAAATAACGACCTGTGGAAATCAACACATGTTCTTCATTATCAGGAATATTTTTCAGTCTTTCCATAATTTGTTTACGTTGCTTTTGTCCTGTCCCACCTTGTAGAACAACAACATTATTGCAAAAACTACTGATTTTTTCTGCCAGTAAAGTGACGTGAGCTTTACGTTCAGTTAAAATTAATGGTGAACGTTTTTCTTTAAGCAGTTTTTTCAAATCTTCGATAATCACACGGTTCCTTTCTTCATCTTCAATCAATACAGCATACACCTTTTGAATAGTTGGTTGCTCATCAAACCAGCAACGTTCATCTGTTAATAATGGATAGACACCTATGACAAAATTTGCAGAATAACTATTATGACTATCGATACCTGAAAGATGGTTTTGTATAACTTGGTCTGTAACTGGTAAATAAGAACGGTTTGTACAAACGCTACATTTTACTCGCGGTTTATCACAAAGACCTGTTTTCCATTCATTTCCGCAAACTGGAGAGTATCCTGATTTTCCTGTTTTAGCGCTTTCCCAATATTTGGGGTAAACATCTTCACGTCCTTTGAAAAGGTTTTTAAATAAATGAATTTTCTCTGTACTTGATGAGTATTGAGTTACTGATGTAGAGGTGTTTTTACTGCTGAGTTTTTTGAGATGATTTAGTTGTTTTGAAAATATCTCTCGTTCCTTATCCAAGGCCTGAATTTTATTTTCTAATTCAACAATTTGCTGCTGTATTTCCTCAACCATGTTTTCATAAAAGAGCTACTAAATAGACATGTCAATCTGATTACATCTCTATGTTAATGTTAATTTTGATTAAAACTTAATACCAGAAGCCCTTGAACTAAAAACATAATCAATGTGATAACTTATTTAGGGTACTTATCTCTTATCCTCTCGCTAAGCTGGTGCCTTTGTTGTGCTTTAATCTTGAGTTTACTTGCTTCTTCATGAAGCTTATTCAGGCCTCTACTTTAATCACTGAAAATAATTAATGCAAAAACCTAAGTCTCGGCAATTAAGCGACCTTCCAATTCTGAATACAGTGGGAATGCAGTGTCAAAACTAATTAGCTGAGTATCATTTACAATGCTTGTGGCGATAATAATTCTATCGGCAGGGTCTTTGTGATGCTCTAGAAGGGAGGGAGCCAGCCAAAAAAGCAATCTCTGACGAAATGGGCAGTGATTGAACACCAGACCCTAATAAAGCCTCCTCCAACCATTCATCTACAGGCAAAGGCAATTCAATCCTTTTACGTTTTTCCAGCAATACTAATTCCCATGTGGAAATTGCAGAAACTGCAAGCTCAGCATCACTTGATTCAATAATATCAATTATTGTTTGTGATAATGGGTTATCGTTAAGAATCCAACGTATCCATATATGCGTATCTAACAAAATCAATTTAACGTATCCCAGTCTCCAGCATCAACAACAGGAGTCATAATATCACCCGTTATTTTTCCTTTTCCTGCAATTTTTTTTGAAGGACCTTTTCTACTTTTCTTTGTGTTTTGATCCAAAACTAAAAAAATAGCTTCTAACTGGGCATTTGGAGGCAATGTGGGCAAACTTATAATTTGTCCTTGTTGATTAGTTTCAAGAATCATTTTTTCAGCATACATTATATTTTCCTTTCAGTTTTGAACTAATACCATCAGTTCAAATTATTCATTTGACCTTAAACTTTAAGAATAACATGAAATGTTAAAAGTTCAGTCATAAATGAATTCAACAGAGTTGACTTGATAACTACTATAATAAACTAAAAATCAAGCCAATATGAATGATCGTACTTGCTACATCCACAGCAAAATTAGAGAAGAAAAGTGACGGTAAATATGACGGTAAACCTATAAATATATATTTATTAACCTGCACTAGTTAAGGGATAGAAAAGCATGATTCGACTCCCTCTCGGGACGCCAGTAACAAGTTGATTTATTTTGTTATTTTTATTAACAACTCATGATTTAAATACCTTGCATTTTTCAGAGTCGTTAACTAAATTGTTTTTCATGGCTATGAACTTACCACAGTTTGCATCCTATTCAAGTTTTAAGATATAGCGTAAACACTTCCATATAGCCTTGATAGTAGCATCTATGCTGCCAACAATCTTGAAACCCAAACAAGAAATAGCCTACAATTTAAACTACCTGTGGTTTGTTAACAGCCATGTTATTTTTTTTCTGGGAATTAGACAAAAAAAACCCAGCTACTAAATTCACTGGGTTGTCTAGGAGGGATGAAGTACTGCTACAATAAAACTAATATCCATACACCGTATCGAGCGAATCCATACAAAATGCTTCAGGTTGATCATTGTTAAATTCTATGTGATCTAGCAAAGCTAAATCATCCATATCTTCGTAATCTACGTTTTCAAATTCATAATCCATGGTCATCTCCAAAAATCGATACTGAGTTAAAATTGCAGTTTGAGGTAATGAAACACCTTATGATTAATTAAAAGCATAAGTCATGCCATTATCTATATTGCTGATTTTATTGGATTAAAAATACAATTCTTTTCATACTGAAAAAAATACTGACGTTTTTTGGCAATTACTGCATATTTTTGTTGAAATACATTACATCTTGATAACGCCCTTGGTGTTACAAAAGTCTATGCAGGTTACTTTCGGTTATAACGTTACCCTGGGAGGCTGTCCAAGAATAGATTCCCGATAAAAGACTTCGGGAATGACGAATTATTATATGCACAAACTTACGGTTCGTTGTAATAGCAAAAAGATTTCTCGGCAATAGCTTCTGCATTGCCCTACCTCCAGCATAAACCACACGGAGGTGGTGAATGCAGATATTGCAGAAGCAATATGTCTGTCCGTGCAAGTCGTCCCGCTGGTCGAAATGACAGTTCATTAAAACAACATTAAAAACAACTGGGAATAACTTATTCTAAAGTTTAACCTGTACTTTAATAATCCTAGAAAGATCAGTTGGGCGCGAAATTATAGTGCAATCCATTGGTTTCACAGTGCTTTGAAAAAATCTTAGCCTCACCCATTCGGTTAGGTGGGCATTTTTTTTAAGTTCTGTGGAATCAATGGGTTGTGCTAGAATCCGTGATCCAACTGATTTTTCTAGGATAATAGTTATTTAAAATAATTAAGCACTGAAAAAACAATGTATTAGACAATTATAGTGGTTATCAGATGCTTTTTTTTACATGGTTATATTCAAACCACAGGTTATCTTTTGGAAGTGAGGCTTTAGCCTCGCATGATTCAGGCGAGGCTAAAGCCTCACTTCCACGCTGAAAATTGTTTAGCTAATTATGAACCTATTTTCAACCCAACCTGTGGTTAGTTCATAGCCATGTTTTTTAACAAAACTGCCAAAATTTCGACGCTGATTAACAGCTGATGATATTAGAACTTGCGAGTTAAGGTGGTCTGACGAAATAAAGTTACCTTAGAGATTTTTTTGACAAAAAAAACCCAGCTACTAATTTCACTGGGTAAAAGAAAGGAGGAGGTATGTATAAAGCTAATATCCGTATTCTGTATCTAGCGCTTCCATTAAAAATTCTCCGGATTGATCATGATTAAATTCAATGTGATCTGATAAAACTAAATCATCCATATCTTCGTAATCTACGTTTTCAAATTCGTAATTCATGATCATCTCCTAAGAATTGATGTTGAGTTAAGTTTATACCCATACTTTTGACTACGGTATTGTACTGAGGTACTAATTGTTTAGAAATGTGAAAAAGTTCACATATTCTGGCATTTAGAACGGCATAATACAGCCTGGTCTTATCAACCTAGAAAAATCAGTTGGATCACAGATTCTAGCACAAGCTCTTGATTCCACAGCACCTCAAAAAAATGCCCGCTTAACCGAATGGGTGAAGCTCAGATTTTTTTAAAACACTGTAAAACCAATATCTTGCACTATAATTCCGCGCCCAACTGATCTTTCTAGGATCAAGCAAAAATACTTAATATCCCATTGCTGACAATCGCTCTACCTGCTTCAATTTCGTCTACAATGTCCATTGCATTGTCTGCATGTTTGTTATTAGCCATTTCTTTGTCATCTCTATGCCCGTGTCCCCCAGCTTCACCGCCCATTTGAGAAAAATTTCTTGACTGCTTTTGCCCCGAATCTTGCTGAGAAACATTCACTTCTGCCAAATTAAGTTGTTGAGCTGAAAACATTTCTCTTAATTTTGGAATTGCCAACTCAATGGCTTCTTTAACTGCGACATGCTGTGCGGTAAAAACGACGGTTGCCTGATCCTGACTAACATCTACTTTAATAGTAATGGGGCCTAAATGTTTTGGGTTTAACCTAAGTTCTGCTGAAGGTATTTCTTGCTTATGCATCCAGATAACACGTTCGCTGATTTCTTTATTCCACTCGGGATGCGCGAAGTGTTTTGTCATGGCAGGAATTTCTGATTTATTTTCAGTCATTACTGCCCTATTGAGCATTGCAATATCCGTTGCAAATTTGGGCAATACTTTATCTGTAATTGACTCTGGATTTTTATCGCTCAGAAAATCTTTGTTTTCATTTTGTTTAGCAACAATGACTGGATTTTCCTGTTCCTGTTTACTCAATGTATTTTGTTGTTGCAACAGAGTATCAGACTCGGCTTTAGCAGTGATACCCAAAGACCTTTCCTCTGCCATATTGATAACTGCTAAATTTTCCTTTTTTTGTTCTGTATTTAACTCTGGTAAAGCAGCTACTACTGCCTCATTTTCTCGCACTTGAGGTTCATTCATTGTTGCAACTATCGCTGCAATCTGATTTGCAACTTGTAGTCTATTTTCTTTACTTGCTGCTAATTGATAATGATCGACATCAAGTTCTGATTGTTCATTTAATTTCTCTGAACCATTTTTAACCAGGGAATTTATTATAGACTCAACACCTGTTGCTATAATGTCTATTTGGCTTTCCAGATCAACCGGGTTTTTTAAACTATTTTCTGTTAAAACAAAATCTCTTAATTGCTGTATTTCCGCATCTACTTTTTCCAATCGATCTTCCAGACTAATCGATGTAAGCATATCCTTGATCAACAAGTTTTCATCAATGTCTTCACTTTCTAATTTAGACCGCTGTTGCAATAAGTTTTCTTTAGCAATTTTACTGTTCTCTGGTGCTTCAGCTACAACCAAGTTCAGCGGGGCTGTATCTAGCGCCAACATCTCTGCTTTTGATATTTCTTGTAGCTCTTTGCCTATGCTGTCTAGTTTTTCAAACAATTCAGACGGTTCTGGCACCGCTTCTTTTACAAGCTCAATTTTTTCAAGCAAGCCATCTAATTTAATGTCTGAATCAACGTCTTCTAGCGTATTAATTACACTTGTCAGCGCTTCCAGTGTATTTTCCAGATCAATGTTCTTTTCAAACTTATTGACCATAGGCAAACCTTTGCCAATTGAACTATTGAAATCTACTACTGCCTGATTATCAGACATAAAAGCGGCAATTCCATGCAGTTTATCAGTATTTTTAGGTATATTGAATACCCCTATTTCAGTTAAAGAATCAACTTTAACTGAACTATTGAGTTGTTTTATTTTCTCCATTAAAGTATCAGAAAACTCGCGAGATAGACCACTATCAAGCTCTAGAGTCTGCTGTAATTTTTCTAGACCATCAACTGACGATAGTAAAGAGTGTGAACTTGTACTGTCGATATTCATTTAAACTCTCCGAAACCCTTAACAGTGATTAAGCATTTCTTGTGCCATTCCCTCTACCACTCCTTGTTGCCCGTTCATCCTGCTCATTTTGCTCTCTTTTATTTTCAAGTTTGACCTCTTCCGCTAATGCAGAGTCACGCACTTTCTGCAAACTACTGGTTTTCTGGTGGTGTTTTTCCCAGTTTTTTCTAGCCAAAACCACATTGTTTTCCTGCCTTAATATCCCTTGTTTCTGTTCTTCTATCGCTAGATCCAGTTTACTAATAAAAGACCTGAATTCAAGAAGCTGAGCTATGTTAACGCCTAATTTACTTATCGATTGGTACTTATGCTTATATTCATGCTGGTATTGTTGCAAATGATCTAACTGCGTTTGTAATTCCTGTTTGTTACTTAATGCTTTTCCCAATTCTTCTAATGCCTTTTTTTCATTATCAGCATTCAGATCAACAATTACTTGCAATCTTTGTGATTTTTTTTTCATTAGTTCACACCTGCACTCAGCAAGACCTCAAGCTCACTCAAACTACGACTAATATCAACGGCTTCATCCATTCCTTGCTGCAAAAAATCCTGAATCAGGGTGTTTTTTTCTATCGCCTCATCAATTCTAGGGTCCGAACCTGGCTGATATGCACCCACACTGATCAGATCCTTATTCTGTTGATAAAGTGAGTACAAGCGCCTTAGTTCCCTGGCCAGTTCCATATGTCTGCTGTCACTTATATCTGGCATCACCCGACTAATTGATGCTTCAATATCAATGGCTGGAAAATGTCCGGACTCAGCCAGACTCCGGGATAAAACGATATGACCATCCAGCACGCCTCTGGCAGCATCTGCAATGGGATCATTAGTATCATCTCCTTCTGCCAACACAGTGTAAAATGCTGTGATTGAACCTCCGCCCTCATCCGCATTTCCCGCTCTTTCTACAAGATGGGGTAGTTTTGCAAACACTGATGGAGGATAACCTTTGGTTGCTGGCGGCTCATCTATAGCCAGAGCAATTTCTCTATGAGCCTGTGCATAGCGAGTCAAAGAGTCCATTAATAGCAAAACATCTAATCCCTGGTCTCTGAAATATTCGGCAATACTAGTTGCCAGCATAGCACCATGTACTCGCATTAGAGGTGAATCATCTGCGGGAGAAGCAACAACAACGGCTCTCTGCATTCCTTCCTCTCCCAGAATTTTCAATACAAACTCATTAACTTCCCGTCCCCTTTCGCCTATCAGCCCAACAACAACAATATCCGCGCTGGTATATTTGGTCATCATCCCTAACAGCACACTTTTCCCCACCCCCGTGCCTGCAAACAACCCCATGCGTTGACCACGGCCTACAGCAAGTATTGAATTAATCGCTCTTACTCCCACATCCAAAGAGTCTCGTATAGGTTTTCTAGATAACGGGTTGACCTGTTTCCCACCTAGAGAAATAGTTGCATCGGTTTTTAATGGTCCTTTGTCATCCAAAGGGTTCCCTGCACCATCTAATACGCGGCCTAGTAAACTAAAGCCCACTTTTGCCAAACTATTTTTCCCTAACGGTATAACTCTGCATCCAGGCTCCAGACCATAGGTATTGCCTGTGGGCATCAAGAAAACCCGTCCACCGGAAAAACCAACCACTTCCGCACCTATTTTTTTTCCAGATTTTGTCTCAACCCAGCACAATGAACCAATCGATGCCCGACAGCCTTCCGCTTCCAATGTCAGCCCAACCATGCGAGACAATTTTCCTTCAACAATAAGTTCAGGTATTTCTGTTAGCCTTTCTGTATAAGGTTTTAATTTTTTTAGCCAAATTTCGCTACGACTCGCTGCCGGAATCACTACGCCTTATCCTCTTCTCTTTCACCACCTAATATAGTGGTAACAATTGTTGCCAGTTTATTTTCTACGGTTACATCAATGTTAGAGGTTTCAGTTTCTACTTTGCAGCCACCTCGTGTAATTAAAGGCTCTTCAATAATATTCCAGGGAGGGGAAATATCATCTAATGCTAAGGATGAGCGAACCAGTTCTGCATCTTCCGGATGCATGCGGAGCGTTAAATTTTGAGATGCTATGGGCAAAGCGTTAACGGCTTCTCTGATGACAGCAACAATCTGACCTGGGTCTATTTTAATTTCTCTTCGTATTAACTGATTTGCAATGCCTATAGACAAATCCACCAACTCTTTTTCTACCGCTTGATCAAGTTCTTTAAATGGCTCGCTCAACGACTCTAATAAACTAACAAATTCAGCAGTTTGTTTTCGTAATAAATGCAGATTTTCTTCATATCCTTTTTTTGATCCTTCTGCCTTGCCTTGTTCAAACCCTTGATCATAACCTTTTGTTTCTCCTTCCTGAAAACCTTTGTCGTGACCTTCTTTTTGCCCTTGCGCAAAAGCTTCGTCATATGCCTGCTTTTGCATGTTTTCAATTTGTTCCACAGTTAACGTTACATTCGCTGCATCAGGTTTCGGTGATGTTTTGGTTTTTTTTCTACCAAATTGTTCCGCTACATCCCACAGACCCAGGGCCTTTAATTCAGCTTCCGAGAAGGGCTGTTCTTTAGACGAGCTCATCACCACCACTACTTCCCAGCATCATTTCGCCAGACTCTGCCAATTTTTTGGCAATACCCAGAATATCTTTTTGTGCCAGTTCAACCTCACTTAATTTTGTAGGAGGCGCGGCTTCAAGATCATCCCTGAGCATTTCTGCAGCACGTTTAGACATGTTGCCAAATATT
Source organism: Methylococcaceae bacterium (assembly GCA_021647585.1). GTDB lineage: Bacteria > Pseudomonadota > Gammaproteobacteria > Methylococcales > Methylomonadaceae > QPIN01. Next base: position 11,045 of record JAKIUK010000013.1, read on the forward strand.
TTATCTCTCAGCGCTTCACTCACACCTCTCAAAGCCACCAACAACTGGTCAGTAGATACTTCTCTTAATAAGGTTTGGATGCCACGATCATCAACATTAATCAAATCGGCAAACACAAACATTTTGTCCTGAATTTGCTGCCCTAAATCGGCATCGCTTTCACTAATGCCCTCCATCATTTCTTCACTTAAACTGCCTTCCAGGAAGTTGAGAATATCGGCCGCAGCATCAACACCTCCCACATTAGAAGATTTAACACTCTCACTACCTGTTAACTGTTTTTCCATCATCTCGTCTAGCTCTTTGATAGCTGATGGCTGCACACTTTCCATCATGGCAATTCTCATAATAATATCCGTACGCAAATTTTCTGGTAATAATGCCAATACCTCAGCAGACTGATCTGCATCCAGTAAAGATAAAATAATAGCAATAATTTGCGGATGCTCGACACGAATTAAATCGGCAATTGATCGTGTGTCCATCCATTTAAGTTGTTCAATTCCTTTGCTGTTTGCACCCATCAGGATTCTGTCAATGATATTACCTGCTTTATCAGCTCCTAATGCATTTGTCAGCATATCCCGGATATAAGCATCAGAATCCAGCCCAAGTCCAGTCTCATTTTTAATCTCCATGATAAACTCCTCGAACACTATATCTACCATTTCTGAAGATATAGGCCCCAGAGTTGCCATGGCCGACCCTACAATCTGGACTTCTTTTGGCCCCATGTTTTTTAATACACTAGCCGCTCTGTCTTGCCCAACAGCTAAAAGTAATAGAGCTGATCTTTCTGTTGCACTTAAGTTAATTTCTGCTTCAGACATCGGACTTTAACCACCCTTTAAGAATTTGTGAAACCAGCGCTGGATCTTCATCAATTATTTTCTGGATATATTCCAGTCGTTTCTCATAACTTTGCGGTGCATCCAGTAATAACAAATCTTCAACCCCTGATGAAATCCCATCTTCGGTATCCTCCTCATTAACATCGCCATTTATAGGTACAGCAATAGGAATACCATCTTTGTCAAAACGTACAGTTCCACCTATCGCATCTGCTTCAGCATGTGCATCAAGCAAAGCTTTTACCTCTTCATCTCTGGCAACCAATCCCCTCATTGTTGGTCGTAATACACCAAATATCAAGAATAAAACAACTAAAACGGCTGTCAATTGTTTTGCTGCATCAAGAAACCAGCCTTGCTCCCATAATGGAATATCCGGCAAAGCTTCCAATTCATCCGGTATTCTAAAAGCCACATTAGTGACAGTCACTTGATCACCTCGACTACTGTCAAACCCTACTGCCTGCATTACCAGTTCCCTTAGCTGATTAATATCCTCTTGAGCATAAGGCTGTGTCGTTATTTCTCCATCTCCTTGCAGTACTTTTTTGTTATCTACCACTACTGCAACCGATAGACGGCGCAGAAGTCCAGTGGCTATACGAGTATGAGTAATTGTTTTATCCAGTTCAAAATTACGTGTTGCACTTTTACTGAGAGATTTTGGTCCACCGGCACCCGCTTGCGACTCCTGGCCCACTGCAATTTCTGGAGCCACTCCGGCAGGAGGTGGCTGATTAGATAAAGCACCCGGCACACCTTGAATAGCAGATGATGAACTTTGCTCTTCTAAAGTCTGTTCACTTCTCAATGCGGGTAGATCAGGATTAAACATTTCCTGAGTTTTTTCTGTTACCGTAAAATCGACATCTGCAGTAATCTGGGTTTGCATGCCTTCTCGACCCACCATTGGAATCAGAATATTTTCAATTCGCTGCATTAAATGTTCTTCCAGGTTTTTTTTGTATTCAAACTGCTTTGAGGTTAAATACATATCTTTGGAGGAAGCATTACTACTCAGCAGCCTTCCTTTTTGATCGACCACCGTCACTTGAGTCGCTTCCATCATTGGCACACTCGATGCCACCAAATGGACTATGGCCTCAATCTGGCCTTTTTCCAATGCCCGCCCCTGATATAAACTGACAATCACTGAGGCACTGGGTTTTTTTCGTTTTCTTACAAAAACAGACTGTTTCGGTAAAGCCAAAAGGACACGTGCGGATTTAACATTTTGAATGGTCATAACGGTTCTGGCTATTTCACCTTCCAGAGCCCTTTGAAAACGCATTAGTTCGATATTCTTACTGGTGCCAAAACCCGACTCTTTATCCAATATTTCATAGCCTGAACTTTGCGTTCGAGGTAAACCTTGCGCCGCTAATTTAAGCTTTAATTTACGCACCTGATCAGTGGGAACCATAATTGCGCCCGATTCTGTTTCTACCGAATAATCCACCCCCATTGAATCCAGAGTAGCTAAAATTTCAGTCGCGTCTTCACTTTCTAATCCAGAAAAAAGCAGATCGCGTGATTCTGTTTGAGACCATAATACAACCGCAATGCCCACTGCCACACTTAATGCAATCCCCAGCATTAAGCCTATTTGCCTGGCAATTGATAAATTACTTAACCCCTTTAAAACCGGTGGTGTTTCTGTTTCTTTGCTTAGTTGATTTAACGCATTTGACTCTGAATCCAACTCAGCCAAACTACCGTTATCTTGCTCACTCATTCTTTCATCTTCACTTAATTAGGGAATTTGCTTTGAAACATTCAGAAATTATCATTAAAAACTCTCGATACTGGTGTTTTTTTCAGCAGAGAAACAATGAATAAAAACAGTTCTATGAATATAATATAGTCGTTACCATAGATTTTTTTTACTACATTGGCATATTCATTACATCTTTATAGGCATCAACTAATTTATTTCTAACCTGCAGCATTGCTTGAAAGGAAACACTGGCTTTTTGTGAAGCTATCATAACTTCAGCCAAACTCACATCAGGCTCACCCATTTCAAATGATTTGGATAGCTTACCCGATGTTTTCTGTGTTTCATTCACGGCATCAATTGATTCTTTTAACATCGCTGCAAAATCTGAATTAGCTTCCGTTTCTGCCGACTTGTTAGATGCTTCAATAGACATTGACCGCATCTGGGCTAAAACCTGGTTTACATTCATTTCGCTCATATCATTCTCTTATTGTTATCGCACATCTTTGCAATTTTTCTAATTCCAACATGTGTACAGCTTATTCCTTTTATAAAAACTTAAGCACTTTTCAAGCCAATTATTAAAAACTCAAAACTTTTCCTAACAAGGGACAGCAACACCAGACTGTTTCATTCGAGCTATTTTATATCTTAAGGTTCTAGGGCTAATGCCTAGTTTCTCAGCCGTTATCTTTCGACTTCCCTTTTCATCTTGTAATGTCTGTAAAATAATATTTTCTTCTGCAGAACGAACACTGTCTCCCAAACAGGTATTATTAGCCATTGTTTGTGGCGATAAGTTAACAACAGTTTGTGTTTCTTCCGCTACTACAGTTTTGTTTTCTAGCGCTAACAACTGTCCTTCCATTTCCCCCTCAAACACCAGGCATTCAGGAAAAATAGTTCCATTCTGTTGTAAAATTAATGCGCGTTGCACCACGTTTTCCAACTCTCTTACATTTCCCGGCCAGTCATAGTTTTGCATAGCAGCCGCTGCATCTGCCGTAAATACAGGTAAAGTTTTTCCTTCTTGACCATGTTTTATCATTAATTGCGTTGCCAACGGCAAAATATCCCCTACCCTGTCTTTTAAAGCAGGAACCTTGATAGGAAAAACACTTAAACGATAATATAAATCTTCGCGAAATAAACCCTGCTCTACATGTTCTTTTAAATGACGATTTGTAGTCGCCAAAATTCTGACGTTTAGTTCAATTTTATGCTGACTTCCCAAACGTTCGACTTCTTTTTCCTGCAACACCCTGAGTAATTTTGCCTGTAAAGCAATATCCATTTCAGAAATTTCATCAAGCAATAAAGTCCCGTTCTGCGCCTGTTCAAATTTACCCGGCATAGATTGCACCGCCCCTGTGTAAGCGCCTTTTTCATAGCCAAAAAGCATGGCTTCCAACATGTTTTCAGGTATAGCGGCACAATTTACTGCGACAAAAGGCCCTTCATGGTGTAACGAGTTTTGATGAATATATCGAGCCATAACTTCTTTACCCGTGCCACTCTCACCTTGCAACATAACCGTTACATCTGTTTTGGATACTTTGGCACAAAGAGCATATAACTTCTTCATTTTCTCATCAACGACCACCCTGCTATTAACCAATGCAGGTTCAGCTATTGCAACAAAACCAGAAACCTTTTCAACTAAAGCTGAAGCTTCAAAAGGTTTAATCAAATAATCTGCAGCACCTGATTGCATAGCTTCAACTGCTTTAGGAATAGTTCCGTATGCCGTCATCAATACCACCGGAATTTCTGGGTGTTTCTGCTGCATGTTATTCAACAACTGAAAACCATCCATTATGGGCATTTGAATATCACTCACTACCAGTCGTACTGTATGCTTTGCCAGTATACTAAGCGCTTCTGTGCCATTCTCTGCGGTAACAACACTATACCCTTCAATTTCCAGGGTATCACTGAGTGCTTCACATAAATCCAGATCATCTTCTACGACTAAAACATCATACTGCTTCATAACTACTCTCCATTTTGTGAAAGCCATCTTCTGACAACGTTGTAATATATTGATTAATGCAAGGTAATAGTATGGTAAATGTAGCCCCGTTGCCTTTTCCCGATTCACATTGAATTGAGCCACTATGTGCTCTGACTACACTATCCACGACGGCCAAACCTAATCCAGTTCCCTTCAGCTTAGTGGTATAAAAAGGTTCAAACAATCGTAGCTTTGTGGCTTCTTCTATCCCAGGCCCATTGTCTTGAATTTGAATTTGCAAACTGCTTTGGTCTTTTTGATCGACCATCATGGTTATCAGACCTTTACCCTCTAACACATCAACAGCGTTGTTTAGCAAATTCATTATTGCTCCCAACAACGCATCTTCATTTCCCAGCATGACATCAGCCTGAACATTATTCGTCATAGTAAAATTCAACTCACTGGCAGCAGCAATATCATCCATATTGTCACCCACACGAGCCAGAAATTGTTGCAAAGAAAAAATATCCATAGCCAAACGTCCTTCTTTTGCAAAAATCAACATGTCATTCACCTGCCGTTCCAAAAAATGTAATCGTTCAAGGATTTTGTTTGAAAATTTAATCCGGCTGTTATCAGTTACTGCTACTTTATTCATTTGAGAGGCGTATAAAATAGCAGTTGATAGAGGGGTACGTACTTGATGTGCCATACTGGCAACCATTTCCCCCATTGCCGACAAATGTTTTTGCTGATTGACTGTATCTTGCAATGAACGTAATTCACTCACATCTGATAATAAAATGATTTGCCCAGAATCATTATTCAGCTCATTCCGGGTCAAACTGACTCGTTTACCATTTCTTAATTGCCTTTCATGAGGATTATCAAATACAGTAATCAAACTACGCTGAACTACATCAAACCAGTTTTGTCCTATGAGAGGCTCAGCTAAATAATTGATAGCAATAGCATTACAATCAACCACCTGATTTTCACCATTTAAAACAATGACAGCTGCCGGTAATGCCGCCAATATTTGTTGTAACCGATCAGCTAACCTTTCTTTTTCAATCAGTGTTTTAAGACGCTCTGTACGCGCAGCTGTTAGCTCTTGGCTTAATGAAGCAACTTGTTTTTGCAATTCCTGATAGGAATCGGACAAATTTTTGGAAAGTTCATTAAAAAGCTGAAAGGCGTCTGTAAGCCTTTCTGTTTTTACAGCCTGTGAATTAACGGGAATATTCATACCTAATCATTGATTTTGTTTGTTATCACTAAACAAGCAACAATTAGACCAAATTTATTTATTAATTAATTTCAACTGGTTACACAACAAAAGACAAAATTTTGACTTTACAATTAACTTGGAAAATAAAATCAGTGATGATATAAAAGCTGTTATTACGATAACTCATACTTGCGCAATTTTTCAACTAGCGTAGTTCGCCGCATATTCAGTAATTTTGCAGCATGAGCAACTACACCATTACATTCATCAAGAGCCTGCTGAATTAAATTAACTTCCATATCATTTAAATATTCCTTTAAATCCATTCCTTTCTCTGGCAACTGAGAAACCGTTGATATTGATTCAGCAGACAATTCTAATGACTCATCAACGATCTGGGTTTCATTTTCAGTCTCGAAACTATCAAGTTCAATTTCTTCTAATTCAATATTTTCTGGTATTGCATAGCCCTGAAATTTTTCGGGTAAATCAATCGCATCTATAATAGCATTTGGGTGTGTTATCGCCAGTCTTTCAATAAAATTTGATAATTCACGTACATTTCCAGGCCAGGGATGTTGCATTATTAGAGCCAGTGCTTTGACAGTAAACTGAACCGTCTCTCTTTTTTCCTTCTCCATACGTCTGGTCAAGTCACTAACAAGCAAAGGAATGTCTTCCGTTCTTTCTCTCAGTGAGGGTAGTTCAATAGGAAAAACATTTAATCGATAAAACAAATCCTCCCTAAAACGTTTTTCCTTGATTTCATGTTCAAGATCTCTGTGAGTTGCCGCAACAATTCTGACATCACAGATAATTGTTTTATTACTCCCTACACGTTCAAAGCTACGTTCCTGAAGTACCCGTAGCAATTTAACTTGCATTTGCATTGGCATATCACCTATCTCATCAAGAAACAATGTGCCTCCTTCTGCCATTTCGAAACGCCCTTGTCTCGCGGTTAATGCACCGGTAAAAGCACCCTTTTCATGCCCAAACAGTTCACTTTCCAGTAATTCACCGGGTATTGCACCACAATTAACTGGCACAAAAGGTTTTTCTTTCCTGTCGGAAGTACGATGTATAGCTTGGGCTACAACTTCTTTGCCGGTTCCTGATTCCCCTAAAACAAGTACCGTAGCTCGTGACCCTGCAACTTGATCGATTAATTCTCTTATCTGTTTAATACACTGGCTTTTTCCTGCCAAACCTTTATTTGTCATTGCTTTATTCGCTTTCACAACAGGCTTTTTAGAGTTGGGGATTTTTTTTAAAGTCTCTATAAAAACAGGATAACTGCAAGGCCATTCCTGACATTGAGTAACCATTTTCTGAATGGCTGTTGGAATTTGTAAAAATGTGCCTTTGTCTATTAGAAAAAAAACAGGTTGGTCAGATATTCTATCTAAAACATCTCTCGTCATTGTTGCTTGTTTTTCACAGCCATTACCAATAAAGACTGCACAGACATGTTCCAGATTGTTTAACAATGACAGATAGTCGGAGGAATTTGCTATGGAAACCTGATATTCCAAAAAAGTCAGTACAATTTTAAGTTGCTGGATTCTGGTTCCATTATCATCAATTAACAAAATTTGCGGCAAAGCCATGTGGATACTCTCTTTCCTAAACTATCAAACATATAAATACAGGACATGCCACAAAAATTAATGACAGTCCTATAATAATAGCATCTCCATAAAGTTATGCATTGAATCGCCTAATATTAAAAAATTAATTTTATTTCAATCTCTTGTGAATACTTCCTAATGTTATTTAAACCCATATTTATACCCTTTAGATATTTTAATTTTACATCAGGACTTGACAAAAATTTCACAACATAGAAACTAGGCACTTGTTAAATAAACTCGGGCCCTTTTCTTTGAACGACATATCTCTCAATATACTATTTGGTATACTTGTTGCTTTGTTAATTCTTTCTGCTTTTTTTTCTGGTTCTGAAACAGCATTAATGACATTAAATCGTTACCGTTTACAGCATCTGGTTAAACAAAAACATAGAGGTGCTATTAAAGCCCATAAATTATTACAACGTCCTGACCGTTTGATGGGTTTAATTCTATTAGGTAATAATTTTGTAAATATTGCTGCCTCTTCCCTGGCTACTATCATTGCGATTCGATTAATTGATGAAGGTATCGTAAATCTTAGTCAAGAGGAAATTATCCTTGCTTCAACAACAATGTTGACTCTTGCTGTTCTTATTTTTTCAGAAGTGACACCGAAAACTTTAGCAGCACTTAAACCCGAAGTTCTTGCATATCCTGCAGCCTGGGTTTATACACCACTGTTAAAACTGCTTTACCCTTTTGTCTGGGTGGTTAATTTAATTTCCAACATGTTATTAAGAATAGTCGGTGTAAACGCGTCCAAAAGCAGACAAGACAGCCTTAACAAAGAAGAATTAAAAAGCATAGTCTCTGACGCTAAAAACTTAATGCCGGCACGTTACCAAAACATGCTGTTAGGCATTCTGGATCTTGAGTCTGCATCCGTTGAAGACATTATGACACCACGTAATGAAATCATTGGTATCGATTTAGAAGACCCTATGGATTCAATTATCCAGCAAATAAAAAACACGCCACATACACGCCTCCCCATCTATAAAAAGAGTATAGACCGGATCATAGGCTTTCTACATTTAAGAACCGTCATTTCTTTAATTCACCGCACAGACTTTGATAAACAAAGTATTACTGACAACCTACTCAAACCTTTCTTTATTCCCGAGAGCACACCACTACACAAACAAATACAAAGTTTTAAATCTGAACAACTACGTATTGGTTTAGTGGTCGATGAATACGGTGATGTTCAGGGCTTAGTGACACTTGATGATCTTCTGCAAGTCATAGTTGGCGAACTGGTCACTGAAGAAGCCGATGTTAAAGAACAAAAAGATGGCAGTTATATAGTAGATAGTAGTGTCACCATACGTGAGCTCAACCGTATCACCCAATGGTCTTTACCCACTAAAGGACCAAAAACACTCAACGGCCTCATCATTGAATACATGGAAACTATTCCAGAAGCAGGCACCAGTATTAATCTACACGGGTACCGCCTTGAAATAATTAAACGTGATGAAAACACCATAAAACTGGTTAAATTTTATCCAGAGGAATAGTTTTATTTAAACCACTTATCAAAAAAAGAGTTTTTCTCCAACAAGCTTGTTTATTACGTCTATACTATTAGCCTAAGCGAGTCATTTATACGAGAACAATGGCAAAATTCACGATTTACTTTAAAGAAAAAGCAATTCAATCCCAATTATTCGATGTGGGTATTATCCATATTGGTCGTGATGAAACAAATGATTTAATCATTGATAACCTGGCTATTGCTCCAGCACATGCAGTCGTTATTATGAAAGCTGATAGTTGCATAATTAAACAACTCAATGATGATTTCCCTGTAACTGTTAATAATGAAAAATGCAAGGAATCTTTACTTCAAAATAACGATGTTATAGCGATGGGTAAACATACCATTGTGTTTAATACAACTGAGTCTGTTGCTCCCATTGAAAACGTCAGATCAACAAATTCTGATGTCGATTTCCTTAATGAAAAACTGGAAGAAAAAGTTAAAATTCCTGATGCCAATCTACAGGTAATGACTGGCCAAAATATTGGCCGCGTACTTCCATTAAAAAAATCCATGACCCGTTTTGGTCATAGTGGTTCAGGTGTTGTTATAATTTCAAGACGAAAAGAAGGTTACTTTATCTCCACACTTGAAGGCGATGCAAACATAAGTATTAACCAACAACCTTTAGGTGATAAAACAATTCATCTAAAGAATAATGACATTGTCAGTATTGACACCATTACCATGCAATTTTTTCTTGACAGCTGATATGACAGATTTAACTAATGACAAACGTCATTTTCATCGTATTTTCTATAATTCTGAAGCTACTTTTAGTAACGGATCAAACATCATTCCTTGTAAAATTGTTGATATTTCTTTAAAGGGTTGCCTGTTACGGTTCGATACTCCATGGGTAGAACCCATTGAAAGCTTATACACGCTAGGGTTGCAACTATCTGATGAAATAAGCATCACCATGGAAATCAGTGTCACACATGTTATAGGTAATGATGCCGGATTTAAATGCGAGCATATTGACATAGACAGCATTTCACAATTACGCCGCTTAGTTGAACTTAATCTTGGCGATAGTGAATTGCTTGAAAGAGATTTACTTGCACTTACCGATATAAAAGAACAATAAGAACCTGTTCAAATTCTTTTGTACCGCTACACCTTTTGCGGTTGCTCAGGACTTGAAATATAGACAATCCTTATCACTCTTTTTTGTACTCGCCCCCTTCCACAACAGACAACATTGTATGAACTGTTCTCACAAGTCATTTAAAATATTCGAAATATTCGAAATATTCGAAATATTCGGGGTCAGAGTAAAATAAACCTGCTATCTTTGGTGAAACATAATTATTACTCTGACCCTTATTATTTGGTCAATATTTGTCATACTCATTTGATATCTTCTTTATTACGAAATTGAAAATGGATGATTCTAAAATTTTTTACCCACCAATAATTTGAAGCAGTAAAATATGATATTCCAATTGCCCCGCCCCCACCGTACAGAACCTGCCAACCGATTGACTCATGAATACATTGACGTCTGCAATTTGGGTCCTCAGGCAGAGCAAAAAAATAAAATACCAGACAAAAACTTACCTGTAAGACTAATAATAAAATAAGCCTTAAATATCTTTTTACTCTATTGTCAGCGAGTAATGTTGTAACAAACTTATCTTCGTAAGATCTTTCTTTAGCATAAATGACTATGTAATAAGGCATAACCAGCCAGTAGTACGAAAATAGTAATTTTGTTGTAAATGGAATAAAAGATCTTTCTACCCAGGTATTTATTGAAGGAATAAGACTTGAGGTTGTTTCAGTTATTACTGTTAAAATAGGAAATGACTGAAAAATATCTTCTGGACTGTTGACAATCATTAACACCAAGGTCAGTGGTAACCAGAATTTTGGTTTTCGTATAAGCTGGTCACGTCCTATTTCCTGCCAAATTTTGGGGTCTGATGGAATATACATATATGTTCTAAAATTTTTTGCTAAAAAAATGTTTGTTCAAGAGTAAAATAAACCTGCCATCTTTGGTGAAACATAATTATTACTCTGACCCTTATTATTCAATTACCAATTTTTGTTTGAATTAATATATTTCTTTCTTGAGTATTCATTATTTATACCTTACATAGAAATTTGTTAAAAAAAATGAAAATGCATATAAAATAACTGACTTAAAAATATATTCAATAATTCTTATAATTCTTGCCAACGTATTTGTTTCTAAAATAAATCTATCAATTCTTGATATTTCTTCAACTAAATCTGATGTCGCTTTTACAAACAAATCAACTTTACTTTTATCTGCAACATTTTTAAAACTGTAATCATAATATTCTTTTATCACAATAATTTTATTTTTCCTAATAAATTCAGACAACATATTATTAGCTATATTAAAAATAAATAATATTACAAATACTTTTATAACTATAGGTGAAAATATCTTAATATTATTTGAGACAGATGTGGGTTCAGGTCTTTCATTTTTCATTTTTCATTTTTCATTTTATATTTCCTTAATATTCGTGGTCAGAGTAATATTCGGGGTCAGAGTAAAATAAACCTGCCATCTTTGGTGAAACATAATTATTACTCTGACCCTTAATATTTCGGTATTTCGGGGACAGACCACAATTAATTAAGATATAATAGCGCATGCCTTCAATTTATCCGCTGAAAAAAAATCATTACGTTTAATTCAGAAAAAGTGAAATTAATCGTGGTCTGTCCCCTATTATTCTGTAAATTTTTGGCCTATGTTACTTTTTAAATAGCTAAATTGTTTGTTATTCATATTGAATCTAAATGAACGTTCTCCTTCCTTAGTTTCAAGATAAAGGTAATAGGAAGACCCCCTTCTGGCAGGTTTAAACCTGAGCAAGTTACCTTCGGTTTTTTCCATTTCTTCAAGAGTTAAGACTGGATTGAAAACCATATCATTTAATTCATTATATAACCATGCTGAACTCATCATTACAATAGTTACAATGAAGATAGCCATAATCTCATGGAGTTTTCCAAAATTACGCCATGCTTGAGCAAAATCTTTCCAGTAAGCTGTCAAAAATAGAATTGGGTTTATTATTTTCATTTTATAATTCAATTAAGTCAAGCAATCAGCTTGATTATAAAAACAAGAATAGCCAGTGTCAGGTCTCAGAATAATAGGAACAATAGAAGGAAAATAAGGAAGCTCTAAATGTCTGGTTTGAAAGTAAATTGATGATAAATTTAATAAAATTCGGCATAGTTTTTCCTTATATAAAAATGGTAAGGCATATAAATGTCATAGTAATAACACTTAATAGAAAATAAGTAATATATGTATCAGCTTTTTTTTCAGCTTCTTTTTTTGTCATTTTTGAATTTTTCTTAAAATAAAAAGACAATAAAAATACTAGCAAACCTCCAATTGTATAAAATATAGCTTGAGGTGTATTAATATCCATCTTAATGCCTTACCAAGTTAGAAATATTAGGAACAGGAAATGAGCTGTGTGGTCACGTCTTTCATTTTGCATTTTATATTTCCTGAAATATTCGAGGGCAAAGTAAAATAAACCGGCTATCTTTGGTGAAACATAATTATTACTCTGACCCTTAATTTTTGGATCTATGTTGAATAGAGTGGGTAATTTAATTTTAATATCCCACACAAAAAATAAATCATGTAAATGAGATTATGGGTATTTCGAAAACCTCTGGCTCTCCGTTTAGCCATTGGAATCTTATTGTTAATACTTTCAAGAATAGCATTGGTAATATGTGTCTCAACAAAATTCACAATACCTGACAAATGAGCTTTTACAGTTTTGGTAAAGGCTGTATTTTGCTTTGCTCAACTTCTCTGCACCATTGCTCAATAAATGTTGTTGCAGACTGCTTGTCAAGCATGTCCCAAAGATCATTAAATAAGGCTTTAACCTAGAAAAATCAGTTGGCATACGGATTCTAGCACAAGCTCTTTATTCCACAGCACTTCACAGATAATTGTTCCTACATGATCTGCATTCAGTACATCCTTGTACTTTAAAAAAATGCCCGCTTAACCGAATGGGTGAAGCTCAGATTTTTTTAAAACACTGTGAAACCAATATCTTGCACTATAATTTCGCGCCCTACTGATCTTTCTAGGTTAAAGCGATAGGCCTCCCCTAGCGTAGGGAAGAGTGTGATCAGTTTTGCCAAGGCACAATAGGGGACAGGCACAATAGGGGACAGACCACGATTAATTAAGATATAATAGCCTATGCCTTCAATTTATCTGCTGAAAAAGAATCATTAAGTTGAATTCAGAAAAAGTGAAATTAATCGTGGTCTGTCCCCTATTACTCTATTACTTTTTTAGCCTCACCCATTCGGTTAGGTGGGCATTTTTTTGAACCACATGGAGGTGGTGAATGCAGAAAAAGCAGGAGCATTTTTCTGTGAAGTTCTGTGGAATTAATGGGGTGTGCTAGAATCCGTGATCCAACTGATTTTTCTAGGATTATATCAATTGTTCTCATAAGTCATTTAATACTTCAAGTGCTTCAGCTACCGTTGAGACAGCACTAACCATCAATCCTTTAATTGATTCTTTGGGTGCATTGGCTTTGGGAATAACCGCTCTCTTAAAACCATGCTTTGAGGCCTCATTCAATCTAGCATATCCATTGGCGACTGGCCTTATCTCACCATTCAAGCCAATTTCGCCAAAAAACACCACTTCATGGGGAATAACTCTGTCTTTTAGACTTGAAACAACGCCCACAACTATAGCCAAATCAGATGCTGTTTCAGTCACCTTTATGCCACCGACAACATTGGCATAAATCTCATCATTTGCAGTAAATATACCCCCATGTCGAGATAAAACGGCCAACAACATTGCCAACCTGTTTTGATCCAGTCCAACAGCCAATCGACGTGGATTACCATATTGGCTCTCTGTAACCAGAGCCTGAATTTCAACCAGTAGTGGTCGAGTTCCCTCCCACAGAACCGTAACCACACTCCCTGAAGATGGTTTTTCAGAGCGGGATAAAAATATTGCCGAGGGGTTTTTCACCTCTTTAAGTCCGGTATTTCCCATACAGAAAAAACCCAGCTCCCCCACACTTCCAAACCTGTTTTTATCCGACCGCATAACTCTAAATCTGGCATCGTCTGTGGAGGATAAAACAACTTGCGCATCAACAATATGACTCAATGTCATAGGCCCGGCTAAGGACTGGTCTTTGGTAACATGGCCAACCATAAAAATTGACACATTATTTCTTTTGGCATATTGAGTCAGATAACTGGCAGATTCTCTTACTTGAGAAACTGAACCAGCCACTGTATCAGAATCCTCGGTATACATTACTTGAATGGAGTCAATAATAACTAACTCTGGTTTTTCCTGGTCAATACAGTCGCATATTCTTTGCACTAACGTTTCAGCAAGCATTTTAATTGTACTTGCATCCAAAGCTAGTCGATTAGCCCTTTCTGCAATCTGTTGCAAAGATTCTTCACCCGATACATATAAAACTGATTTACCACATTTTGCAGCATTTGCAATGGCTTGAAGGAGAATAGTACTTTTCCCGGCACCTGGTGCCCCACCGATTAATACCACACTGCCTTTGACTATTCCTCCCCCTAATACCCGGTCAAACTCCATTAAACCTGTAGAAATCCTTTCTGACTGAGCCAGATCCACGTCAGATAATAACTTAACCTCCGAACGAGCACCTGCGTATCCAGACGACCCCCCGCCTTGTTTTGTAGCAGAACCTAACCGAATCTCTTTAATAACATTCCATTCACCACAACTGGTACATTGTCCTGCCCAGCGTGGGAAATCAGCTCCACATTCTGTACAGACATAAGCTGTTTTGTTTTTTTTAGCCATAAAAAGCCTTTGGGTTTATTTATTAGTCATACTGCAGCGAAAAATCCAATCATTAGTGTAGATTACACTTTCTTTATTTCTACCCTTTGAGTTATTCCACATAAAAGTGTATATGGAATAGTATCTGAATAACGGGCAATTTCTTCAACCTCCAATCCCTCGCCCCACAATGTCACTGGATCACCAGCCTTGGCGTTCATTTGAGAACTTAAATCAACTGTAATCATATCCATAGAAACACGCCCAACCAAAGGAACTCTTTTTCCGTTAACCAACACAGGAGTCCCGGTTTGCGCAGAACGAGGAAAGCCATCTCCATATCCAATTGCCACAACACCCAGCCTGGTTTGCTGATTGCTAACCCATGTGCCAGCATATCCAACAACCTCTCCTGCACCAATATTTTTAATTGCAATTAACCGAGAATGAAGACTCATTACAGGTTTAAGCCCGAAATCTTTACCTACACTGTTCGAAAAAGGTGATACACCATACAGCATAACGCCTGGACGCACCCAGTCCGTTAATGAATCATCCCAGGCAATAATACCCGCCGAGTTAGCTATACTCTTTTCACCGGGATATGTTTTTACAGTATCTTTAAATAGATTAACTTGCTGTCGGGTAACAGCGCTATGTGGGTCATCGGCACTGGACAGATGAGTCATCAAAAAAAAAGGCTGTTTTACTGATGAACAAGCCATCAGTCGTTTATAGATGGGAGTAAACTCGGTTGATTTAAAACCCAGGCGATTCATTCCTGTATCCAGCTTTAACCAGACAGTAAGCTTTTTTTGCCCCCAGTAATTTTCTATAATATCAACCTGGCCTACTGAATGGACAACAACATCTAAATCATATTTGATTAAGTCCTCTAACTCTTGCTTACAGACAAAACCTTCTAGAATTACAATTCTAATGCTGAATCCAGATAGACGCAAACGTATCCCTTCATCAGCACGTGCGACAGCAATGGCATCAACACCCTGTAATACTTCTGCAATCCGCAACAATCCATGCCCATAGGCATTGGCTTTAATCACCGCCATAATTTTAGCTTGCGGAGCATAATCCCGAATCTTGCCTATATTATGCTTAACTGCAGCTAAATTGACTAACGCATAAGCAGCAGCGGTCATTCATAATCCTCATCACCATAGGGGTCACCCGCAAAATTCTCAAACCGGGTATATTTCCCCAGGAATGTTAACCTAACAGTACCTAAAGGGCCATTACGTTGTTTACCTATAATAATCTCTGCGATACCTTTATCGGGGCTATCTTCGTTATAAACTTCATCTCGATAAACAAATACAATTAAATCAGCATCCTGCTCAATAGCTCCCGATTCTCTTAAGTCTGACATAACGGGACGCTTGTTAGGTCGTTGTTCAAGATTTCTATTTAGCTGAGATAGCGCTACAACAGGAACATTTAATTCTTTAGCTAAGGCCTTTAATCCTCGGGAAATATCTGAAATTTGCTGGACTCTATTTTCACCACTGGATGGCGATTGCATCAGCTGTATATAGTCTAAAACAATCAGACCCAATTGACCATGCTCCCGTGTTAATCTTCTTGCTCGAGCTCTTACTTCCGTCGGTGTTAATGCGGGAGTATCGTCAATGAATAATTTGGTTTCTGCCAATAAATTAATTGCCGAAGTTAGCCGAGGCCATTCATCGTCCTCTAATTTACCTGTTCTGACTTTATTCTGATCTATACGCCCCAGTGAAGACATCATTCGCATTGCCAAAGAATCACCCGGCATCTCCATACTGAATACAGCAACCGGCTTATCGCCTTTAATCGCAATATTTTCAGCCATATTCATGGCGATAGTGGTTTTACCCATTGAAGGTCTACCAGCTACGATAATTAAATCGGCAGGCTGCAAACCCGAAGTTAATTCATCAAAATCTGCAAACCCGGTACTGGCTCCAGTAATATTCCCTTCTTGTTCATATAATGTTTCGATCTTATCAACAGCGCTAGCGAGTAAATTTTTGATCGATTTAAATCCTCCTTCCTGTCCTCGCTGACGTTGCTCTGCAATTTTAAACACTTCACGTTCTGCATTTTCTAATAAATCGGAAGTATCCCTACCCTCCGTATTAAAAGCAGAATCAGATATGTCAGTTCCTACATGAATTAATTGCCTAAGAACTGATCTATCTCTGACGATATTGGCATAAGCAACAATATTTGCAGCACTAGGAGTATCTTTGGCCAGTGTTGCCAAATATACCAGCCCTCCAACATTTTTCAAATCATCTGTGGCATCTAATGCTTCAGAGAGAGTAATAACATCAAACGGGTCTTGTTTTTCAGCTAACTGTTCTATGGTATTAAAAATCAAACGATGATCTTTTCGGTAAAAATCATTTACGATGACTTTATCAGCAATTGAATCCCAAGTCTGATTATCAAGCATCAATCCACCCAGAACAGATTGCTCCGCCTGAATTGAATGGGGAGGAACTTTTAATGACTCGACTTCATAGTCAGGCTCGAAAGAATAATTTTCCATGATATTAAAATTGTTAAAGCTAGCTCTGTATTATATAGAAAACATCCCAAACTCCGAACTTAAAATAGCTGATAATTTAGCCCACATCGGTTATTATCTATCAATAATTTTATAGGAAATACTTTCTTTAACCATTGAGCGAAGTGAAAAACCTATCGCCCACTTATCGAAAACTAAGCATATGACTCAAGACGAATTAAAAAAACAAGTTGCACAAGCCGCTCTGGAATATATTAAAGGCGAATCTATTATTGGCGTTGGCACGGGCTCAACCGTTAATTTCTTTATTGACATGCTAGGCGATTATAAAGGCCAAATCAAAGCGGCTGCGTCAAGCTCAGATGCAACCACTGAACGCCTTAAAAATGTTGGCATTAAAGTAATTGAATTAAACAGTGTTGATGAAATTGGTGTTTATGTTGATGGCGCTGATGAAGTAGATCCTAACAAAAAATTAATCAAAGGTGGCGGCGGCGCCTTGACACGTGAAAAAATTATCGCTGCGGCAAGTAAAAAGTTTGTTTGTATTGTTGATAGCACTAAAAGTGTTGAGGTTTTAGGTAATTTTCCTTTACCCGTTGAAGTTATCCCTATGTCACGAAATTATGTGGCCAATGAATTAGAAAAATTAGGTGGCAGACCTGTTTGGCGTAAAGATTATTACACAGATAATGGCTGTGAAATTCTTGATGTTCATGGCCTTCAAATTATCGACCCTGTAAAATTAGAAAGCATAATTAATGGCATTACAGGCGTCGTCACAAATGGCCTGTTTGCTCAAAGAGATGCTGATATAGTACTTGTTGGTAATGGTGACAAAGTAGATACCATGTAATTCTACAGTAGTATATAAGAAACGTGTACATAATAACCTAACAATTGGCTTTGTATTTTGTTCGTCTTCTTCGTTGTAGAAAGGATTACGTAGCTTGTGCTACGCACCCTTTTCCACACCTTGAATTCGAACAAACTACTTCGCCAATTACCTAACTTATTTCATGCGCGTCCCTAAACATAAAAAAGGCCGATACAGATTCATTGTATCGGCCCTTTTTATGTCTGCCTGAACCTGTAGTCAGAGACAGGTTTCAAGAAAATACTTGCTATAAAGTGCCTACTGCATTCAAGTCAGAGAATGCTTGTTCTAAACGTGCTGCCATAGCAACTTCACCTGCACGTTGCCATACACGTGGATCATAGTATTTTTTATTTGGGCTATCTTCACCATCAGGATTACCAATTTGGCCTTGAAGATATGCTTCATTCTTTTTATAGAAATTCATAACGCCTTCCCATGTAGCCCATTGAGTATCAGTATCGATATTCATTTTAACTACACCGTAACCAATAGACTCTTTTATTTCTGCTTCAGAAGAACCAGATCCACCATGGAATACAAAAGTCAGTTCGTTGTCCGCAACATTATATTTCTCAGAAACATATTTTTGAGAATCACGTAAAATTGTGGGAGTTAACTTGACATTACCTGGCTTATAAACACCGTGTACATTTCCAAAAGAAGCTGCGATGGTAAAACGAGGGCTGATTTTGCTTAATTCTTCATAAGCATAAGCCACTTCTTCAGGCTGTGTATAAAGTAAAGAAGCATCCAAGTCAGAGTTATCCACCCCATCTTCTTCACCGCCAGTCACTCCCAGTTCGATTTCAAGGGTCATATCCATTTTAGCCATACGCTCTAGATATTTACCACAAGTCGCAATATTCTCTTCTAAACTTTCTTCGGACAAGTCCAGCATATGAGAACTAAATAATGGTTTACCTGTTTCAGCATAAAACTTTTCACCTGCATCTAACAAACCATCAACCCAAGGCAATAATTTTTTTGCACAATGGTCTGTATGAAGAATGACAGGCACACCATAAGCCTCGGCAACATTATGAACGTGTTTCGCACCTGAAATAGCGCCTAGAATTGCATTACCTTGACCTTCAAGCTTCAGACCTTTACCTGCAACAAATGCAGCACCACCATTTGAAAATTGAATGATTAATGGCGATTTAACTTTTGCAGCGGCTTCTAATGCGCCATTAATTGAATCTGTATTAATACAATTGACTGCTGGTAATGCAAAAGCATTTTCTTTACAAATTGCAAAGATTTTTTGTACATCGTCGCCTGTTACTACGCCTGGTTTTACGATGTCTAATATTTTTTGTGACATAATTTAAATCTGTTTATATATGAATTTTAGTACATTGCATTGTACTGATAAAATTTCAAAAAATCAGGTGATTCAAGTTAATAAAACCCTAAATCACCCATTGTTTTTTAAGCTTCTGCTGTTAATTTTTCCAATCTAGAAGCCAATAACTCTTCCAATGAAACCAACGCTTTTTCGAATCCTTCAATACCTTCAGCTAATTTGTCCGTAGCCATACGATCATCTGCATGCATCTTATCAAAAGTAGCTTTATCAACTGAAATTTTCTCAATATCCATAGTTGCCGCAGATGCAGGATCCAGCTTACGAGGTAAATCACCTTCAGTGGCTTGCAGCTCTTCAAGAAGTCCTGGAGAGATTGTTAACAAATCATTACCGGCCAATTCGGTTATCTCACCGATATTACGAAAACTAGCGCCCATTACCTCTGTGTTATAACCAAATTTTTTGTAATAGTTATAAACAGCTGTTACAGAAACCACACCTGGATCTTCAGCTGACTCATAAGAATCACGACCGGTATCTTTTTTATACCAATCAAGAATTCTACCAACAAAAGGCGATATCAGTGTAATACCATTCTCAGCACATGCTATCGCTTGATGCAAGCCAAATATTAATGTCAAGTTACAAGAAATACCTTCTTTTTCAAGAACAGCAGCAGCTTGTATACCTTCCCATGTTGCAGCAATCTTTATAAGAATTCTATCTTTAGAAATACCTGCCGCTTCATATTGAGCAATAATTTCACGACCTTTAGCAATAGTCGCTTCTGTATCAAATGATAACCTTGCATCTACTTCTGTTGAAACACGCCCCGGTATAATTTCTAAAATTTTAAGGCCAAATGATACAGCTAGCCTATCAAACGCTAGTGTCACAACGTCCGCCTCAGCAGCATCATCACCTAAGGTTTCTATCGCACCTTTTAAAGTATCATCTACGATCCCTTGATACTGTGGCATTTGAGCAGCCGCAGTAATTAACGAGGGGTTAGTTGTAGCATCACGAGGTGTAAATTTCTCAATTGCGTTAATATCACCTGTATCTGCAACAACTACAGTGATAGCTTTAAGTTGATCTAATAAATTAGCCATGATTTGTACCTCTAGATATAATTAAAAATTGATTCAGACATATTTGATTATGACAAACTAAATTCGTCATAATCAAATATGTATGACCTTGCGGTATCGAACAAAAAACACATGTCCATATGTGTTTTATTTCAAAACAAAGTGCGGGTTGTTATGTTAGGCAAAAAAGTGTCAATCAAGCTCGATTGTTCAAATACTTTTCCACGCCAGACATATTTTCTTTTGCTATTTTTTTTGCCTGAATAGCTCTCCTTGCCATATACTTACCCACCCCGCTCACTGGAGTTTCTTCTTTTGTTGCCAAGTATTTAGCGACACCGCTTATTGCTATACTCTCAGCTTTTACAACATTCTGGATTTCTTTTTCTTGCAAATATTTAGCAACACCTGTCACCTTATTTTGCAAAATTTCAGCTTCCTGTTTTTGTAGATATTTAGCGACACCACTACTTGCAGTGGATGACTCATTATTTGATGCAACTGCTGCGTGATAAATATCCACATCTGATTTTTTTTCTTTCTTTAAAAATACTACGCTTAAAAAGAACAAAACCACTAGACCTAATAAGTAATTATCCGCCATGAGTTAACCTCGGTCTTTTAAATACTTTTCTACTCCAGTTACTGATGCCAATCTGGCTGAAACTTTTTGTTTAGCAACATATTTTGCAACACCACTTACAGGAGAGCTGTCTCTATCTTCTAGATACTTAGCTACGCCACTAGGTTTTGTTCCAACTTTACTTTCCAAATATTTTGCAACACCACTTACTGCATCACTACTTGCTTCAACAACTGGTTTCGAAGCTGCAACTGATCTTCTTCTAGCCGGTGCAGCCTTTTTTATACTTTTGCTATAGAAAATAAAACCAGCAAAGGCTAGAATGGCCAAACCAATAGTTAAGTTCAACGATGAACTTTCTTCAGCTTGTTCCTCAGTACTTTGTTCTACACTACCCTTTGAATACTCAGTACTCGCAGCATTTCCCACATTACCTTTTGTATGCTTATATCCTTTATCCTGATATAGAACTTCCGGTTGAAAATTTGCTGCTGGATAATTTGAGTCAGCAACACTTACTTCACCATAAGACTTCTTATTCGAAGACGATGAAGGTGCTGATGATCCAGAATGTTTATAATCAGTATCCTGATATACAACTTTTGGTTGAAAATCTGTTGCTGGGTACTTGTTTTCGGCTTCTACTACAGAAGCAGATAACAACAATGAAACCAACAAACCATTGGTTAATTTACTTATCTTCACGTCTAGACTCCCCAATATACCTTTATGTTAAAACCAACTGCCATAGTTATTATTATTGTAGATCGCTTAGCCCTGGTATACCAGAGCTAAGCACATCTTAAAATAACTATTTCAAAAATAGTTATTTTTAAAGAACGTCGTTAACATTCTTAACCACATTTTCAACTGTAAAGCCGAAGTGTTTCATCACGTCGCCACCTGGTGCAGATTCTCCAAATGTATCTATTCCAACAACGCCACCTTCCAGCCCGACATATTTACGCCAGTAATCACTGACCCCTGCTTCGACAGCCACCCGTTTAACACCCGGTGTCAATATGCTGTCTTTATAGCCCTGATCCTGACGATCAAACACATTTGTTGATGGCATAGAGACTACACGAACTTGTGTGCCTGCTTCTGCCAGTTCTGCTTGCGCTTTGATCGCCAAATTAACTTCCGACCCTGTAGCAATGATTATCGCATCTGCATTTCCTATTGCTTCAGAGATTACGTAAGCCCCTTTGCTGATCGCTGCGATTTGATCATCTGTTCGACTGATGAACGGTAATCCTTGACGACTTAAGATCAAACTTGTTGGCCCATCCATACGCTCAACTGCTTTTGTCCACGCTACCGCCGTTTCTGTACTGTCCGCTGGACGCCAGACATCCATATTCGGAATGAATCGCATCGCTGAGGTATTTTCTACCGGCTGGTGAGTCGGTCCATCTTCTCCTTGCCCAATTGAGTCATGTGTCAGTACGGCAATGGTTCTGATTTTCATCAGTGCTGCCATGCGTAACGCACTTTTCGCGTAGTCAGAGAACATGTGGAATGTGCCACCAAATGGAATTAACCCTCCATGCAATGTCATGCCACTCATGATTGCAAACATGCCAAATTCACGCACACCGTATGAAATGTAATTACCCATTTCTTTGCCGCTGACGTGCTTGAAGTCTGCACAGCTGGTAAGGTTTGAACCTGTTAAGTCCGCTGACCCACCCAGAAATTCCGGTAATGTCGGTGCCAGTGCTGCTATACATTTTTGCGAGGCTTGACGACTTGCCAAGTTTTCCGCTGCTGCATTGGTTTCTGTAATCAGTGCATCTGCTGCTGTTTTCCAGTTTGCCGGCAATTCACCTGCCATACGACGTTTGAATTCTGCTGCTTCTGCCGGGTATTCTTTAGCATAGGCATCAAATCGTGTATTCCACTCGGCTTCTACTGCTGCACCTTTAGTTTTTGCATCCCAGCCTGCATAAACCTCATCAGGAATAACAAATGGAGCGTGCGGCCAGTTGAGTTCTTTACGTACTAATGCCACTTCTTCTTCACCTAATGCGGCACCGTGACAGTCATGGCTACCGCTTTTGTTAGGTGAGCCAAATCCAATGATGGTTTTACAACAGATCATTGAAGGTCTGTCTGTAACACCTTTTGATTCGACTATCGCTGCGTTGATTGCATCCGAATCATGTCCATCTACTGAGACCACATGCCATCCGTAAGCTTCAAAACGCTTCACTGTGTCGTCTGTGTACCAGCCGTCTATGTGTCCGTCAATTGAGATGTTGTTGTCATCCCAAAATGCTATCAGGTTGCCTAACCCCCATGTACCTGCCAGTGCGCAGGCTTCATGTGAGATGCCCTCCATCAAACAACCATCGCCTAAAAATACATAGGTGTGATGATCTACAATTTTATGTCCCGGTTTGTTGAACTGGTCTGCCATTAGCTTTTCTGCCATCGCAAAACCCACACCGTTCGTGATACCCTGACCTAGTGGACCTGTGGTCGTTTCTATTCCCGGTGCATATCCATATTCAGGGTGTCCTGCACAGGCTGAGTGCAATTGACGAAATGATGATAACTGTTCCATTGGCAAGTCATAACCTGTCAAATGCAACAGTGAGTAGAGTAACATGGAGCCATGACCGTTGGATAAGATGAAACGGTCACGATCTGCCCATTGCGGACTGCTCGGGTTGTGTTTCATGTGGTCATTCCACAGCACTTCGGCAATATCTGCCATGCCCATCGGTGCGCCCGGGTGACCTGATTTTGCTTTTTGTACTGCATCCATGCTTAATGCACGGATTGCGTTTGCTAAATTACGGCGTGAAGACATGTAGTTCTTCTCCTAAATATGATTTTGTATACGTTGTTCAGCTCAATAACCGGGAATTCCGTTTATTCTCTCTTCGATTTCAATTGGGCTCCTGCTGCTATTGAGTTCTGATAATTCTGATAAGATTAAACGAGTGGCGTTTACCACTCGTTTATTCCCGTCGCTTTATTCCATGTTGGCGTGTCTTTCTTTCATTTTCTCTTCTGGAATTCCTTTTTCCCAGATCAAATGTGAGACGACAGCTTCTAGAAAGCACAAGGTCGACAGTTCAAACACTGTGCCCATCGGCATGCCTTTTACTGTTTTGTAAGAGTCATCCTTGCCGATTTGAAACACCCCATCTGCCATATCCCCTATGGTTGATGAAGATTTTGAACAAATCAGCACAATCTTGGCACCCACGCTTTTTGCTTTGTTGGTGAACGCGATTAATTGCTCCGTTTCCCCGGATCCTGAGATGATGATTAGTAAATCACCTGCTTTGATACTGGGGGTGACGATTTCTCCTACCATGCTGACATCATATCCACTGTGCATCAAGCGCATGCCCAGAAAATTACCCACCAGCTTCGATCGACCAGCACCTGAGATAAATATACGTTGGGCACCGTCAAACATCCCTGTTATTTTTTCCGCATAGGTAAGATCAGTCGCATCAAGAATTTCTGAAATTTTATTGACGACCAAACTTTGATTTTCTTGTTGCCACATAGTATTGCTCCGACCTTATGCTGCTTCTACTAATTCACGAATTTCACGTGCTGAGTCAGCAGGTGATGCTGCACCATAGATTGCCGCGCCAATTACGATGATGTTTGCGCCTGCACGGACTACGTCTTGTACTGTTGCGTGATTGATGCCACCGGCTATTGAAATACGTACGTCCAAGCCTAAGCCTAAAATTTCCTGTAAATCATTGAAGGGGGTATCGCCTGCGGCCTGTGCGTCAAGACCTGTATGTATACCTACAATTTGTGCACCGGCTTCAACTGTTGCAATTGAGCATGCCGCTTTGTCTGATACGTTAATCAAGTCAATTTGTGCTTCTGCTCCGTGCGCTTTTGCTGCTTTGATCACGCCGGCACATGTTGCAATACCTGATACACCTAACACTGTACAGATGTCTGCACCCGCCGCGTAGAATGGGGTCGCTTCGTATTCGCCAGCATCCATTGTTTTTAAGTCAACTAATAACAATTTATCCGGAAAACGCGCTCTTAACTCTTCTACTAAAGGAACGCCGTTGTGCTTGATGCATGGTGTGCCAATTTCAAAGATATCAACATACGGAGCCACTTCTTCTGCAAGTGCTACTGTTGCGTTGAAATCTAATGAGTCTAATGCCATTTGAATTAATGGTGTTGCCATGTTACGTACTCCAATTTTATTTTTATTACGAATTTGTTACGTATTTACCATGCACTTACAAATAATAAGCACTTGTTACGAGGCCGTAACTTTAAATCAGTTTATAGGTGAATGTCAATGCCCGTCGATGGAGCAAAAACCATAATTTAACAAAAACCATCATATATCAGCAATCGCTGATTCTACAAAGACATCAAATATAATATATTCCTTTTACTACTTACACTGCCTTACATGTTCCTGAAAAAAATTTAGTCGCTAAATAGCAACTAAACCCTAAAATAATTAAGGCAAAATAGCATTATCTTATTTATATTTTTTAACCCTTAATTCCTATTGAATTTAAATGGCGAGTTTAATCTACATCATAAATAATTTTAGTAACAATCAAGTTAAGCCCCCTAATTTCAAAATCAAATAATTGCTTTTTTACAACAGTTAAAATATGGATTTTCTTTACTTATCAAGTGTATCAAAAACAATATATTAGCTCTATTATATATTTATTTTCCAAACATAATTAACAAAAAAAATGCTGCATTAAGCAGCATTTTTTAGTAAAACCCGTCAGTCAAAATGATCGATTATGGTTTTGACTCTGACTGGAACAGGAATTTAACCCGCCGCTTTCATTAAATACTTTTCTACTCCCGTTGCATTTGCCAAAGCAATCTCTTTAGCCAATACATTCTGCTTCTGCATATATTTATCAACTCCTGTCAATTCAATCACTTTTTTTACGGGCTCAGGTCGGGTCTGCAAATATTTTTCTACACCTGTAACTACAGCCAATTCCTCCTGCATTTCTGCAGGCACTTCTTTAGCAGATTGTTCTATAGTAACCGCCTCATTGGCTGCTAAATATTTTTCCACTCCAGATACAGCAGATTCTCTTGCAACAACTGCCTGTTCTTCTATATAATTTTCAACCCCAGTTGCGATGTGTTCATCTTTTTCAATTGCGGCACGATCATTCAAATATTGAGCGACACCTGTTGGCCTGGCTGCTCTCTCTGAAATTATTTTTTCCTCTAAATAGATATCAACAGTTGATGCTCCAGCCTCTTGTCCGGCAGGAATAAACTCCCCTTCCAGACATTTTTCAACCACAGCAGAAGCCGCATCCATCACAGACCTTACACTGGCAATGTACTTTGCCACGCCACTAACAGCAGGCTTGTGAATATCTTCTAAAGCTTTCTTTGAAACATATTTTGCTACGCCACTTACAACAGGTGCATTTTTTTCTGCCATTACCTTCTTTTGTATATATTTTGCCACACCACTAATAGCCGGAGCAGACTTAGCGTCTATTGCCTGATGCTGCAAATACTTCTCTACACCACTCACCGCAGGCTTTTTACTGGCTTCTACTATTTTTTTAGCCAAATATTTAGTAACCCCAGTAACAGGCGGCTTATCTTGTGCTACAACAGCTTGTTTTTTAAAGTACCTGGCAACGGCACTTAAATCCTTATCACTCTCCTCATCGAGCTCATTTAAACTTTCCATAAGCCGAGCTTCTCTTTCTGCTATCACTGCTGCTTCAGTATCTGCTGCCATTTTTTCTTTAGTAATAATAGCCTGTTCCTCCAAATATCTTTCTACAATAACAGCCGCCGCTTTTTTTCTTGCAACGATCTCTTGCTCTAACTGATATTTTTCAACGCCTGTCACATCAAAACTTACTCTTGCTGCTGCAATTTTCTTAGCAACATATTTATCAACACTTGAAGCAACACTGGTAGCCTGGTGTGTTGCCATATATCGCTGAACAGAGCTAACTACAACCTCTTCTTTTACTGACAACTCCTGCTTTCTTAGATATTTATCAACAGAACTTACCTTGGGAGCCTGCCTGGAAGCAACCATTTGGTTGGCCATATATTTGGCCACCCCACTGGCTTTAGTTTCATCCTGATTCATCAAGTATTTTGTAACACCAGAAGCACCTTGCGTCTCATTAGAATCTAAATACTTTGCCACCCCAGTCTTTTGAGGCCTTCCTTCCAGGTATTTTTCCACGCCAGTAGGTCCTTTTCTCACAGGAAGTTTAGCCTCCTGTCGTCCAAGGTATTTATCTACTCCAGAAGCTACCGGCATCTTATTTACATATTTTGCAACACCTGTTAAGCCATTGGAATTGTTAGAAATATCTTGTAACTCATTTTTTGTATCGTTATTTTCGGTAACAGATTGCTTACCAGAGAAGAACGGCAATGCCGCTAATAAACCATTCATCAAATTATTCCTCACTCTTTATTATTTTTGCAATCAGAATAGATCCTTGTAAATAATATTCTATTCACTAGAACACTATTTACAAAAAACAACCAAACCTTGAATTACTCTATCATAATGCTGAGCATTTATCTTTATATGAAAAAATAAACACTCAACATTAATCAGAACTTATGTCTTAAAGAACGTCATTAACATTCTTAACCACATTCTCAACTGTAAAGCCGAAGTGTTTCATTACGTCGCCACCTGGTGCAGATTCTCCAAATGTATCTATTCCAACAACGCCACCTTCCAGCCCGACATATTTACGCCAGTAATCACTGACCCCTGCTTCGACAGCCACCCGTTTAACACCCGGTGTCAATATGCTGTCTTTATAGCCCTGATCCTGACGATCAAACACATTTGTTGATGGCATAGAGACTACACGAACTTGTGTGCCTGCTTCTGCCAGTTCTGCTTGCGCTTTGATCGCCAAATTAACTTCCGACCCTGTAGCAATGATTATCGCATCTGCATTTCCTATTGCTTCAGAGATTACGTAAGCCCCTTTGCTGATCGCTGCGATTTGATCATCTGTTCGACTGATGAACGGTAATCCTTGACGACTTAAGATCAAACTTGTTGGCCCATCCATACGCTCAACTGCTTTTGTCCACGCTCCCGCCGTTTCTGTACTGTCCGCTGGACGCCAGACATCCATATTCGGAATGAATCGCATCGCTGAGGTATTTTCTACCGGCTGGTGAGTCGGTCCATCTTCTCCTTGCCCAATTGAGTCATGTGTCAGTACGGCAATGGTTCTGATTTTCATCAGTGCTGCCATGCGTAACGCACTTTTCGCGTAGTCAGAGAACATGTGGAATGTGCCACCAAATGGAATTAACCCTCCATGCAATGTCATACCACTCATGATTGCAAACATGCCAAATTCACGCACACCGTATGAAATGTAATTACCCATTTCTTTGCCGCTGACGTGCTTGAAGTCTGCACAGCTGGTAAGGTTTGAACCTGTTAAGTCCGCTGACCCACCCAGAAATTCCGGTAATGTCGGTGCCAGTGCTGCTATACATTTTTGCGAGGCTTGACGACTTGCCAAGTTTTCCGCTGCTGCATTGGTTTCTGTAATCAGTGCATCTGCTGCTGTTTTCCAGTTTGCCGGCAATTCACCTGCCATACGACGTTTGAATTCTGCTGCTTCTGCCGGGTATTCTTTAGCATAGGCATCAAATCGTGTATTCCACTCGGCTTCTACTGCTGCACCTTTAGTTTTTGCATCCCAGCCTGCATAAACCTCATCAGGAATAACAAATGGAGCGTGCGGCCAGTTGAGTTCTTTACGTACTAATGCCACTTCTTCTTCACCTAATGCGGCACCGTGACAGTCATGGCTACCGCTTTTGTTAGGTGAGCCAAATCCAATGATGGTTTTACAACAGATCATTGAAGGTCTGTCTGTAACACCTTTTGATTCGACTATCGCTGCGTTGATTGCATCCGAATCATGTCCATCTACTGAGACCACATGCCATCCGTAAGCTTCAAAACGCTTCACTGTGTCGTCTGTGTACCAGCCGTCTATGTGTCCGTCAATTGAGATGTTGTTGTCATCCCAAAATGCTATCAGGTTGCCTAACCCCCATGTACCTGCCAGTGCGCAGGCTTCATGTGAGATGCCCTCCATCAAACAACCATCGCCTAAAAATACATAGGTGTGATGATCTACAATTTTATGTCCCGGTTTGTTGAACTGGTCTGCCATTAGCTTTTCTGCCATCGCAAAACCCACACCGTTCGTGATACCCTGACCTAGTGGACCTGTGGTCGTTTCTATTCCCGGTGCATATCCATATTCAGGGTGTCCTGCACAGGCTGAGTGCAATTGACGAAATGATGATAACTGTTCCATTGGCAAGTCATAACCTGTCAAATGCAACAGTGAGTAGAGTAACATGGAGCCATGACCGTTGGATAAGATGAAACGGTCACGATCTGCCCATTGCGGACTGCTCGGGTTGTGTTTCATGTGGTCATTCCACAGCACTTCGGCAATATCTGCCATGCCCATCGGTGCGCCCGGGTGACCTGATTTTGCTTTTTGTACTGCATCCATGCTTAATGCACGGATTGCGTTTGCTAAATTACGGCGTGAAGACATGTAGTTCTTCTCCTAAATATGATTTTGTATACGTTGTTCAGCTCAATAACCGGGAATTCCGTTTATTCTCTCTTCGATTTCAATTGGGCTCCTGCTGCTATTGAGTTCTGATAATTCTGATAAGATTAAACGAGTGGCGTTTACCACTCGTTTATTCCCGTCGCTTTATTCCATGTTGGCGTGTCTTTCTTTCATTTTCTCTTCTGGAATTCCTTTTTCCCAGATCAAATGTGAGACGACAGCTTCTAGAAAGCACAAGGTCGACAGTTCAAACACTGTGCCCATCGGCATGCCTTTTACTGTTTTGTAAGAGTCATCCTTGCCGATTTGAAACACCCCATCTGCCATATCCCCTATGGTTGATGAAGATTTTGAACAAATCAGCACAATCTTGGCACCCACGCTTTTTGCTTTGTTGGTGAACGCGATTAATTGCTCCGTTTCCCCGGATCCTGAGATGATGATTAGTAAATCACCTGCTTTGATACTGGGGGTGACGATTTCTCCTACCATGCTGACATCATATCCACTGTGCATCAAGCGCATGCCCAGAAAATTACCCACCAGCTTCGATCGACCAGCACCTGAGATAAATATACGTTGGGCACCGTCAAACATCCCTGTTATTTTTTCCGCATAGGTAAGATCAGTCGCATCAAGAATTTCTGAAATTTTATTGACGACCAAACTTTGATTTTCTTGTTGCCACATAGTATTGCTCCGACCTTATGCTGCTTCTACTAATTCACGAATTTCACGTGCTGAGTCAGCAGGTGATGCTGCACCATAGATTGCCGCGCCAATTACGATGATGTTTGCGCCTGCACGGACTACGTCTTGTACTGTTGCGTGATTGATGCCACCGGCTATTGAAATACGTACGTCCAAGCCTAAGCCTAAAATTTCCTGTAAATCATTGAAGGGGGTATCGCCTGCGGCCTGTGCGTCAAGACCTGTATGTATACCTACAATTTGTGCACCGGCTTCAACTGTTGCAATTGAGCATGCCGCTTTGTCTGATACGTTAATCAAGTCAATTTGTGCTTCTGCTCCGTGCGCTTTTGCTGCTTTGATCACGCCGGCACATGTTGCAATACCTGATACACCTAACACTGTACAGATGTCTGCACCCGCCGCGTAGAATGGGGTCGCTTCGTATTCGCCAGCATCCATTGTTTTTAAGTCAACTAATAACAATTTATCCGGAAAACGTGCTCTTAACTCTTCTACTAAAGGAACGCCGTTGTGCTTGATGCATGGTGTGCCAATTTCAAAGATATCAACATACGGAGCCACTTCTTCTGCAAGTGCTACTGTTGCGTTGAAATCTAATGAGTCTAATGCCATTTGAATTAATGGTGTTGCCATATTATTTACTCCGATTGTTTTTATTAAGAAATCTTTTTCGCAAGCCGCACTCTAAATCAGAATATGCTCGCATGTCAATTTCATAGCTATCGATATATTTATATACATCGGGCATGTTACCCGTACCTGTTAGTAATTTCACTTAATAATCATTAAGTTAAAACTCAACTCAGATACAATCAGTAAAACTTCAAAACAACATTTTTTTAAACTCACTCTAAATTCCAGGATTCACTATATCCACTTCGTTTATACTCTGGACCAAACAAAGTTATCTCTGGCATAACTTCATCCACACAGCCCTTGTTATTTCAATAAAACCATACTTATGCAGACACTAACAGATATTCATGCACTCATCATTGATATGGATGGTGTTTTATGGGAAGGGACACGCTCATTACCAGGACTAATAGAATTTTTTACTTTTCTTAGAAAACAACGATTACCTTTTATCCTGGCAACTAACAATGCCAGCCTGACACAAGACCAATACATTTCCAAACTTAAAAGCATGGGTGTCTCTGTATCAGCGGATGAAATTTTGACATCCAGCATGGCAACGGCTCACTACCTATCAGAACAAGTCAACTCAAACCCCGCTTATGTACTCGTTATAGGTGAAGATGGTCTTCGACAACCTTTACTAAACAAAGGTTTTTCCATAATTGACAAACCTTTTAAAATCACCGGTCAAACGGCTGATTTTGTTATTTGTGGATTAGATAGACAACTGACATGGGATAAACTTGCAGAAGCATCTTTACATATAAGTGCCGGGGCAAAATTTATAGCCACTAATGCAGACACTACACTCCCTACTGAGCGAGGACCCGTTTTAGGAAATGGTGCCATTTTAGCTGCGTTACAAGCTGCAACTCAGATTATCCCTACAGTCATTGGCAAACCTGAAGCCATTATGTATCAACAGGCTATTAAGATTTTAGGCGTACCACCCGAAAAAACAGTGGCTATCGGAGATCGTTTAAATACCGATATTCTGGGCGCTGTTAATACGGGTATTCGTAGCATCATGGTATTAACCGGTATTTCTAGTAAAGACGACTTGAAATCTATAGATTACCAGCCCACATGGATAATGACTGATATACAAGAGATTACAGAAGCTTTACAAGCAAAATTTGATTAAGCTTGTATATTGATCAGTGTTAAGACACATGCTAATCTGATTTAAACTAAAACTTACCTATTAGCGCAAATACCATGAAAAAATTTATAAACAATATCGACGATCTATTAGAAGAAAGTTTACAAGGTTTTGCAAAAGCGCATGCAGATATTATTCAATTAAATACTCAACCACATTTTGTTAAACGAAAAAACCCTACACCGACTGCTAAAGTTGCCCTAATCTCAGGCGGCGGGTCTGGCCATGAACCTCTACACACTGGATTTGTAGGTACTGGCATGTTAGATGCTGCCTGCCCTGGACAAATCTTTACATCACCAACACCTGATCAAATGATGGCTGCAGCCCAATCAATTGAAAATAAGGGCGGTGTGCTATTTATAGTCAAAAATTATGCCGGCGATGTGATGAATTTTGAAATAGCCGCCGAAATGCTCGACTGTCCCAGTGAAACTGTCTTAATAGATGACGATGTATCCTTACCCAAAAATCACAGTACTGGGCGACGTGGTGTTGCAGGCACATTAATTGTAGAAAAAATAGTGGGTGCTGCAGCAGAGAAAGGTTTGAAGTTATCTGACTGCAAGGTTTTAGGTGACAAAGTCAACCAAATGACTGCCACAATGGGCGTTGCATTAAACTGTTGCACTGTACCTGCTCTAGGGAAACCCACTTTCGAATTGAATGATGAGCAAATTGAAATGGGCGTTGGTATTCATGGTGAACGGGGGCACGAAACCATCGGTTTAACCAATGCAACAGAAATAGTCGAACAAATAGCCAATGCTATTAACGATGACTTGAAGCCCAAGAAAGGTCAAAAAGCCTTATTACATATTAATGGCTTAGGTTCCACCCCATTAATAGAGCTACATTTAATCTATAATTTGGCTGCTCAATACTGGGAGAAACGCGATATTGATATTTGTCGTTCTCTGGTTGGCAATTACACAACATCACTGGATATGACAGGTTGTTCAATCACACTCACCTTACTTGATGAGGAAATGATCAAACTCTGGGATGCACCTGTCAATACCGCCAATTTACGCTGGGGATGTTGATTTAGAGCAGGTACAAGGCGAAAGGTAAAAGGAGAAACACCCATCACCTGCTTTTTTAACCTTTAATCTTTAGCCTGGTCTTTAAATACACCTACTATTGCACAAATCATTAACTGGCTGGTTCTTGCGCCTGCATCTATATGGCCTATACTCTTTTCTTCCAGATAAGATGCGCGTCCTTTCGTCGCTAACATATTACGAGTAGACTCCATACCTTCGACTGCAGTCTGACAAATATTTTCCAATAAATCAGGTAACGTAATAGCAGCTTCCACTCCTTGCTTCATACTTTCCGATACTGGAATTAGCACATCAAGCATGGTTTTTTCGCCCGCATCAGATTTACCTCTTTTTTTAACCGCCTCTACACCCTGGATTAAAATTTCAGATACATCGTTTGAGTTGATCTCCACTCTATCATTCACGGCTTTGCTCATACTGATAAACAGGGTGCCAAACAATGACCCTGAAGCCCCGCCCATGGTTGAAAGTAATGTCATACCTATTTTCTGCAAAGCTTGAGCCCACTCAAGCTGAGCCAATTCTGCATTTAAAGGAATAAGTGCATTAAGCCCCCTTTGTAAATTAGTCACATGATCGCCATCACCAATGGCCTGATCTAGAACAGTTACTTCCTCTGCATTTTGTTCTATTGTTTCTGCGACTGCCATTATCAAATCAGGCAATATTTCAGAAGTGAATTGCATATAAACAACCTCTATAAAATTGTATTTGACTTACACTAACGCATTTTACTAGTTAACTGTTAACTATCAACACAAAACCACTAAGCTTGTGATAACATTCAGCTAAAGTGTTTTTGTATTCTTAGAATATAGCTCACTAAAATAATAAATATAATAAATAGTATCTGCGTCAGCTCACTTGTTGTTACGGGTGTAACCGATTGATTTTATAAGGCCTATTAAAAAACATCCTTATAAGCCCTGCTACAACTTTTACTGTAGTAGAAGCTTGGTAAATCAACAACCTGTTTCCTGTAACAAAAATTAACTGACTCGTTACAATAAATAAAATAAATATGAGGATATTTTTATGGAAATTTTAGTCGTTATTGTTTTAGCTTTATTAGTTTTTGTTCTTTTGCCAAAAAAAAGCACTCCACACGCCATAGAGCCATCTGAAATTGATCCTGACCAATATTATGATAGAGAGGAACTAGAAGCTCAACGCTTAAGAGAAGAAAGATTAGCTGAACAAGAACGCGAAATACAGCTAGAACGAGCTGCTAGAATCGCACAAGAAGAACTTGCCGAACAGGAAGCTCTAGAAGCGCGACGTTTAAGGGATGAGAGATTAGCCCAAGAAGAACTTGAGGCACAACAGGAAAGAGCCGCACGAATTGCGCAAGAAGAATTGGCTGAACAGGAAGCCCAACGACTAAGAGAAGAAAGATTAGCAGCTGAAGAATTTGAAATCCAGCAACAAAGGGCTGCAAGACAAGCGCAGGAAGAGCTGGCAGAAAGAGAGTCTAGAATAAATCAGACAGAGCGTGAGTTGCAATATTTACAAGACGAATTAGAAGAACGAGCTAAAAGACTTTCTCGTGATGAAGAAGATACTAGCAATATTCAGATCGCACTGGAAAATCAGAAAGAAGCGATTGCTCAAGGGGAAAGAGCAACCCTACAAGCTCAGGAAGACTTGGAATACCGCCAATCACAATTAGCTCGTGAAGAGCAACAAATACTAGCACTTCAAGAAGAACTTGCAGCCCAAGAAGCAAAAATTACCCAACAAGAACAAGAAGCCCGTTCTGCTCAATACGAATTAGAAACCAAAGCCGAAGAAA
This sequence comes from Methylococcaceae bacterium, assembly GCA_021647585.1. Taxonomy (GTDB): domain Bacteria; phylum Pseudomonadota; class Gammaproteobacteria; order Methylococcales; family Methylomonadaceae; genus QPIN01. Next base: position 46,196 of record JAKIUK010000013.1, read on the forward strand.
TTGCCAGAAAAGAACGTCAAATTCAACAGTCACATGATGAACTTGAAGCAAGACTTGAACGAGAAAGACTCGTACAGGAAAGACTGGAGCAGGAAAGGCTAGAGCAAGAAAGACTTGAGCAAGAAAGACTTGAGCAGGAAAGGCTTGAGCAAGAAAGGCTTGAGCAGGAAAGACTTGAGCAAGAAAGACTTGAGCAGGAAAGGCTTGAGCAAGAAAGATTGCTTCAAGAAAGTTCTGAAGTAGAAGTTGAAATTTCCCAAGAACAACCAGAAGAAAGTGCTCCGCCTATAACCGAAGAACAGATTGCTTTAGTTCAAACCACCTGGAACATGATTCTTCCTGTCAAAGAACAAACTGCAGCATTATTTTACCGCAAATTATTTCAAATGGATCCTGAAGCCAAATCGTTATTCAAAGGAGACATGGAAGCTCAAGGCGAAAAATTAATGACTTCTATTAACTTGGTCGTTAATTCACTGAAAAACTTGGATCATGTTGTTCCTGCTTTGCAAGATATGGGTAGACGACATGTTGATTATGGCGTACAAGCTGAACATTACAACACCGTGGGTGGCGCTTTATTATGGACTCTGGAACAAGGCCTGGGTGACGACTTCACTGTTGACGCAAAAGAAGCCTGGACTGTTGCTTATGGTTTAATTGCATCAACCATGATAGAAGGAGCAGCTTACTAAACTCACTATGGCACCGTACTTCGCATAGTGATTGTGCGAAGTACCAGCCCTTTCTGGTTTCACTTATCAAACGTCATTCACATCAACCCACTTAATTATACTTCTACTTCGTTACAATTGATGGAAAACACACCCAAACTTCGTAGGGTGCGTTGCACGCACCAAAAAGTGTAGTTTTGCTATTCAATTCCCACATTTAGTGCGTATAACGCAGCCTATCTTTAATACTGACAAGTAGAATTTAAGCGAAAAGAAATAACTCAGTAAAGATTTCCAATCCCTCTTTTAAATCTTTCACTCTAAATTCCAAGTATAATACACGCCAAAATAGTATTTAGGTAACGCGCAATAAATAACCTACCAGGATTGCGCAGGATTTTTATTCGTCTTCAACTAACACATGGATGTGTGTAGGTAGAACAATGCAGGAGCAATTGTCGAGGTGCAACGGAGAGAGCATAGCAAGCTATGCAACCGGAGTTGCAACGCAGAAGAATACGAATAAAAAGATTAGAAAAGCTTTAGCGATTCTTATGCTTTAGTGCTAGTAAGGCTGGTGGGTTCTTTATTGCGAGTTGCCTTACTATCTAAACTATCTCTCTTGGAACTTGTCTGGGACAGGCACTTCACTATTCAATGGCATATGCAAAAACAAGAAATATTCAAACCCTGTGATTTAGTTATATATGGTGCATTAGGCGATTTATCCACTCGTAAACTCATTTCTTCTCTATACCGCCTTGAAAAGGCAGGTCTAATAGAAGATAACACCCGCATTACGGGTGTAGATTTGCACGCTATAAACACTTCTGAATTTATTCAGACTGCACAAAAGAGCTTACTGGATTTTTTAAATGAAGAGATAGATGAAACCGTCTGGAAACAATTTTCGGACAGATTGTCTTATTTACAAATTGATTTGACCCAAATGGATCAATATAAAAAACTGAATACAGTGATTGATCCAGAAAATAGAGTTCTGGTAAATTATTTTTCTGTTGCACCTTTTCTATTTAAACATATTTGCCAAGGGCTTGATCAATCAGGCATTTTAACTAAAGAATCAAAAGTGGTCATGGAAAAACCTCTGGGTCACGATCTTAAATCTTCACAAGATATTAATGATGCTTTTGCTGAAGTTTTTAACGAAGACCAAATATTCCGCATAGATCATTATCTTGGCAAAGAAACTGTTCTTAACTTGCTAGCTTTACGTTTTGCCAACTCTATATTTACCAGCAATTGGGACCATAACACGATTGATTCCATACAAATTACCGTAGCTGAAGAAATAGGTATTGAAGGTCGCTGGGGATATTTTGACCACACCGGCCAATTACGTGACATGCTACAAAATCACTTACTGCAAATTTTAACCTTCATTGCCATGGAGCCTCCTGTTAATCTGGAGGCAAAAAGTATTCGTCGTGAAAAAATCAAAGTCCTTGAAGCATTACGTCCAATTACGGCTGATAATGCAGCAGAAAAAACAATACGAGGCCAATACGCCGCTGGTTTTTTAAATGGAGCACCTGTCCCAGGCTATCTGGAAGAAGAAGGGGCAAACCCAGAAAGTACCACTGAAAGTTTTGTTGCTCTCCGTGTAGATATTGATAATTGGCGATGGGCGAATGTCCCCTTCTATTTGCGTACAGGAAAACGTATGCAAAACAAAAGAACTGAAATTGTCATCAATTTTAAACAATTAGCTCATAATATATTTAAAGATAGCTTTTTCGTCCTTCCTGCCAACAAATTAGTTATCCACTTACAACAACAGGAAGGCGTTGAAATTCATATGCTCAATAAAGTTCCGTCTATAGATGGCAATATTAAATTACAAAAAACCAAACTTGACTTGAGCTTCTCGGACACTTTTAAAGAAAACACCTTATTTGGCGGCTATGAGAGGTTAATATTGGAAGCCATGAGAGGCAACCCCACATTATTCTTAAGCCGAGAGGAAATTGAACAGGCCTGGATCTGGGTTGACTCTATCCAGGATGCCTGGAAACATCAAAACGAAGCCCCCAAACCTTATCCCGCAGGTAGCTGGGGACCTGTTGCATCGGTCGCCCTAATGGCACGCGATGGCAGAGACTGGGAAGAAGAATAAACTAAAAATGGATAAATAGAATAACACTTACATAGCTGTCAACTCACAGACATCATGCAATTTATCAATCTTACATGACATATGTCTATTAAGGTAAATTCACCCATTTTTCCAAATAATTAATTATACGTTGCTCAAGTAGCAGTTGATATCGAAGAGGAGCCATTATGCACCCCATTATAGAAAAAGTAACGCAGGACGTTGTAGAACGCAGTCATGAATCACGTTCAGCCTATCTAAAATACATTGACGACCTTGCCAAAGAAGGCCCCAATCGTTCAAAGCTAGCCTGTGGTAACTTAGCCCATGGTTTTGCAGCTTGTAGCGCCTCTGAAAAAGCGGATTTAACAGGAGAGAAAAAAGCAAATATTGCAATCGTTTCTTCATACAATGACATGTTATCTGCTCATCAGCCTTATAAAGATGCACCTGATTTAATCAAAGCAGCGGTACATGAAGCCGGCGGTGTTGCCCAATTTGCCGGCGGAGTCCCTGCCATGTGTGACGGTATAACACAGGGACAGCCAGGCATGGAAATGTCCTTATTCAGTCGCGATTTGATTGCCATGGCAACTGCGATAGCCATGAGCCACAATATGTTCGATGGTGCCATGTATTTAGGTATCTGTGACAAAATTGTACCTGGCTTGTTAATTGGCGCCCTGAGTTTTGGTCATTTACCATCAATATTCGTTCCTGCCGGCCCTATGCCCAGTGGCATCACCAACAAGCAAAAAGCACGCGCCCGTCAGGCTTATGCAGTAGGAAAAATTGGCCGTAAAGAATTACTGGAATCAGAATCCGCTTCTTATCATGCCCCTGGCACTTGTACCTTCTACGGAACGGCAAACAGTAACCAAATGATGATGGAAATTATGGGCTTGCATTTACCTGGAAGCTCGTTTGTTAATCCTTACACCCCACTACGTGATGAGTTAACCAAAGAAGCCGCCAGACAAGTACTAAAATTCACTGCTTTAGGTGATGACTATCGCCCCATAGCCCACATGGTCAGTGAAAAAGCAATTATCAATGCTGTGATCGGTTTGTTAGCAACAGGTGGCTCAACCAACCACACCATGCACTTAATCGCCATTGCACGTGCATCAGGTATCACTCTTAACTGGGATGATTTTGATAACCTGTCTAAAGCCATTCCACAATTAACAAAAATTTATCCTAATGGTCCGGCAGACGTTAACCATTTTCATGCGGCAGGTGGCATGGGCGTGCTGATAGCTGAACTGTTAAAACATGGCCTACTCCATGAAGACATTCTGACAGTTGCGGATAGAAAAGGCATGAATAGTTATACTCAGGAACCCAAATTGCATGATAACAAAATTGTATGGGAACCTTGCCCTAATGTATCTTTAGATCAAGAAGTGCTTGCTACAGTTGAAAAACCCTTTGCTGTTGGCGGTGGCTTACATGTCATGCGTGGTAACTTAGGACGTGGAGTATCTAAACTATCTGCGGTTTCTGAAGATCATCAAATCGTAGAAGCGCCTGCCGTCGTATTTGACGACCAAGAAGACTTTCTGGCAGCCTTTCAACGTGGAGAACTGGAAAAAGACTTTGTTGCAGTTATTCGCTTTCAAGGCCCAAGAGCTAATGGAATGCCAGAATTGCATAAACTGACACCTCCACTGGGCGTACTACAAGACAAAGGCTTTAAAGTCGCGCTAGTCACAGACGGACGTATGTCGGGTGCATCAGGAAAAGTACCTTCTGCCATCCATTTATGTCCAGAATGTGAAATGGGAGGCCCGCTTGCAAAAGTCCTTGATGGTGACATTATTTCCTTGAATTTACAAACAGGAGATGTCAACGCCTTGGTTGATAAAGCAGAATTTAATGCCCGAACACCCACCCCCAGTCGTGCCAACAACCATCATTATGGCCAGGGACGCGAAATGTTTGGCGGATTCCGTCTTGGTGCATCTACAGCTGAAACAGGCGCTTCGAACCTGTTTCCTGTCGATTAATCTTCAAATAACTATCTTTCGTAGATTAGATTGTTCACTACCAAGCTAATCTACTACTAACTTACTCTATAGAGGCCTGTAATGACTGCTATAAAAGACATCATGAACACATCACCAGTTATTCCGGTAATGGTAATTAACAAACTGGAACACGCTGTGCCACTGGCAAATGCTCTGGTTGAAGGAGGTTTAAAAGTTCTGGAAATAACCTTACGTACACCCGTAGCACTGGAAGCAATAAAAAAAATCAAAGCGGAAGTCCCCAATGCTATTGTAGGGGCTGGCACTGTAATTAACCTGGAGACATTAAACCAAGTCATAGATGCTGGCTCAGAATTTATTGTTAGCCCGGGTGTAACTGATAGTCTAATTGATGCGGCATTAAAATCGGGCACACCTATACTTCCTGGTGTTGTCACACCCAGCGAAGTGATGAACTTACTGGAAAAAGGCATAACCGAAATGAAGTTTTTTCCTGCTGAAGCGGCAGGCGGCATTCCCATGGTTAAATCTATCGGAGGCCCTCTGCCACAAGTCACTTTCTGCCCTACCGGCGGAGTCAGCCCTAAAAATGCTGCTGATTATCTGGCATTAAAAAATGTTGCCTGTGTTGGAGGTTCCTGGATGGCTCCAGCTGATCTGGTAGATGCAGAAAACTGGGATGAAATAAAACGCTTAACAGTTGAAGCTGTGAATATTGCAAATAGATAGAAAACGATCTTTGTAATGGTCTAATAATTTTGGAAGGGTTTATAGCTGGGGACTGCAACAACATAATTTCTATATATTCTTTTCCCTGCTTATAACCTGTTTTTATTACCATGAAGGGCATGAAGATAATGAAGATAATGAAGAAAGAATTTAACGGTTTAAATGTAATAGTTTCATATTATCTCGCTTAGAGTTACTGAGCTTAGGCCTTTTTATTGACAGATGGCCGATGGTAGAATGTATGATAGACAGGTCGAGTTAATAACTAGTTACGTTTTACGGAGGATCTAATTGTTAAGGGAAGATGAGAAATTTGTAGCAAGAGCTTTATGTGAACATTTTTCTGGCTCATGGCAAGAGGGTGAAGATCCACCAGATATCTATATCTCATATGATGAAAAAAAGATAGCAGTGGAAATATCTACTTTAACTCAGCATGTAATCAATGATGCAGGTAAGTTTATGCCTCGTTTGTCGCAGGATACTAGTGTTATTAGGGTTTGCGAGGAGTTAGATCTCGAATTAAGGAATGATATTCCTGATGAATTTTATATAATTATCACCCTTTTCTCACCAATAATTAAGGCTCGTAAATTTAAAGAATTACTCAAAAAACAAATTATTTTATTAGCCAGAAGAAATAAAAAATTGGACAAAGTAATTGAAATTTATGGCGTAGAAATAAGAGTTCACATTGTTTCTGGCAGACGAGAATCGGGAAAAAAGATTATTGGAATAATTCCTAACAAAAACTCTTCAGCTAATATTACAGATAATGTTAGATACATTTTTGAGCAACGAATAAGTGAAAAATCAATAAAATGTAGGGGTATCAATCATCGCCCACTTTGGTTGGCTCTCTTTAATGATTACTGGTTAGCTGATTTCAAAAGTTATCAAGAAGCTTTTAGATTTTTACCTAAGAAATCACTGTTTGATAAAATATTCATAATAGATGGTTCAAAAAAAGTTTATGAAATTAAAACAACATAACAAAAAATTGAGAACGACTAGGGTCATATTGGGACTAGGTAGAGTAGAAAGCTGGCATCTCGCCCCCTTAGGTTAGACCTAACTGTTACCGCCCCTTTCATCTGGCAGTGTATCAATAGTCTAGCCGTAGCCACTTCAGTATCATGAAACCCTGTTCTAAAGATCGCGACCATGCTCAGTTATAACCTATAGTTTCAAAGCATCAATCACTGTTGGCCCAACAGGAATCAGTTAACTTGAGGTTGATTTGATTTTAAACATAGCTTCATTGAATCCTTTCGGCTTTTAAGCCCATCGATAGATATCGCCCCTGATTCTATGCCATGTTGTCAGTAACAATCAAAACTAATTTTTGAACATGTTGGTTCAAGTCTGAACTATTACTGATGAGGTTAAAACTAATGGAGAAATTTCAGTTTAATATTTCATCATATTTTAAATTTGCACTTCCTTCGCCTCTGCCTGCCCGTTTACTACGTCCCATCCACAGCAATGTTTTACCGTTTAACCAGCGTGTGCGCTGGAATCTTCGGCTTACGATAACACCCGCTCTAGGGACTTCTTCCTCCTCAATAAAATAAGTAGGTTGTACTTCCGTTAGAAATTTCCCTTGGGCTCCAGTTGCTTGCGGCATCCGGGAACGTTGTAGTCGTATTTCTCTGGGTACCTGTCCCGCTGCAACGGGTTTATGCACAGGTATAAATGGAATCCAGTTGTCGGGCACCGTATTACCTAGAACATAACGGATCTTTGCAACATCGCCTACCGGTTCAAACGCATCAAGAGATGGTACTTCTCGTTTCAAAATTCGACCATTTCCCGCATCGGATGTCACTACCTGTTCGATTGCCCAGACCATATTCGACATCTCGTCCCTGATGAAATTGACGCGTTCTATATCTTCACTTTCCAGTTTTTGACCTATTGAGGGAGCCAGGTAGAAAATACTTTCATTGCGGGTCGCATTGTCCCTTTCTGTCTGATGAAACATGGCAAACTCATGCCATGATGTTTCCGGGTCATGTATTGCAGGTTTAACAAAAATATGCTGGCCAAAAACATCGGTTAACAAGATACCTTTGATCTGGCAGATTGTATTAATAGAAAGCTCATAGGGAAGCACAAACCAGTCATTCGAATAATTCAGACCATACTCGGCCAGCAAAATATTCATCACTGATGTTGGGGAAGCATTAATTTTTCCGAAATTGGTTTTGCCTTCTTCCATCTGCCATAATCTGGGATGTGGCATACCACTGAATGACAACTGGGTGGGAATAAATGTCTGGGTAATCTCTTCAGGTTTTGACAGTGTATCGAGGTTTCTTTGTCGCGGATTATTCTTTTGATCAAAGTCCTTCCAGTCTAAGTGCCCATTGGAATATTGATCTGCGATGAGCTGGCGCGCTCCTCTGTCCTCATGTCTGGCTCTAAGACTGAAACTGTATTCAAGACGCGCCGGATTCCAGGCGGCTTCGTCCTCCTCAGGTTGTTGATATAGTTGGTTAAACCAGTTGAGAAATGCAACCTGACATTGCATCAGTATATCATGATCTGTTATTTCCACATCGGCATGGTTTTTAAACCAGACTTCGAACTGGCTCGTTCGCATCAATGCATTCACCTGATAGCCGTCTGGAATCTGTTTTGGCAACGCTACAGCCAGAAACAGCCCTTCCTCATCATCCGCTTTCACTTCATGTGAAATAGAAAATTCTTCTGCTAGCAAATGAACATATTTTGCCATTTTATGTTGCTTGAACAATTTGACAAGATGTCTGCCCATTTGAGCGCGTAACTGCAAAGTCGGCAATAAGATTTCACGCTCTATGGATGTTTCCAGCGGCATTGAATTGTCCATTGGGTATTTTTTGTCACTTCCTACTTCAATTTCACCCGGTGTTGTATGCACCCCCAGCACTGTTGCTTGAAAAGCCGTGGCAGCATCTTCCGCCTGAAATTCACCAAACTGCCACTGACGGCACAAAAACCACAAAGGATCATGACTTTCCATACTCAAGTTTCTTTGAAAGTCCTGTGACCTTGGACTGCCCTCCAAACGATTATAATTTCTAATATGCGGTATGGTATACCGTAAGTCCTTGAGTTTTAGCTTTGCAAGTGCGATAAGTTTAGCCATTATTCTGTCCTCTACTGAGTGTCGTTAAAAGAACTTGCTCAATTATCAAAGTCTTTATACAGCTCAAAATTCTTAGCTTTCATTTCATTGATCAGCTTGGTATTTGTCATTAAAAAATCCAGTGAAATACCCGAATTATGCAAATCAAAACTGGCGATTGTCATAGGGGTTAAGGTATCAAGGGCCGGGTCTTCCAATAAGTGCGCGGGTTCAACTGCGCGCGTTTTTGCCCTGATCAATGTATCATCCAGTATATTATTCAACCTATCCCAGTTCCATTTTGCTGCGCCTGTCGGTTCAACTGCCAGAAGTAATGCGTTAGGTGCGCAATTATTGGGTTGATTATAGTTGTAGGTAATTCCAGTCACTTCCTTATCATTGGGTATGGATTCGGTCCATTCATCTATTATCATTATCGCCTGCGGCTCATTAACTGCGTTTTTATCTATGCCATGAACACACAATGAAATCGTGTTGTCAGTAATATCAAATCGTTCACCCTTTTCATCTTCTGCCGGAAATTCTACCGACAACCAACTGTCATTTTTCTTATAAGGAATCTGTGCGGCTATAAATGGCATTTCGGAGCCTCCTGAAAATTCCGAGATCATTCTGATTTGCTCCAGTCGAGCCATATTGGGTCTGACAGGAGCAGTAGACTCAAGCCATGTCTCTACTGCAAGTTCTGCAGTTGTCTGCTGTTTTGTTACTATATGTTTCAATAGTATTTTCCCTTTTTCTTTAACTGTGCCGCTAACATCATCAGGATTACTGAAACGAAATTTCGGTAATACTAGAAAATCATTTCCTACCACTGATTTAATTACCTCAACTAACAGTGTTACTTTTCTGTTTATTTGAGTTGCTGCATTGGCTGCTTGTAGGCTGGAATTTGCAAGCTGCAGTTTTTCATTACACTCGGTCCATACTGATGCAACTGATAACAGCAAATCAACCACAAATTCTGCTGACTCTTTATTAACCTCTACCTGAACATTTGCTCTCATACCAAACAGAGATGCAAGCTGTTGAAAAGATAGCAAGGATTGAATCGCTGAATCTGTTAAATTCATTGCTTCAAATACTTCAACGGCTTTCCCCCGTATAAAATAGTTTTCAAATAGCTTTTTGAAGGTTCCAGGATTGGCTGCAGTTTTAGGTTGTGTCGAATTAGGTGCTTTACCATTAATACTATTGATAACTGCATTGAGTTGATTGATGATATTATTTGCACGAGCCAGCAACTCTGCATGTTCCCAACCAAATAAATCATCGGGGGTCTCATTCACTTTTTTTGATTGCTGTGTAAAATCCTTTGCACTGGCAGAATATCCTGTGGTAATCATCAAACGCAATAAACGAAGTTGAGGTAATACCTGCGCATAACTCCGTTCATCAACGGCTAAGCCTTGCACATCAAAATGAATTTTTACTCTTGAGTTAGCCGGCAACACAATCTGATTAACATAATGCCGGTAGAGCATTTGTTCTAATTCCTCTGCTCCAGACTGGACATCAATTCCTATTGCATAGACCAAATCAATCGGTTGCAGACTGAGATCGGCAATAGATATATTACTCTGATTGGATTCTATGCCGGCCTCATCAACAGTACTAACCGCAGCTTTAATCTTTTGTGGATCACCCAACTGATCAGCAAGCCAGCTATTGATACCTGGTTCAGTCATAGAACGAGGTGTAGACTCTGCTCCCCACCCAGCATCTAATGGAATGTTCTCCTTACTGGAATATTGAATGCATACTTTATTGGATACCGTCAGGTGAGTAGATCGTGGCGTTTTATTTACTTCCAGTTCCGGCGGCAGTTCAGCGCCTTTTAAGCTGTTAAGTACTGCCGCAGTTCTATCGGTTTTACCCTGAACCATCTGGTAAGCCGATTCAGCTGTTAATAAATCACCGATAGCATCCAATGTATCCGCAAGCCTATCCTTTTCTTTCAGAAGTAAATTCTGATGTAGTTCGGTAATATTTAATGACTTAAAATCTCGTTTCTTGGCGTTAATAATTTTCAAACCATTGACTACAGAATAAACAGGCACAGCTTCTTGTGCTTCATTACCCCGTTGAGGTATCGAACTGTGTTCTATCGGAAATTTTTCCCTCAAATCTAGAATGTACTGATTCAGGTTATTCGCAGCATTTTCAGAAGTAATATCATGCAATGCACGTTCAAACTGGTAGCCAAGCAATGCTTCAAGCGATTGATTGTTCTGCACGCCCTCATATATAAAAAGAGCCCTTCTGACACGTTCAGATGATAAGTTGACCGCAAATGTATCGGGAGAAGTACGGGAAGCATGCTGGGTATAACCTGCATGCAATACGCCAGCAGCAGTCGCATGGTTCAAAGATGGGGTGTGTATAAATCCCGCATTTGCTGGTGAATGATAAACCGGTGATGAGTCTTCCGGCTTTAATGCTTTGGGAACTTCAACCGCTGTCTTTGAAACAATTTTCAGATTTTCAACCCAGCCATAAGCACCAAGATATAAGCCCGTAGATTTATTACTGCGATTTCGTTTCAAACGATGATAAAAAAGTCCCGTTTGCCATGCATCCAGCCGATATGAACATAGATCAATATGATCTGCCAGACATTGATGTAGCCTGGCTGTCGATAATGGAGCAAGTCGTTTTAAGGCTGTGCGAAGTTGAGCAACATTTCTCACAGCGGCATTATTTGAGCGCAATGTCAAAAGATAGTCGCCCATTGATCTATTGATATTCAATTTAATAGCATCAACCTTTTTTGGTACCCCATGCAAAATTTCCCAACTTGTTAAGTCCTGTACCTTTTTATCAAAGTTATAAAGACTTTTTTCATTCGCACCGAGTTCATAAGCATAGCCTTTTTTGTTATACACACCCAATGCCGATTTTTTTAGTTCCAGTAACAGGCTGTGGCGAAGAAGAAAATAAAGCACTGAACGTGGTGGACGAGCACCAGGAAGTAGATGCTTTTCAAGATCAGTTATCTGTTTAGCAGTACTAAGCCATTCAATAAAGTTTTGTTTTCTGGTACCCAGTTTGTCTAGCGCTCTGTTTGTAGACGGTTTTTTTCTGTCTACCATGTGATATGGATTTATCCGTTCGTTTTTATTGTAGAACGAAAGATTACTAATGAAGGGAAAACTGGCAGAAACATACCCCATTCCCTTAAGCATTTTCATGATATTACTTTGCTTGGAAGCCAGCTGAGCCGTAATATTTGTAAGACTGGGGGTACTCAAGGAAAAATCGTGTAAATGAGCTAATCGCTGCTTAAATGAAACCGAACCTGCACTTAAACCGAGAATCTCCAATAAAAGTTTAGATGCATCACCTCGTTTATTCACATGAGCAACCTTGCGTACCCTCATAGAATTCCACTTTTTCTGCAAGTTACGTAATACGACTGTTAATGTTGCATCAAACTTATCTTTTTCATGCCAAGAATTGATGTCACTGGTCATCAGCACACCATAGGGTTGGTCTCCAACCCTGATTGCAGAGAGTGGCCCGATAGCACTGACATTTTCAGTAAAGAATTTTTGTACGTCTGGTAATGATTTTTTATTGATTGCAGGTTCTGTTAGTACTTCCAGAAAATGACCAATGGTTGCCGGGTATAAAGCAGTATTCATCGCCTCCGCTTCTGCAATCTCCTGTTTATCGGCATGTCTGACACCGTTAAAAACTTCTGCATTTATTCCTAATGCATTGGCAAACCGGTGACCATCAGAATTCTTCTGTTTGGAGATGTCTACTGATTCACTGCCATCATAATATCCATTGGTTAAAACATCATAATTTTCAGTATATGTAGAACCCGATTTGCCGGTGTTATTGGTAGCACTCCCTTGTGGCAGAAAACTGAAGCCTTTACTAGAATATCTATGAGCTGTTATGTGTTGTTCCAGTATTGCCCTACTTTCTTCAGGATCCGCACTAGCCATCAATCCCATCACGGTTATTCGATCAATTTTACCTCTATTCAAATACTCATCTTTTATCTCAATTTTGAAACCAAGACCCTGTTTGACTGCTAATTCAAAATCACTCGTCCATGCAAAACTCTCATCCAGAGTTATACTTTTTCCATCTTTCTTGAAAGCCTCTTCAGCAAGAAATGGATCAGGACCGGTAAACACGGTATCTGGAACTTGATTACCTATAATTGCCTTAATTGGTACTCTTCGAGATTCATTGTGAATCTGAACAACAAACCTGTCTGGTAATATCTGTGTTTTGGGGGCAAGCGTCCAGTCGTGCGTTTTCACATCTTTAGAGGCAGGAAACGCAAGTTCATCGTCATTGACTGTTAAATCCGCTTCCCAGTTTGCTGGCATGGTCTGCTTCACTATCCATAATGTCCGTTGGATACCTGATTTGTTGACCAGTTTATCCCACAGCTCCTGCTTAACTTGTTCTTTATTTTCCTGGTTTTCACGGTTGGCACGTAATAGTAACAGCCAGTATGTTTTCCCAGCATCAACCTCGGCCGCTGTCAACCGGGCTTCAAAGGAAGCGACATGAAAATCATCAGGGTACACTCTAAGCCACAATTGATTCAGATTGCCTTTGGATACCAGCCGCGTTTCAATTCTTACCGGCAAAAATAAAATAGGAATCTGTGCATCCAGTTCTGTTGCTATATCAGTATATTGAGGTCGTTCTGACAAAATATTGATAGCATCGTGTAACTGTTTCTTGACCCTTGTAACCTCTGCAGTAGTAGCTGCCAAATCCCTTTTGACTGATGCCAGGGTATCAGGATTCTTTTCCCTTTGAATATTTAATCTTGCCTGATACAGTTTATCTTCGGCTTTTTGTAAACTTTGCCGTCCGGCTTGTACCTTCTTCAGGTTTTGATTAAAGGTAGCCATAACTATATATCCAGTAGCTTTGCATTAATACTTAACAGGTGTGATCTTAGTGTAATTGCTTCACCCACAAACAATTCATTAGGAATTTCCTGATTCAGCATCTCGGTTGCATGAATGGCTACCATAGCGGGTCTCTGTAACAGAATCGCCGCCATATCTGCTGAGGATGCACCCCATTTTTCCTTAATTGACGCAGGTATAGAGAGTGTAGGTTTTATATTTGCACACACAAATTTGAGATTCTTAGGTAAATGCTTCCATGAAAGATCATTCCAGTCGGGATCACCAGGCCGGTTAATAGCCGCTGAAATATCCATTCCAAATCTGGGTTCGCCTGGCACTTCTGCGATAACAAAAAACCAGCCCTGCTTGTCATTAAACCCTGGTGTTTTAACCTCTCCAGATGCTTCATTGATTGTCAGATCAAAACCAAGTAATTTGATGTCGGGTGATATTTCAGCCTGAAACAGAGGAAACCGGATCTCTTTCTTTTGTCCGTCATTGTCAAATTGAGTGCGTATGATTTTTTTACTGCCATCTTTCAGCGCTTTTTGAGCATAAATAACAGTGTTAGGAAATTTCTTCAGTAAGTCTCCACGGATAACGAAAACCAGCTGCTCAGTATCCCCTTCAGCATCTCTTGCATTGTGCACACCCAACCGGTCTGATGAAGACCATTGATGTATTGGCTTGATATCTTTCAACGCATTAACATCTTCTGGCGTTGAATCCGGTGTCACAAATCCCCGCACATCCCAGAATTGTCGAAAATAGCTTCCACGCATATCCGTAGGATATTCACGCCAAAGTAATTCCTGCCCCATTTCATGATTTAGACCAACTAAATAAGACTCTATAAATTTTTGATTTGTTTTTAAAAGAGATAAGGTATTATTTTCTATCAATTCAAGATTGGGTAACAAAAACTCCTTGTCGATATCAAGAAGAAATTTATAGGTTGGCTCGGGTATATCCGGGTAGGCCATCGCAGTAAGAAATTGTTCTTTTGGTTTTATCAAAGTCCCTTCTGGAAATCTAAATTGTGCATCGAACAATCGCTTATAGGAATTGACAGGGGCAATAACCGCATCCAGTTTTTTTCTGATATCGACCGTTTTTAATATTGGTAATGGAGCATCAACATCTTGAAATTGAAATCTCGAAGATGCGTTTTTATACGCTTTTTTTACTGCAATCGTATGTTGTCGGGTTGTAAATTTCTGATCAGCAATGATTGTATTAACCAAAACTACATTCCTTATCCGCAGAACTTCAGAAGGCTGTATTACAGCACCGGGGGGCAACGTAGTTGAAACAGTCGGTGTGGTAGTACTGCTAGCAATCGTGGTTGGTCGCCTCCTGGGTTGCACTCGCACACCAAAACCACGTGGCCGGGTTGTTACTGGTTGAAACCTACCCGATACAACTGTTGGCCTCCTCGCTATAACTGGTTGTACGGTAGTGGGAACAATCATCGATACCGGGAAACGATTTTCCCATAGTTGGACTTTAGGCAATCCTCCGGCAAATTCAGGTAAATTAAATGCAAAATCCTTTTGCAAATTAGAATGTGTACTCCATACCTTAATATTATTAATAGATGAAGGTGGCTGAAAATTATTAATATTTTCAAGTAAGGGTACTGCCTTAAAATTCTCCTTAACTTCAGTACTTATTCCATTCGGTTTATTTACCTGCTTTAATAAACTGTCAAAAGAAAATTCTCTACTATTGATTCGCTGGTTAAGCCCCTTGATTATTGAGGTATTCACTCGAGTCATACGCCTGAATGCTGGATCCAGGTTGGCATTTTCAATAAGACTGCTATTAAGAGTTGCTCTAACAGTAACATTTCCATCCAAAACCCTACTACTTAAAACGTTCGTTAGTGCAAGATAGGATTCATTAGCCTGCTTTTTTAGGGTTTTAGAATAGACCTTATCCATGACCTCTCGACTAAAGCGAGCGAGTTTCATTTTTTTGTTTGCTTCCAGCACGTCCCCTAACTGCTGCCAGGCCTGCTGCATGAATTTATCCTGATTTTCCTGCACCACCCGTTTGCCAAACCCGGCAGGCACTCTATAGACAGGATCTTTATTCAGCTCGTTGTACCAACGTAAGGATGACGGATCAAACAAAGGTATTTCTCTCTTTCCAGGCAGACTATTATTCCGTCTCATAGCATGGTACATGCCATAATAGAGTACAGTTACAAAAGGATCTTCGTCTAAATTCTCCTGTTGAAAGCGATTTAAATTCACTAACTTTTCTATATCTTCTGAAAATGGCTGTGGATTGATACTCAAACTACTGCGTTTGGCATCTGGAGCCATCATCGCTCCTTCAAGCAATAACACCTCAGGATTAGTTGCCCTGACTTCAGAATGCTCATCAGCACGAATAAAAGCGGGTCTGGAACAATCCATCTCTCTGACTCCCACCCGCTCATCCATTGGCCTGGGTTTAAGTAATTTAACCAGGTACTCAAAATCAAAATTCTGCCCTGTACGAAAATACCAGCGAAAATAAGCGGGGAATTCGTTATCTGGACTGATAAACGAAGATTTTTGTGCCTTAATACCGGCTGTTGGTTGCCCCAGCCCTGCTAAACGTCCCGTTTCAAAAGCGGGTACCAAAAATGCATGGTACAGCGTTTTGCTTTCCAGTTTTCTGGGACAAATAATTCGACTGTACAAGCCATCCGGATCAGTTTTTACATCTTCCTCAAGACTATCCAAGAACACTTCAAAATCACTTTCTTCATGAGGCAAATTTGAATGCACATGGCACCACAAATGTAATTGATCATGTGGCGGTAAAACATCCTTGTTGATCAAACGTATAGAGCTAAGAGGCTCCCTTCTCTGAGTCTCGACAAATTCGTTTTCTTTCAAAACTATCAATGACAACCAGGGACGAAGATGTTTTCCCACACTGGATGGAGATGCCGGTGTATAACGATATGGAAAATCTTCATCATAAAATTCTACATAGGGCAACAGATTTGGCTCATAGTCAGCAATTCCATTCAACGGTTCGGTGCGAATAATCATGTTTTCACTGACACCGGTAATATCACCCGGTCCAAACAATGAAAAATTCTTATCTGCTACGGTACCGGTATTGAGTTTAACTTTAACCGGTATCTGGGCTCTTTCCTCAATATTTCCATCAGATTTTCCCAAACTGTCCTTTTCTTTAATCTGACTGGATATACCTCGTCTGGCCCATGAATGAAATTGATACTTACCAAAACTCATAATCTTCTCAGCCTGCTAATTCATAACTTTCAACAATCTGGATTTCATCTTCCAGTTCGGGATCATCGCTTATAAGGGTATTAAAATAACTATTAATTTCTGCCAGACTGGAAGAACGAAACTGTGAAGAAAATTCTTTCAGATCACTGGTATTAGCAATTGCATAACCGCCTTTTTGTGGTTTGACTTCCTCAATTCGGTTTATTACCTGTTTAGCTGACTGTGACCAGCTAAAACTGGATTTAGAAACAGCCGCTGACCGGGATGAGTGCTTGAATACGGTTAATGGAATTACGAAAATAGACAACTGAGGTTTATCATCTGCTGTGTAATTCAGTTCATAATTAAGTTCCACCGGGTCAAGATGAGGAGCGGGAGTCAATAGTTTCCCGGTATCTTTCAGGCTAAATCCACTGGTCAGTTTCTCAAATGATTTCCTGGCTAATTTTTCCTGCTCAGTCAGTTTGGTAAAATGTTCAGGTACAAACAATTCTTTCAGGTCATGGCTGGTTTCTTTCTTATTACCAACTCGGACTTCCTTAATACTAAATCTTTTATCATTCAACGGTAGTTTGTTGCCGTATTTCTGTATCTCATAATCAAGCGGAATGGTACGCTGACTAAACTGCAACTCACCAAACGGATTAATCAGCAGTTGCCGTTGTTCGGTTTCAGGCAATGCCTTTTGGGTGACGCTCTGATGTAAGCTTGATGGAATTATTGAACGCCAGTTTCTGATGTCATCCAGCTCATTACTGAGCAAGACTCGTAAATCAGCTGTTTCTGATGCAATTTCCACCAGCGGATCACCCCAGGTTTCACTGAATGAAATCGTAATATCAAAAAACAAAATTCCGAAGCTAACTTTGCCCTGTATATGCCAAGGCGTTGGACCGGATAACAGCCCTTTAAAGTGAATACCAAACAGAATACTTCTGCCTTTGCGTATGGCCAGGGTTGCTTCCAGACTAATGATGAAACTGAAGGGGTCAAAAATAAACAGTGTATCAAAAGCTAACATCCCGTATAGATTGAATCCCATTGGCCCAGATGCCAATAACTCTAGTTTAGCTCCAAATTGAACAGTATTTGAGGTAACAGCCATATAACATTCGACTGTCAGTTTTGGGTTATTGCCACTTAACAGTGATAGGCTTATTCGGGCCATTTCCCTGAAAGCACCAGGAAGCGTGGGAACTATTGGATAATCCCTGAAATCAGGATGGAAACCTCCTACACTAATGGCAAAAACACTTTGCTCATTCCATGCGACTACAAATGCAAGGCTCCCGGTTAACGGAAAGCCTACCAGTTTGGATTCAAACAAGTGCGCTTCAAAATAAATAAATTCATTCTCAAAATCAAGGACTCCAAGAAAGTTCACTTGCAGCTTAAGCACCGCTGCATTTTCATCAGGCAGGCTGGTACGGATAACGCCCAATAACATGATTTTAGGATCGGGTATTTCTACGATGATGCCCAGTTCAATGTGAATTAGTGTCGGAGTTCCCCAACCAAGCTTGGCCATTAATCCAACCAAGAACTGACCTTCTTTTATTGGAAATATTTGCCGTATATCACTGATGATGCGCGAAATATTTCCTACTACATCATTGGGAAACAAAATGCTTTTGATAGCATTGGTACGAATACCTAAGCGTAATACTTCAACATCAGTGGTGCGATCAATGCCCAGCAAACCACCCACACCACTGAGAGTAAAGCCAAAACCAAGTTGAACCGGTGAAAAATCAGCCGTTATCAGAATCAGCATTGAGAAACCCTTTTCACCATCAGGCATGATAGTATTAATAATGCCCACCGCCTTAAGTGTAAAAAGCTCCTTGAATTCGAGTTCTAAAGATCCAAAATACTCTCCCTTCTTATCATCAAAGTAGAGGAACCCGCCTCCTTTAATAACTTCAGCATTAACTCGAACACCTGCTCCCGTAGGCGGTTTGAATTCAGGCATTAAATCATAACCCAGGAATCCGCCGTTATCCTCACGTTTTTCCATCACCAGTTCGGCTCCGAGCCGACTAATGGAAACGGTTAAAACAGGACCAAACTTCACCCAAAAATCAAGTGAAGTTTCCAATGAAATGGTCTTAAAATTACCTGCAACCCCGGTTTTTACATTAAGTAACTGTATTCCTAAAATACCGCCAATATCTTTGTGGATAGGGATACGCAAGTCAATCATGTTAATGATTTTTGCCAGAATCATTTCCACAAAATTCGGCTCTTCTTCAGGATCTTCCAGTTCAGCAGTTGGGGGATTAGCGGGATCGGTAGTAGAACCCGCATTACCACCATTGCCAAAAAAGAAATCTCTCTTGAGTGAATAACCAAAATCAAGTGGAATTTTTTCCTTGATCTCCTCCGGTAATAAATTCAAGGGGAAGCCAGCATCTTCATCACGCTTGATCAGAATAGGGAATTTACCACTATAAGTAATTTCAAAATCATCTGGCATAACTGAAATAGCAAAGCTATATGTACCAATGCCCATTCTCATTTCAGGTTCAGGAAAGACCCTTGCTTGACTGGCATTTTCCCGTTTGTGCTTAAAGGTAAGCTTGATTTTATTATGTTTACCAACATCCGCTGATGGTGCGGTTCCAATCCTGAAAATACCTTCACCAGAGACATCAAAATTGAAGGAAATCTCGTCAGTTATCGGTAAGGTGTAATTAAATTCTCCCGCCAGGTCAGTAATAAAAGCAATTCCACCTTGATCTTGCGGAATAAAGGCGAAGGTATTGAATAGTGCAAGACGGTTATCAGGATCATCGAATGGTAGAATGTCAGTACTATAAGATAATGTCCTATTCGTTATTTTATCGGCTATTGGTGTATTGGAATCAGTAATTCCCTCATACCCGTAGCCTAGTTTCAGTATAAAGCTGTCTATCCCTTTCTTTTTTAATACCAACGCCTCAATAAGTGACATAATCACGGCTAGTAACGTGAACACTGATTCTGAGACTGCGCTGGTGCCGTCTTCAGTCTCCAGGCCTTGGCCAAGACGCTTAAAGAAATCAACAACCACATCATCGAAGAAACGGATGATTCCTCCTCTTGCAGCTGTCTGTTGACTCAATGTCGTCATCAAATGAGCAAAGGCATGAACCTGCGGTGAGTTGCGTCGCACATGCTCCATCAACAGAATATTGAAAAAACTATTAAAGACCTCATCAAGCGCAGCATCTGAATTATCTTCACCTTGCAATGCAAGCCGGATAATACCTTCTATTGCTAATGTAAGCTGGGTAAAATCAGTCATTGCCGCCAATAACATAAATGCATCCGCATCTTGCGCTTCTGCCTGAATATATCGCTCTAGATTTGTGGTATCAGGTAATGTACCCGCGTCAATATCACCATTAAGTCCCAGGGATTCCAGCAACTCTGTTTTAGCCGCATCATCACTAAACATGGACAATGCTGGATCAAGCACTTCGAGTACTATTTTGAATAACTTCTGAAAAAAATCTTGATTCTCTTCTGCCATAATCCTAAATCACTCAAGGCAACTCAGGCCGATTCGCATCGTCCTCATTGGCTTCTAGTGATACCTCATGTTTAATATGTGCTTTTGCTTCGCTATCTAATCCTGAGCGTTTACCCTGAATAAATAGATAGTCATGTTTTACCTTCCATACACCGCCATTATCTTCAAATTTAAGTATCCCAATATTGGCAGGCCACACCATTCTTCTATGTACACCGCTAATAAAATTATCCTGATGGCGTTGCACAATTTTTCTGTATCCCTCCTGAGTCGTATTATCATTAACAAGCACGAAACTTTCATCATCTTCACCCGCTGCTCGCGAAAAATCGGATGTAAATGGATCTGATGCTCTCACCGAGTTATCAGTCAACATTTTCAACCGCCAGCGATAATCCGGCTGCAGGTTTATAGTTGATCCAGGTTGCCAGCCAGCTATAGGGATAACAGCCGGATTCTGCCGTAAGCGATAACGGTTTTTCATACTCACTTCCCCTGTCAAAGTAAGCACTCTATTATTCCAACCAAGTTTTTCCAGATTGTCACCAATACCCGTCATCATTTTTTGTGCCATTGCTGAACGATATAAATGCACAATGCCGTATTCTTCATTCTTTAATGCACTGGATGTAAATTGCACAATTCTGGCTTCGGGTGTTGTACTATTCCCTTTCCAGTAATCCAGCATGGATGAAAACCCATAATGTACATCGCCCGATAATATAATCACTTTTTTTAGTTTACTTAAGCGTTCAATGAGTGCTTCAAAGGATTTTGGGCTAAACCCCCAGGCTTCATAATCTGCCTCCAGCATACCTACTAGGACCCCAGGATTACGTCCTGTACTGTTAGAAATTCCAGCAACGGCTGCAGCTGCCGGCTGAATTAATTCTTCAAAACTACCAAGACCAAGAACCGGCGCTGGTGAAATAACAAATGTAAACGGCGCATTGCCATTTGGAATAGTGTCTGGGACTTGTTCAAGTAATGCTTCTTCAGATAGTAATCCTGGTGGGCTATTAAGTGATGCATATTCACGTCGAGTTCGGGTATCTAAAATATAAGTCTTAGTCGGACCAGTATCAACATCATAATGCCATTTTACCTTACTAGGCTGAGCACCAAGCCCCAGTAATTCCTCGATTGGCTCGAGCGTATCATTTCTTAATGTAGCGATAGAAAAATTGTTGCTAAGGGCAAATGCATAATCAGAAATTTTCCTTAATAGTTGTGTTCGAGATGTGAGTTGAGTTGCATCTTCATTTGTTTGTGGTATAGCGGTATATTCATCCGGTACATTTCCCCAGTCTTGAAAAACGGCGTAAGCCATTAATCCATTCCTGATTATATCTCTGCCAAGATGCTTTGAGAGTACATGATTTTTCCATCTTTGTGACAAATACCAGTCATCGGTAATTTCATGATCATCAAAAATCATATAACAGGGTATATTTGCCAGCACCCTGCTAACTTTAGGCAGTGCTTTGGTAAACACAGCCATCTCTTTTAATTCCCCTTTTAATCTGGAGCGAACTTTTTCCAACCATAAGTCAAACCGTTCTTGTTGTTTAGCTGGGTTATCAACATCAACAGGTTTCAATTGGTATTTTGCATTTGAATCTTTATCAAAATGTAACTTAAACAAGGGAGAACGTACGTCATGTGGATCTTGATAAATTGTTTTTAAGAGTATGTCAGGATCTGACGCTGTACTATTATCCAGTAGATTTAAAACCTCCTGAGTGAGCACTGAATCCTTATTATCCTCCTGAATTCTCTCCAACATTTCAACAAGCTTAAGGTTCCATGATCGCAAACTCCAACAGTTAAGATACAGTGCACTAAACTCACCAAAACTAATCACATGGTTGCTTGCTGCCCCACTGCTCATACCCGCATTGTCTGTAATAATATCTTGTCTCAGATAAGGAGGAAAATTAGTAATATTAACTTCTACCTCAGTCATACTGCCATCGGCTTTATCAATCTGTACTTTCTCATCCAGAATGGTGGGTAACCATCTTAACAATGGACCTGGCACATCATCAGCATAGACTTGATCACCTGTCAGAAAAAGTTGTTGAGGCCTACTTACTGGTTTAGCAAGGTTGTCTTTGATAACTTTATCCAAATACGATAAAGCATCCTGGCCATGACCATGTATTTTTCGGCAGGATGCCTGCGAGATTACTAGCTTGTCAGGTTCAGCACCAGGCAATAAAAATGAGGGTAATATATTATCCTTATAGCCCAGTGGTAACTGAGGAATACCTTCATGTTTAGTCGATGAAAGCAATCCATCAGTTCTGAAATCACGCTTAAGAAATGGAGGCTCATCATGATCGATGAACTCAATGTTATAACTGTATACCTTATTGGTTTGTAATGGAATTTGTACTTTAGCCGTGACCACTGCAACCCAGAGATGTTTACCAAATTGGACTGTGGTTGCCTGTGCCGACACAGTTTCTATTTCCAACGCTGTGATTGTTGTAACATTTCCAGAACCAGCGGTAACCTTAACCCCATCACCTTCATAAAGCTTAAGAGTTAAACCAAAATTTTTAGTAAAAGCTATCCAGACAGATACATTAGTATTGTCAACTCTTCGTAGTATTGGACCCGCAATAATATTAGGCAAAGGCATGGGTAATACCTGTTTTTTTTAATACAAACTGACCAGAGTCAGTAGATTTAAAAATATCAGTATCGGAACATATAGAAATGTGCCTTAACATAGATATTCTCTTAGAATAATTTAAGTTAGGCTGAGTGTGATGACTTGACCATTCAATGATTTTTGTTAAATCAAAATTAATATTTACAAGCACAAAGAACAATGATTTTTTTGAATTTAGTTGCTTTAACGGATAAATCCAAGCCTGGTTTCTCTGTCCCTCCAGGTAAATCAGTATCACAACAAAATCAGATAGAATAAACTGAATTGTTATTGAACCAATAACAATTATTAAACGGGACACCCTATTAGTGCAAGAATTGAGATCGGGAATATCTTTGTGTACAAACTGAATAGCTTTTCTTTCAGTAATCATACCATTCCTCTTTTAATAATAGAGGGCATAACATTACCCACTCATATAAAGATTTACCTAATTACCCATGAGCTTCCGCCATTTTGAAAAATGTAACCACACAGCCTCGTCATTCCTGCATTCTGTTAGCAGGAATCCATTTTTTGCATGAATAGATCCCCCGATAAAAGTCCTCAGAGATGACGGTGTGCAAGGTGTTACCATTTTTCTCAACTATAAGGCGGAGACTCATGGGTAATCAGGAAGATTTATAGATTCCTTGTCATTAAAATCAATCCGCCTGTAGGGGATCGATTACTCCATCTTGAACAGGCTAATATTACTTCGTAAATTCTTTACCCACTCTATTTTTATTTCCTGAAAACAACTATCAAAGTCAGTTTACACTATGAATATGAATCACATAACTCAATCAGAAACCTTCTTTCATCCTAGAAAAAGCAGTTGAACGCGGAGTTATAGTGCACGATATTGGTTTCACAGTGCTTTCAAAAAATTTTAGCTTCATCCTTAGGTTAAGCGGACATTTTTGGAAGTGTTGTGGAATCAATAGTTTGTGCTAGAAACCGTGAGCAACTGCTTTTTCTAGGTTCATATACCCACAAATTTTTTAACTGTATTAACTATGCTCCTAAATAGAACTTATTGTAAATAAGTAAATGCTGAAAATATTGTAAGTATTTACTTACGTTATTAAGGTGATTGTTCTATTTGGTTATAAACAAAGCACAGGTCAAACTTTAAACCTAGAAAAATCAGTCAGCTAATGGTTTCTAGTAACCTGACAACTTTGATTTGATAGATGGTGTTTCATTCCTCGAGCCACCATGAATTGTATTTATATATCAAGCATGACCCATATTAAAATCGATCCCCAGGTCTTCGCAGAAGTTGGAAACCCAATACCAATAGTGTATGCATTCTTCGCCTACAACAATATTACCGAGATAAGATTCGAGCAAAGCTTTCAGTTTCTCAGGGCTTGCTGATATTTCTTTATGTAGGCAGGTATTCCGCATGGCTTTGCCCGCGGTCCACACCTCGGCAGGTTATGCGCACCGTTAGCTACCAGGGAGTAAATAGATATCAAAAATAGCTAGTTATTTAAGGTAAATAATAATCCTAGAAAAATTATATGGACTCCTCGATTGTTTCAAGTAAAGATTCATATTTGACAGATAAAATAAGATGCCTAAGTATATCCGGTCTTTTTATGGAGAAGCTATCCCCTGACCTTGATGATTTT
>JAKIUK010000090.1 GCA_021647585.1 Methylococcaceae bacterium
CAACAGCACGGCCAATACCCGAGCTGGCTCCTGTGACTAGGATCGTTCTTTTTATAGGGTGCATGGGAAGAATTTTGACGGCGGGATATAGCTTAACAACAGTTTGCTACAGTATTGCATCATTTCCTGTTCTAATTCGGCTTTATAAGAAGTCATTTTTTGAGTGGTCTCAAGCGGACCGGCAAATAATTTTTCTTCAGGATAAAGTTTGTGTATTTTTTTGAAATATTTTTCAGGCAATCGAAATACGCCTAAGCTGACGGAATGCAGTGATTCAATGGATAGTCTGGAAAATACCTGATCGAACAGATCTTTATATTGTTGCTGATAACCAGTCTGATAGATTAATGGATCAAATCGTAGCCCTAGTTGCCAGCCTTGTTCCTGTAGTTTGCACATGGCATCAAGACGACGAATAACAGTAGGTGCTTTGTGTTCCACTTTACGGGCAATTTCATCAGGAGATAAGCTGAAAGCTACTATGCATTGTGGAAAGGAGTTGTTGTTTAGCAGACTTCTGATTTGAGTGCTTTTGGTTCTTAATTCTAGCCAGGCATTAGGAATATCAGCAAAAAAGGGTAAAAAATGTTCAGCAAAGCCGGTAACAGGCTCTAAAGCAAGGCTGTCACAGTCATAGCCGGAAAAGAAATGAACAGGTTCGTCTTCTGAGTTGTGGCAAATTTGCCTGATCTCCTGCTGGTAATCTTCAAAATTAACAAACAAAACATAGTTTGCTGATTGATACATACCTTGTAAAAAGCAATATCGACAATCGTATAGGCAATTTAGCATATGTGAAAAGTAATAATTATTTTGCGCACCTATGCCATAACCAGACGGTGCAGGGAGAGCAAAGTTTTTATACTTTTCTGCCAGAATTAATGCCGGATCTTGTTTTTGTAAACGAAAGTTTTGGGCCTTAGGATTAAAAACTTCGCCGTAGCGTTCACATATGACTTGTCTAGCCTGTGGGAATCTTTCACATATACGTAGTGTGCGCGGGTGTTGCTGAATACTTTCTTCAATATAAAGGGTATTGATCATTTGTTGTTAATCAGTAACTGTTTAGTGTAATTTATAAATAATAATGTTGAAGCTGTCATTTCGAGCAGCGGGAGAAATCTTAATAACTTAATCAATACTCGAAAGCTTTAGGATCCCTCGCTACACTCGGGATGACAAACGACTGCGAATAGTTACGATTATGGATTGGTTTTTAGGGAAAGTCAGTAGCTCCAAGTTTATTTCTGAATTCAGGTTAGCATAAAGTGAGTAGAGATAAGTATAAAAGTTACCAAATATCTAAATAAACAGTAAAATAAAGGTAATATAAACTTTTTCACCTTTTCAATGAATACAAAAAAAATTGGTTTTATCGGTGGCGGCAATATGGCGTCTAGTTTGATTAATGGGTTAATTGCCAGTGGACATTCGCCAGACCAGTTATGGGTGTCAGATACCAACCAAGAAATTCTGGATGCTTTAGTCGCAAATCTAAAGATTAATGTTTCTGTTAATAATAATGATATTGTCAATCAAGTTGATGTTGTTGTTTTGGCTGTTAAACCACAGATTTTACATGCAGTAGCAGAGCAAGTGGCCGATGGCATACGGAAGCGAAAATTACTGGTTGTATCTATTGCTGCAGGTGTTTCACAAGAAAGTTTGGCTGAGTGGCTTGGGGAAGAGGTCGCAATCGTTCGTTGTATGCCTAATACGCCTGCACTTGTGAGAACCGGAGCAACCGCTCTTTATGCCAGTGATAAAGTGAGTGATGAACAAAAAGATCTGGCTGAAAAGATTTTACGTTCGGTCGGTATTTCTTTATGGGTTGATCATGAAAGTGAGTTAGATGCTGTTACTGCGGTGTCAGGCAGTGGGCCGGCCTATTATTTTTTGTTAATGGAAGCCATGGAACAAGCAGCTCTGGAATTGGGTCTTGCTGAACATACGGCCAGGTTATTAATACAGCAAACAGCCTTGGGTGCGGCTAAAATTGCATTGGAAGCCGATGAAACCCCAGGCCAATTGAGGCAACGGGTTACGTCACCTGGGGGTACCACAGAACAAGCATTGAAAATTTTTGAACAAGGATCGTTTACGCAACTGGTTTCTAAGGCATTACATGCCGCCAGAGACCGTTCCATTGAAATATCAAAAGAACTGGGAGAAAAATAATGGGAACGAGTTATATGACGAATCCGGTGGTATTTTTAATTGATACTCTATTTTCACTGTATATTTTATTCATTGTAATACGCTTTCTGTTACAGTGGACGCGTGCGGATTTTTATAATCCGATTTCTCAGTTTTTAGTCAAAGTAACACATCCCCCTTTAAAAGTATTACGCCGGTTTATTCCATCTGTTGGCAAAATAGATACATCATCTATTGTGTTGGCATTAGCTCTGCAAATGCTTGCTGACTTTTCTATACTTGCTTTGAAAGGGGTTATGGTAAGTATTATGGCCTTGGTTGTTTTGTCATTTTCTCAGCTGGTTTCATTGCTTATTAATGTTTTTGTCTTTGCCGTATTAGCCAGAGCAATACTCAGCTGGTTTGATCCGGGTAATTACAACCCTGCCAGCTCGCTGTTACATAGTTTAACCGAACCTTTGTTAGGCGTGTGTCGTAAAGTAATGCCTGATTTAGGCGGCTTTGATTTATCGCCATTGATTGCCATAGTGATGTTGCATTTAGCAAAAATGATGATATTGCCTCCATTGAGCCAACTGGCAATATTAATCGGTTGATTATAATTATGGCTTTTAGAGAAGAGAATCTATGCAAGTACAAATGATTTGTGTACCCGGTTGGCGGCTAAATATTTGAATTATTATCATATATACCTAAACTTAGGGAGATACAGGCATTAACTCAATAACAGACTTATATCTGTGTATCTTGCTTAAAAAAACCAGATTATTTATGCGTACAATTTTTTCCAAAAAAAACATTGCTTTAACCCTGTCACTTTTAATACTGAGTGGGCAGTGTGCATTTGCTAACAAAATGTATCGATGGGTTGATGAGGATGGAAAAGTTTTTTATTCAGATCTGATACCCCCTGAACAGAGCAAACATAGAAGAGAATCTTTAAATAAAAATGCACGCGTAGTCGATATTGTAGAAAAAGAAAAAACAAAAGCACAACGTGAATTGGAAAAACGCTTAAATGCTTTACGCAAACAGCAACAACAGATCATCAATAAACAGAAAGCACTTGATAAGGTTTTACTGAGTACGTTTCGTACTCTAGATGATATGGAGGTGGCGTTAAAAGCAAAGTTGTCTTCGCTTGATGGACAAAGAAAATCCATGCAGGGAAATTTATCACGATTAAAGAAACAGTTACAACAGCAACAAAAAAAAGCTGCACAATTTGAACGTGATGGACGCAAGGTCCCAGCGATTCTTATAGAAAGTATATCTGACAGCAAACATCTGATTGACTTGGCAATCGTTGACATTGCCAAACAGTTTGAAAAAAAAGCAACGGCTACCGAGAAATTTGAAAAAGATATGGAGCGATTTTCTTTCTTGACACAAGCGAATATGGAAAGAAAAGATCTCAGTCGTCAAACCGCAGACATTCAAGCGGAAAATGAACTGGGTTTATTTATTTGTGAGAATGAGCGGCAATGCAATATGGCATGGAAGAGCGCGAAAAAGTATGTTCGTCTTTATTCAACTGCGGCATTTGATATTGAAACAGATAGACTGGTTTTGAGTCAGGCGCCTTATAAAGATACCGACTTGAGCCTATCTGTTTCTAAAATGAATGTGGAAAATAATAAACAACAGTTGTTTCTTGATATTCGTTGCCGTATGTCCTCAGCAGGTATTGAGTTATGCCACGGGGAAAAAGTCAAAAAAATCAGAAATTCATTTAGTGGCTATATTAAAGCGGCTTTAGCAGCAGAAAGCAAAGAGTAGGGAATGACTAGGTTTAACGTCTGACTAATAAAGTTCCTACACCTTGATCTGTAAATAACTCCAGAAGAATGGCATGCTCGACCCTGCCATCAATAATATGTATGCTACTGACTCCCCCTTTTAATGCATCCGTTGCACAGCGTGTTTTAGGGATCATGCCTCCTGCAATAGTGCCGTCAGCAATCAGGTTATCAATATCAGAAATTGATAGTCCAGTCAGCAAATTACTTTCTTTGTCTAAGATTCCTGCGGTGTTAGTAAGCAGCAGTAGTTTTTCTGCTTTTAAAATTTCCGCCACTTTACCTGCAACCAGATCCGCATTGATATTATATGAATGTCCATCATCACCTACACCAATTGGAGCGATAACCGGGATGAAGTCGCTATTACAAAGCATGTTGACAACAGCAGGGTCTATACTGCTAACTTCACCTACATGACCTAAATCTATTATTTCTGAAGCATTAGCCTCCGCAGAGGATATATTTAAGTTGATTTTTTTTGCATGAATAAAATCACCATCTTTGCCTGTCAATCCTATAGCTTTTCCTCCATGAATATTTATCAGGTTAACAATTTGTTTATTGACTTGTCCGCCTAACACCATTTCAACAATATCCATGGTTTCACTATCGGTAACACGCATACCATGAATGAATTGGGTTGATATATTAAGTCTTTTCAGCAGGTTGCCTATTTGAGGGCCTCCACCATGAACAATAATAGGGTTGATGCCTACCAGTTTCATTAGCACGATATCTCTGGCAAAACTATGTTTAAGGGCCTCATCTACCATGGCGTTGCCACCAAACTTGATGACTATGGTTTTTCCTTTAAATTTTTGGATATAGGGTAAGGCTTCAATAAGTACGTGGGCTATTTGGTGGGCTGTTTTATTTTTCATTAGATATATGTAAACGAGTACTGGCTGTATTGTTTTCTAGGAGGCTGTCCGAGAATAGAAACTGTAGTGAGGGAAGCCCATTTTGAGTCAGTTTTTTTGATCATTTCAGTTAAACCTAGAAAAATCAGTTGGATCACGGATTCTAGCACAAGCTCTTGATTCCACAGCACTTCAAAAAAATGCCCGCTTAACCTAATAGGTGAAGCTCAGATTTTTTTAAATCACTGTGAAACCAATATCTTGCACTATAATTCCGCGCCCAACTGATCTTTCTAGGTTAAATGGTTTACGCGTGTAACGAAAATGATCGGAAAAACTGGCCAAAAGGGGCTTTTCCGCAGTAGGTCTTCTATTCTCGGACAGCTTCCTAGGGTTATTTGAGTGTGCTGGTGTTAGACATTTTAACAAATTTAAAAAGGCAGAGAGATATCTGGTTTTACTTGTTGGAGAATTTCTTTGAATTGTAACTGGATATGGCCCAAGGCTTCCTGGTCATCTGCTTCAAAGCGCAGCACCAGAGCAGGCATGGTGTTTGATGCTCTAACCAGTCCCCAGCCATCAGCAAAATCTACACGTAAGCCATCAAGATTATTTATTTTTCCGTTGTTAAAATTTGCAACGGAAAACAATTGTTCTATGATGCTAGCATTTTCTCCTTCTGCCAGTGGAATATTAATTTCTGGGGTATTGATACTATCGGGAAAATCTGCAAAAACTTCCTCACTACTACGGGTGTCTGCAGATAAAATTTCAATCAGACGAGAAGCAGAATAGAGTGCATCATCAAAGCCAAACCAGCGGTCGTTAAAGAAGAAGTGACCACTCAACTCGCCCGCTAACGATGCTCCCGTTTCCTTTAATTTAGCTTTGATTAAAGAATGCCCTGATTTCCACATTAAAGGCCTGCCGCCATGCTTTATGATTTGTTCACTAAGGTGACGAGAACATTTTACATCATAAATAACTTCGGAACCTGGCTTCAAAGCGAGTACATCTTTCGCAAAAAGCATCATTAGCCTGTCAGGCCAAATGATTTTACCTTTGCTATCAATTATCCCTAATCTATCTCCATCGCCATCAATGGCAATTCCGACATCAGCATTATAATGTTGAACGGCTGTAATTAAGTCGTTTAAATTTTCGGCTTTGCTAGGGTCTGGGTGGTGGTTAGGAAAAGTACCATCAATTTCACAAAATAATTCAATAACTTCACAGCCTATAGTCTTTAACAGTTTAGGGGCTAATTCGCCGGCAGCTCCATTGCCACAATCAACAACAACCTTCATTGGCCTGACTATATGAATATCATCTGAAATGACACCAATATATTCATTGCTGAACATATTATTTTCTTCTATGGAACCTGTTTCTCCGGTGAGATAATTTTCATTATCAATACGTTGTTTTAATTGCTGGATTTTATCATTGGCTAAAGTTTCCCCATTGATGATTATCTTTAGGCCATTATATTCAACAGGATTATGACTTCCTGTGACAACAACACCCGATTTTCCTTCGGTGTGTTGGGTTACGAAGTAAACTACGGGAGATGGGACCAAGCCTAAATCAAGGACATTGACACCTGTCGAAATAATTCCTTTTGACAACGATACCGCTAAAGCGGCACTAGAGCTACGACCATCTCTACCGATAATAATGGTTTTAATATTTTTTTCTTTTGCTTCAGAACCTACAGCCCGTCCAATATCAAAAACAATTTCTTTGGTTAATGTTTTTCCTGCGATGCCTCTTATATCGTTGGTTTTATAGATTATTGATGAGCTGCTTTTTTGAACCGGTGCTTGTGAGTCAATAGCAAAAACTGCTTGGGTATCTTTGTCTGTACTGTCTGTATTTGGTAGAGAAATAGGGGTGCTTTCAATTGTTTGGAAATTACTGTTTTCATTTTCAATTTCTACGTCTATACCCGTATCAAAGAAACTAAACCCCGTTGGCTCATCAAAAAAATCATCAATTTCTGTATTTGTATCAATTTCAGAAGATAACTCATCTCCCTTGTTATCTAAGATACGTTTAAATTGAATAATTGTTGTGAGGAACGTTTTCATTTCCTTTAGATTAAGCGGATAGCTACTTCCTATGCTTTTTCCAGACATAAGGTCTTTAACAGCTTTTAGAATACTGCCTTGGTCCTGCTGTAAATATTGACTGAAATTTCGATAACTAATAAAAAAAGCAAGGCATATGAGCAGGGCAGGAATAAGGACTATGCCAGATAAGAGGCTTAAATTGGCCAGACTTGAGACATTTGTTGGCCAGTAATTGATTTTCCAGGGAGTCTGTAGGACTTTGATAGAGTTGTTGGTATCATTTTTAGCAGACGGAGAACCTGCTTTAGCAAGTATTGCATTGTCTTGTTTAAGTTCAAGAAATCCTTCTGAAATTTTGTAATTTGTTAAATTGGATTGTAAAAAACTAAACTCCAGGCTGGCTAAAATAACGCCTATTGATACATCGTTTTCTTTAATGACAGCAGTTATTGCTAAATGTCTGTTTTTTCCAAGACCTTGAATGAAGGGCATTTGACTTTTTGTCAGTGTTTCTTGAACCATCATAAGGTCGGCATTACCCATATGGGGAATAGCTGATTCATCAGTATCTGCAATATTTGCGGGTAAAATTCTGATTTTCATTACCTTAGGCAGCAGTATTTCCAAAACCTTCGCAGTATGGGCCATTTGTTGAGGATCATTGCTTTCTACCGCAGCGATAACATCCGTAGTATTGGCCATTTTTGATACAGAATCCTGCAGAATTCTTAACTGCGATGAAACACCTAGAGCGAGTCCTTTTGCCAGCGCTTCTGTAGATTTAAGTTTGGCTTGGCTGACATCGGACTGTGCAATCCAGTATGATCCTCCTCCGGCAACCAGTATCATAATAACAGCCAGTACAGATAATATGCTGAAAATACGAATCATTTTATTCTCCTGTCAGTTTCCTATTGTCGTCCTGTATGACCAAAGCCACCTTCTCCCCGGTTGCTTTCAGAAAATTCGCTAACTTGCTCAAATTCGACCTGTATTACAGGAATAAAAACCATTTGTGCAATTCGTTCGCCAATTTCGATATGGAATGTCGTATTTCCTCTGTTCCAGCAAGAAACAAAAACCTGTCCCTGATAGTCTGAATCAATTAAGCCGACCAGATTGCCTAAAACAATACCATGTTTATGGCCCAGTCCCGAGCGCGGGAGCAGAACAGCAGCAGTATGATGGTCTGCAATATGTATAGCCAGGCCTGTAGGGATAAGAATTGTTTCTCCTGGCTCTAATACTGCAGATTTGTCCAAACATGCACGTAAATCCAGTCCTGCAGAGCCTTCAGTAGAATATTCAGGTAACGGAATATCATTTCCCAAGCGGTTATCAAGAATTTTAAGTTGTATTTTTTTCATTCATTTTCTCTGCGATCAGGGAAATTAACTGTTCTGCCAGTTGTGTCTTATTGGTCATTTTTAGGGATTTATTCCCGCTATTCCAATAAATTTGTAGTGCATTTTCATCCTTGTCAAATCCTCCTTGTTCCTTACCTACCCAGTTAGCAGCAATCATATCCAGGTTTTTTTGCGTTAATTTGTTTTTAGCATAAAATTCCAGGTTATCTGTTTCAGCGGCAAAACCAACCACAAAGCAAGAGTTTTTGGGTAAACTTGCAACTGCGGCTAAAATATCTCTGGTTTTTTGCAATTTTATAATGCTGTCATCAGCCTGTTTTTTTATTTTTTGAGAGCTACAAACAACGGGCCGGTAGTCAGCAACAGCCGCCGCTCCAATGTAGATATCATATTTGTCAACTCTGGATAATACCGCATGATACATTTGTTCAGCCGTTTCTATGTTTATCGGCTGCAATTTATGAGGAGCTGATAGGTTTACCGGGCCACTGATTAAAGTGACATTTGCTCCAACATTTAACGCAGCTTCAGCTAAAGCATAGCCCATTTTCCCAGAACTACGATTAGTAATATAACGAACAGGGTCTAAAGGTTCTCTTGTTGGACCTGCACTGATCAATACATTGATTCCTTGTAAAATACTATTTTTGCTGTTTTTAAGTAATGCGATAACAATATCATTAGGTTCTGACATACGACCAAACCCGGTTTCACCACAAGCCTGGTCACCTGATTCAGGACCAATAAAATGAACGCCATTACTTTTTAAACGCTGAATATTTTCCTGGGTAACGGATTTATTCCACATGGCCTGGTTCATTGCTGGAGCAATATAAAGCGGGCAGTTAGTGGCCAAAAAAACAGTGGAAAGCAAATCATCAGCAAAACCAAGGCTAAATTTGGCAATACTATTTGCCGTGGCCGGGGCGATTAATACTATATCAGCCCAGCGGGCAAGATTAATATGCCCCATGGCATTTTCTTCATCAGCATCGAGTAAATCAAGCGCTACAGGATTACCTGATAAAGCCTGAAATGTTAAAGGTGAAATGAACTGCGTGGCAGAGTGGGTCATTACCACTCGTATTTCATGTCCTTGCTTGTGCAGCAAGCGGACTAATTCAGCAGATTTATAAGCGGCAATGCCACCACAAACTCCTAATAATATGCGTTTAATAATGATTTATCCGTTTATTGGAAATAACTGTTAATTATGACAAATTAATACAAACTCTTCTATGCTTAATATTTGATACAAGATAATGGAATTGATTATGTCAATTAAGGATTGGCCGGCGGATGAGCAACCGCGAGAGAAGTTATTGGCTAAAGGTGCTGAGATATTAACAGATGCAGAGTTATTAGCAATATTTCTTCGTACCGGGATTACAGGTAAGACAGCGGTTGACCTGGCTAGAGAATTGTTAAATGAATTTGGTTCGTTACAGGCATTACTGCAAGCAGAGCAATCTGTATTTTGTCGCGGCAAAGGTTTAGGTAATGCGAAATATGCACAGCTACAAGCGGTTTTGGAAATGGCCAGGAGACATTTTGTTGAAATATTGCAAAGAGGTGATGTATTAACCAGCCCAGAAGCAACAAGAGCCTATTTGAGTGCTCAACTACGAGGATATAGTTTCGAAGTCTTTGCCTGTTTGTTTCTTGATAATCAGCACAGGGTTATTCAGTTGGAGGAAATGTTCAGAGGAACGATTGATGGAGCCAGTGTTTACCCGAGAGAGGTAGCAAAAAAAGCGTTATTTCATAATGCCGCTGCAGTGATTTTTGCTCATAATCATCCGTCAGGAATAAATGAACCCAGTCAAGCGGATAAACTGATTACAGAAAAACTTAAGCAAGCACTAAACTTGTTAGATATCCGGGTACTGGATCACTTTATCATTGGAGATGGTCCGCCGTATTCTTTTGCAGAGCATGGGTTGTTATAAGGAGGGGCTTGTTGCTGGTTATTTTATAGTTTATTTTTACCCTCCTGACCTGACAGATAGAGATACCTAAGGTTGTGTCAACTTGCCTGAAATTAATGTGTCAGTATAGCTTCAGCCTCTGCATATTTAGCTGCACAAACCTCAGTGACTTCTTTTGGTAAAGAAGGGCCTGGAGCTGTTTTATCCCAGTCCAGTGTTTCTAGATAATCACGAATATATTGTTTGTCAAAACTGGGTGGACTTATTCCTACCTGGTATTGATCAGCAGGCCAGAATCTTGATGAATCAGGGGTCAGTGCTTCATCAATTAAATATAATTTTCCAGCATTATCCAGACCAAATTCAAATTTGGTATCAGCAATAATAATACCTCTTTGTTTTGCAAACAGGGCGG
Source organism: Methylococcaceae bacterium (assembly GCA_021647585.1). Taxonomy (GTDB): domain Bacteria; phylum Pseudomonadota; class Gammaproteobacteria; order Methylococcales; family Methylomonadaceae; genus QPIN01. The sequence continues at coordinate 10,602 of JAKIUK010000090.1, forward strand.
CCTCTCTATAGAGCTGAATACTGATTTTTTTAATTTGTTCAGCTATTTCTAGGCCTATTAAAGGAACTGTTTGTGCAAAGGAAATATTTTCATCATGATCTCCCACAGCAGCTTTTGAAGACGGGGTATAAATAGCCTCCGGTAATTGTTGAGCTTGTTGCAGCCCTTTAGGTAAGGTAATGCCGCATACAGCACCTGAGTGTTGATAATCTTTCCAGCCGGATCCTATTAGATAACCACGAACAATGGCTTCAACAGGTAGGGGGGTTAACCGTTTAACAATGATTGAACGACCGGAGACTTGTACACGTTCTACTTGATTGGGAATGACATCTTCTAATTTTAGGTCTGCTAAATGATTAGCAATGACATGCTCCATTTTGTTAAACCAAAAATTAGAAACACTGGTTAATACTCTACCTTTGCCAGGAATCGGATCTGGAAGAACCACGTCAAACGCGGATAATCTGTCAGTAGTGACAATTAACAGATGATTGTTATCAATTTCATAAATATCGCGTACTTTACCGCGAGACAGCAGAGTTAAGTTTGAAATAGATGATTCAAATAGTGCGGCAGGAGCGTTCATAATATCTTGTTAAACTAATATGTTTAGCGAATATGATATTTTATCATTAAATTTAAATAGAGACGAAACAGCAAAGCTTGAGTCGTTGAGATGTTAAAATATGAATGAGTTATTTTTTAATAGGACTGTAAAGAATGAGTTGGTTGGGTAAAGTTGTAGGTGGTGCATTCGGTTTTTTAATGGGGGGACCTTTAGGTGCAATTCTTGGCGCATCAGTAGGACATCAATTTGATGCAGGGTTGCAAGGTTTGGAGGGGGATGAACAGCTAAATCCAGGAGATCAGCATCGAGTGCAAATGGCTTTTTTTACCGCTACATTTTCGGTGATGGGGCATATAGCGAAAGCAGATGGAAAAGTAACTGCGGCAGAAATTAATCTAGCTAAGCGCATAATGGATGAATTGGTTTTAACCGAAGACATGAGAAAAGCAGCAATTAATTTGTTCCAGCAGGGGAAAGCCGATCACTTTCCTATAAATGATGTTCTGGGTCAGTTTCGTAAAGAATGTCACCGGCGTAAACATCTCATCCGGATGTTTCTGGAAATACAGATACAGGCTGCCTATGCCGATGGTGTTTTAGATCAAACTGAAGAAAGTGTGTTGCTCAATATTTGCCAACATTTAGGTGTTTCCAGGTTTGAGTATGAGGGTATAAAACTACAGTTCCAGGCCCAACAACGGTTTTATGGGCATAGTCAGCATAAACAGGTGGAAAACAGGCTTGATGATGCATATGCAGTGCTCGGTGTTTCTGCTACAGCGACTGATGCTGAAGTAAAAAAAGCTTATCGAAGGCTGATGAGTCAGCACCACCCAGATAAATTAGTAGCAAAAGGATTACCTGAAGAAATGATGACTATTGCCAAGGAGAAGACTCAAAAAATCAGGAAGGCTTATGAGACAGTTAAAGATAGTAGAGAATGATTGGGATTAAATTGATAAAGGCAGAAATTCCAAGATGAATGAGCGCATTAGTCTATTGGAGTCATTCTGATAAGGAATCAGGGTGAGGAAACATACAGACATGAGCTGGAGGTTTTTAAAAAACATCCTGTCAGCTCAAGTCTTTGATTCTGTTTGTTTTAGGCTATTTTTTTTGATTTCTTTTTGAAAATACTAACCCTAGCAAGCCACTACCTAAAAACCAGATTGCTCCAGGAACAGGAACAGCTGTTAACTGAAACTGATAATTACCATTACTATTAATCCAGGAATCAGTATCAAATGATCTGGAAGCTGCTGAGCCAGTAATTGACGTGGCAGCCCAACCCCAGTCATTAAGATTACTTGTGCCAACATTATTTACGATAGACAACCAATAAGTTGTTCCCGCTGTCAGACTAACGCCAGCACTTAAAGTAGCCTCGTAAGTAAATAAACCACCGAAGGTTGTAGAAGGAGTAGCCGTACGTGTAATGAGATTGCTAACGTTTTCGCTCCAGAAAAATGTTGTATTAGGCAAATTACTCGCATTACTCTGGAAAAGTCTCAGGGTAAAATTATCGGCTGAAGGTGTAGCACCACTGTGGTAAAGGCCAAGCCAACTCACTGAACCTAAAATACTATCTTGTTGAACTGTAAAGTTATCAGCTTTTTGGGTATTTGAACCAAAATCGCTGTTTCCGTTTCCAGCAAAGCTTGAAGGATTAAACCCCTGAGAGAAGATAATTGCTGCAGATGCCATGGAAGGCAATGATAAAAGCGAGAAACCCAGCGCTAAAGTTAGGATTGTTTTCGCAATTGCTTTGTCGATGCTATATGTCATCGGTTGAACTCCAATGTAAAATGAATGTTAAAAGTGTGATGGGGATTGTACATTAAAAAACTAATTGTGTTAGAAAAATTCTAACATTAGAATTAGCCTGCCACTTTTATTCATGTAATTGGCAAATAGAAAATCCCTTTGCATAGTTTTTTGTTTGAGTTTTCTACTAATTTTTTAAATGACTAGTAACCTATCGCAGGTTCCTCTCGATATTGACGTTTGTAGGTTTTCTATTCTCGGACAGTCTCCCAGGTCACTTCTGAGTAACAAGATTTCTCGGCAATAGCTCCTCGGTAACTGCTCCTGCGTTGTTCTACTACACACCATCCATGGTGTTATGCGTTACCCTACTCCATGCCTCCATGGCATTATGCATTGCCCTACCTCCTGCATCCGTGCAAGTCGTCCCGCTGGTAGAAATGACAACCCATTTAAGCTTGACCTGTGCTTTAGTTAATAGCCATAATTTTTTGTTACTAATTTTAAGACGAATAAAGCAAACGTTGTATTGTTTGGATTCATGATCTACGTTCATTTTCAGGATAACCGTCTCTACTTTTTGTAAAATCAGTTGTCCGTTTAAAGATAGGTAAGATGAACTGGGTTTTAACTTTTAAACCTAACCAGGTAACCAGAACAATAATCACTAAATCAAGACTAAAGCTTATAGAAAATTGAGTGGTGATGCTTAAAATTGCTGTCGAGAAAAGCAGAATACCTATTAAATAGAACCTAAGTCCCAATACAATTCCAGTTAAAAACATAGTGTGAGCTAAAATAATATGCACAAATATGCTTGCTTCAGAAGGACCTATTCGCTCTGTATCCCAAAGTAAAACAACGAGGATAACGGCAACAAATGCACTGCCCCAATAAAAAATCTCATATTTAACCAGGTTTGCAGTTTCGCGCCCTGTTCTTATGCTTTTTGCCTTTTCACTTAGAATAGATGAAATGAAAAAAAAGGGGGTTATTGATAGCCAGTAAAAAAAACCAAATAACAACGATGCTTTCATTATCAATTCACCTATAAAGCTTGCTGCGATAAGAGATATAAAAATATATTCATCAATATTAGGGTGATGTAAGATGTTTTTAATGCCTTGGTTTTTTGTTTGGTCAATGGCTGACATTATATTTTCCTATTTAAGGTATTGAATCAATTGATTAAGTATAGACTGAGATATGATTTTTTCCTGAATAATGGAAATTGTTATAAATGCTTTGATTTTAAATCAGCAATTGTTAATGCAAGATGATTTAACCTGTCATAACCTTGTAAACACCTAATTTTATTTGTTTTTACTTTCCATTTTCCACATAAAAACCTTCCCTCTGAAATCGTCATTCAGTAGACCTGTTTTCTATGCAGTGTTTTTTATGAATGATTC
>JAKIUK010000091.1 GCA_021647585.1 Methylococcaceae bacterium
ACTTGCTGGGCGTTCATGGCATTTACGCCTAATTGCTGCGCCCAGGATGTTGAAATTCTCATTAACTTACTCCTAGTTTATTGCACCCAGTAAAGAATCGAATAATGTACTACTCACTGTAATCATTTGTGCAGCTGCCTGATATGATTGTTGAAACTTGATTAGGTTAGCCGCTTCCTCATCCAGATTTACACCGGACACATTACCCCAGGATTCTTTCGCATTATTCAACAAGGTTTCTTGCGCAGCTGTTGCTACTTTTGCCGCACTGGTTAACACCCCAACTTCTGATACCACTAAACCATATGCATCTTGATATGAAGCGGTTCCTCCTAACATACCCAGATTATTTTCCAGAGCCGCTAAAGCCAGACCATTTCTGTTATCTCCAGGCATAGGGCCATTAATCACATAGCTATTGCCGGCACTATCAATCCCTTCATTGGTAGCCAGGGCAAGTTCTCTTGGATCCGTTACATTTAATGCCATAGAACTTGCTGCAGAATATGTAGGCCGAATTAAAAATGTATCTCCCACGTTTGCCAAGCCACTAAAACCAATATTAATACCTGGTAACTCATCGCCCGTATTACTGGGAACAAGAAAGTTCAAAGGGTCTGGAGCGGTAGATTCAGATAAGTCGAAAAAGGTATTATCAGATAAACGAGTTAACCGATACGTATTTGGCCCAGTCCCTGTCAGTTCAAGCTGATAATCACTAAAATCTATATTTGGAATATTATTTTTATCAAATGTCGCCGTTAATACCATCGCCCCCGTATTCTTTGAACTATCTATCACTGGAATAGAATCTATTCCCGAAAAGAATTTTGTCCCGGCATTTCCATCCAGGTCATATCCAGACTCATGTATAGCATTAAATTCCATTGCAATACTGGCAGCAACACTGCCTAGTCTTTGCTGGGCCGGATCTAATATTTCATCTCTGAATCTTAGTGTTCCCGCCAAGGCCCCTCCCGTCATTTCATTAGTGACTATAATTGTATTTCCATTAGATGATTTAAGACCAATATCAAACTTGGTAGGATCCAGCTCCGATCTTTGAGTCACGACTGCATTGGCTATTGTATCAACGACCAATACCTGTCCTTTACCCATAAATACATTCACCATATTACTGTTACTGGGCACTACAGAAATATCTACAAGTTCAGCCAGTTGATTTAACACCGTATCCCTTTTATCCAACAAATCATTCGGTTGTTGGTCGCCATTAGCCCGCCCCTGCTCGCTAGCAATTCTTACATTTAAATCTGCGATGGCTGTAGCAAAAGCGCTAATCTGATCCGTCATAACCCCCATATCTTCATTGACTTGATCGCGTATCTGCTCAAACCGACCATTCATGGTCTCAAATCGACTGGTTAGAATATCACTTTCTGATAATAGTACTTGTCTTGCAGGTATAGATGAAGGATCATTAGCTGCTTCATTCACCGCATTAAAAAAGTTTTTAATCGCAGGTTCCATTCCTACGCTAGGATCAGCCAGAATATCATCAACCTGAGTTGCAAATTGACTGTATTTGTCTACATCACCAAAAGCCGCCGTACTCGAACGTAATTGCCCTGTAATAAACTGATCATAACTACGCGTAATATTGGTAATCGATACGCCATTTCCCAGAAAACCTACACCAATCAATTGCTCTGGTTGCGCCGCTAGTTGCACACGTTGACGACTATAGCCTTCCGTATTTACATTGGAAATATTATGACTTGTAGTTTCCAATGAACGCTGGAAGGCTGCAAGCCCTGTTATCGCTGTTCCTAAAAGACCACTTGCCATTTCTGTCTCCTTATAATTGTTCTAAAGTTGTGTCGCGTTTCATTGCAAGAACTTCTGCACCCTTAGCTGCAATTGCTTTACTTTGATAAATTTTCATGACTTTATCCGCATAATCAGGATCGGTTGCATAACCTGCTTGCTGTAATTCATGCATATATCGTTCCGGTTTTTGTGCCATTTTTATGGCTGTTGCATATCGAGGGTTGGTTTTTATAAAATTCACATAATCATCAAAACTTTCCTGATATGAATCATAAGACCTAAAACCTGCTATTTCTTTTTTTGCAATACCCGCGTTATATTCCAAAGTTGCTACTTTTGTTTGCGGACCATGCCATGCTCTATCGGCTTTAATATTAAATAAATTATGGCTACTGCTGCCGTCATCCGCTTTAATGACTGATTTCCCCCACCCTGTTTCTAACGCAGCCTGGGACAATAAAACATTGGCATCCACCCCCAGTTTTTTTGCTGCTTTCTCAGCATAAGGGCGTAATTGATTTACGAAATCTTCAGTTGAATGTATATACGAATCTATGCTCTGTTGTACCTTTTCTAAGACCTCAATACTCTTATCTTGTTGAGGTTTGGCAACTTTAATTGAGGTATTTCTAATCAAAACCTGTCTTTGATAATCCCCAATTTTTTGGTCTTGTAACACAGCGTCTGATTGATCAGGACTTAACTGTTTTGCAATGACATCAGCTAAACCTAAACCATGTTCCCCGGATAACTGTATTGATAACTGCTGATCATACATATCCCTGTAGAAATCACTTTGACTACTATCAAAAATACCTTCAGCTAATTTAGCTTTTCGCATGCTTTTCAACATCATCCCTACAAAAACAGATTCAAACTGCTTGGCAACCTCTTTAATAGCCTCAGGTGTTTTATTTTTAGCCTCATTTTTTAATTTGGCTAAACCATTCAAATCGGTATAAATATCGGCATTTTGTACGTTTAACATAACCTAAACCTAATTAAATAATAATAAGTTCAGCACGTAACGCACCGGCAGACTTTAATGCCTCAAGAATTGCGACCAGATCACTGGGACCGGCTCCCACCTTATTCACTGCTTTAACAATTTGATCAAGCGTTACTCCAGGGTTAAATAGAAACATATGGTTACCATCCTTTCCTAAACCACCCTCTTCTACTTTAACTTCAGACTGGGGTATCACGGCAGTATTACCAGCGGCTAAAGCATTGGGCTGACTCACCGCATTATTCTCGCTAATGGTGACGGTTAAACTACCATGCGAAACTGCCGCAGGTTGAACACGTACTTTGCCATTAATAACCACTGTGCCTGAGCGCGAATTAACAACTATTCGAGCAGGCGCATCATCTGGAGAAATATCTATATTTTCTAAGATAGAAGCAAAAGTTACCCGTTGAGAAGAATTCAGAGGCGCATTTACTTTTACCGAAGTTGAATCTAATGCTGTTGCAGTATCTGGACCTAATAGCTGGTTAATAGCCTCAACCATTCGGTTTGCAGTTGTAAAGTCCGATTGATATAAATTAAACACGATCGCATTACCTTTGTTAAAAGGATTTGCTACACTGCGTTCTACCATTGCACCATTTGGAATACGTCCTACGGCTGGGTTATTCACCGTTATTTTCGACCCATCCTGCCCGGAAGCACTTAATCCTCCAACCACCAGATTTCCCTGTGCTACGGCATAAACTTTTCCATCCGCCCCTTTTAAAGGACTCATTAATAAAGAGCCTCCGCGCAAACTTTTAGCATCGCCAATAGAAGAAACTGTAACGTCAATCTTTTGGCCAGGTTTGGCAAACGCAGGCAATTCTGCATGTAAGGCAACAGCGGCAATATTTTTCGCTTTTGGATCTACGCCAGGCGGCAAAGTCAGGCCGAGTTTTGCCAGCATGCTACGCAAACTTTGTCCGGTAAATTTGGTTTTATCCCCGGATTTATTTAACCCAACGACCAGACCAAAACCCACTAACTGATTACTTCGTACACCGGCAATTGAGGCCAGATCTTTAATGCGCTCTGCATAACAAGGTTGCCAACTGAAGAGTAGCAATAAGGTAGTTAAAATAAAATGCTTCATTGTAATCTCCTTTAAAAAGGAAAAATCGGACTTAGAAAGAACTTGGCAAACCATCCGACTTTACTGGAATCAGCAACAGACCCATCACCGGTATACATAATGGTTGCATCAGCAACTTTACTAGATAGAATTGTATTTGCGGCATCAATATCTATGGTGCGGACAATACCTGACAAACGAATATATTCACTTCCATCGTTTAAAGTCACTCTTTTTTCTCCTCGAATCTTTAAGTTCCCATTCGGTAAAACTTCAACCACTGTGACACTAATATTCCCAGTTAAACTATTACTTTGGTTCGCCTGACCTTCTCCCAAAAATTCATGTTTGGATGCCAATGTCGCACTTAAATCTTTACCAAACAACAGCGAAGGATCAACCCCCATAATATTAGGCGCTGTTACTGATATTGAATTATCTTTTGAAGCATCTAAATCTGCTTTTTTCTTGGCTTTGGTATTTTCATCCAGTTTAATAGTCAATATATCACCCACCCGCTTCGCAGTATGATCCTCAAAAAGACGCATATCGTAACCGGATTGATAGATGGCTCCATTTGTCTGTTGCGGAGGACGTAAATCAACCGCTTGAGTAGGTGCAAAAGCAGGATCTCTTTTAGGTAGAACTTCGCATCCGATTAAGGAGGCCAGGACCATACTGATAACGACTATTTTTAGCATGTTCATAAATCACCCAGTTTAAAGTTGCTGAGTAACAAAAGATAACATTTCATCCGTCGTAGAAATGGCTTTTGAGTTCATTTCATAAGCCCTTTGGGTTTCTATCATGCTGACTAATTCTTCAACCACATTGACATTTGAGGTTTCCAGTGACCCTTGAAATATAGCGCCAAATTCATCCTCACCAGGTATTCCTATAACCGGTGCACCACTGGCAACTGTCTCGGAAAATAAATTCTCTCCTATGGGATTTAGGCCTGCTGGATTAATAAAATCAGCGGTTTGAATTTGTCCCAATTGCACTGAGGCAGCACTTCCCGGTTGTACCACAGAGACCGTACCATCACGACCGATAGAGATGCTTATGGCATCATTAGGTATCGTAATCGCCGGTTCTAATGTCAAGCCACCCGAAGTCACCATTTGCCCGGTAGAGTCTAGCTTGAAAGATCCATCACGGGTATAGTTAATATCCCCATTTGGCATCAGTATTTGTATAAACCCCCGACCGCTAATAGCAACATCCAGAGAGTTTTCTGTTTGCTGTAAATTGCCTTGAGTATGTAGTTTTTCTGTTGCTACCGTCCTAACACCTGTTCCCAACTGTAGACCGGTAGGTAATTCGGTATCCTGAGTTGACTGCGCGCCCGCCTGTCGAATGTTTTGATATATCAAATCTTCAAAAATCGCTCTGGATTTTTTATAACCTGTGGTATTTACGTTAGCCAGGTTATTTGCAATAACCGCCATTCTTGTTTGTTGGGCATCTAAACCAGACTTGGCCACCCATAATGCTCTTTCAGTCATAACAATCTCCTAATATGACAATTAATTGTCTTACTAGAATTTAAGCATTTTTTATGCCATTTGCATTAACTTCGCACTCACACCTGAATTATCATCGGCATTTTTCATGACTTTGGTTTGCAATTCAAAGTTTCTGGCTAATTCAATCATATCAACCAATGCCGAAACTGCATTCACATTACTTCCTTCCAAAACACCCTGGACCATTGTGACATCAGCACTAGCAGCCAATTCACTGCCATCTTTGGTATAAATCAAGCCATCATTATGTTTCTCCAGATTACTTAATTCTGGCTTGACCATTTTAATTCGATCAATAATCGCCAATGTACTTGCATTTTCACCTAAAGGGATAATACTGATGGTTCCATCCATACCTATGTCTATTTTTTCTGCCGGTGGAATGGTAATAGGTCCATCATCGCCAAATATAGCCCTCCCATTACCCGTTTCCAGACGACCTTGCGGCGTTATTGATAAATCTCCCGATCGAGTATACGCTTCCTTGCCATTTTCACCCTCTATGGCAAACCAGCCTTCTCCTTTAATAGCAACATCCAGATCATTCCCGGTAGTCTGCAATGGCCCCATACTTAAATCAGAGCCAGGGCGTTCAGTCATTGCATAAACCCGGGTAGGATAACCTGGACCAAATACAGGCATAGAACGAAACTGCTCAAAATCAGATTTAAACCCTGTGGTTTGAGTATTTGCCAAATTATTGGCATTTGAAGTTTGAGCCAGCAATGTTTGCTTAGCTCCGCTCATGGCGATATATAAACTACGGTCCATAATGGTTACCCCCAATCAGTATCTAACTCAATTCTCGAATCTAAACATTGAGAATAGTTTGTGTAATTTCTTTTTCAGTGGTGATCGTTTTTGCATTAGCTTGATATGCCTGCTGTGCAATAATTAAATTCACTAACTGTGCTGACAAGTCAACATTTGAACTTTCCAGTGCTGCTGAGTTAATACTACCAAAATTATTTGATCCAGCTGTTCCAAAAATAGCAGGACCAGAACCGGCACTTTCCTGCCAATTGGTATCACCTATTTTTGACAACGCCTGATTACTGGCAAACCTTGCTAAAGCAACCTGTCCGATAGGCTTAACCCCCCCATTACTAAACCTTGCGATCACTGCACCGGTATCATCAATATCTATACCCGTTAAATTACCGGCAGGTAATCCATTTTGTTGCAAATCATTAATACTAAAAATAGAACTGAATTGAGTTGAGTTCACATAATCCAATTTAAAAGACAATGGTTCAACATTTAGATTCGGGTCAACCTGAGAAAGGTCAATGGTACCAATTGATTTTGAAGTCTGTCCGGCAACATCATAAAAATCCAGTTTCCCGGCACTGGTAAATTGCATTGGAGTCGCTGTTGGTACCACACCAATCGCTGCTACCGTGGCTGCTGTAGCTGGTGCTATCGCCGGTGAAATACCTCGATCATCCAGATAAAGAAAGGTATCCCATTGGTTTGCACCGGTCTTAACAAAATAGGTTGTGGCAATATGTGAATTTCCTTGAGAATTAAATACAGTCATCGAAGTTGTTGCATTAAATGTATTTGAATTTGTAGGATCAAGGGGAGTTGCTGTTGGAATAACCTCTCTTGAATCTAGATTTATTACTGTAGATGCATCTGTTGTAGCCGAGGGTAATCCTTGTGAAGTATCTATAACCAAGGGTGTAAAAACCCCCTGACTAAAACCATCGCTGAGTTTATCACCATTAGGTCGGTAACCCATTAAAAAATCGCCCTGGTCAGTCACAATGTTTCCGTCTTTATCTAACTGAAAAGCCCCGTTTCTAGTAAAAGTTGTCGGCTGACTTGCATTAGCATCAGCCGAAAGCGTATAAAAACCATTACCGCTGATTGCCAAATCCAGACTATTTTGAGTAAACTCAATATTCCCCTGATTAAATTGCTGGGCAACTTCAGTCACACGCACGCCTGCTCCAGGCTGCGTTGAACTGACCCCACCCAGACTGGTTGCATAGACATCGGCAAATTCAGCCCTGGACTCCTTGAATCCAATAGTATTGACATTCGCAATATTATTACCTGTTACCTGTAAATCGACTGTTGCAGCTCCCAAGCCGCTTAACGCTGTTGCAAAACCCATGATAACTCTCCTGTAAAAACTAAAATATTTTCTTAACCTGGTTAAAATTCACTTCACCCAATCCTGCTAATGAAAGTGTCACACCTGCGCTCCCCTTGCCTAACGCCACACTTTCAACACCTGCATTAACAAACGTTTCTAGCACCGTATTGAAACCATCAATTTCCGCTTCTGCCCTGATTTTATAAACCCCAGGATCCGTATAGGTGCCATCATCCAATAATCCATCCCATTCAAAAGCCACTTGTCCTTCTGTCTGGTTACCTAAATGTAATGTTTTCACTACGGTCCCATTGGAATCCATAAACTCCACACGTAAATCATTTGTTCTACCGCTTAACGCGATTTCACCGGATAATGAGTCATTTAATGACATCAATCCCTCATTGGATGGTATTAATACAGACTGACCAACCAGTGTTGCTGCCTGTAAAGCTTGGCCAGAAGTAATCGAGTTAGCAAATTCGGTAAACGATGTATTTAATTCACCAATACCTTCTACAGTACTGAATTGTGCCATTTGAGCTAAAAAATCACCGTTTTCCATGGGGTTAGTTGGGTCTTGATGGGTCAATTGCGTGGTCATTAACTCTAAAAAAGCGTCCTGCCCTAATTCCTGTTTTTTAGGGTTGGCTGTTCCAGCAGCAGTTAATCCTAATTGATCTATAGTATCTAAACTTATCGCCATGATTTTCTCCTATTGCCCCATTTTCAAAGTTTGTAACATTAACTGCTTGGCAGTATTTAACACTTCAACATTATTTTGATATGATCGAGATGCCGACATCATATTAGCCATCTCTTCAACCGTATTAACATTAGGCTTAAAAATATAACCATTATTATCTGCCATAGGATGATTTGGAGCATATTCCATCACTGCTGGGGCCTCACTTTCTACCACACCTAAAACATTGACCTTACTTGCCGCTTCATTCTTGTTCATCACACTTTTAAGTTCTGCCGCAAACACGGGTTGTCTGGATTTATAGACTTCGTCAATACTGCTACTCACACTATTGGCATTCGAAATGTTACTGGCAACCAAATTAAGCCTAAGTGACTGTGCATTCATGCCGCTACCGGCTATATCAAATATATTCATGGATGGCATAATTATTCTCCTCTAAGTGCGCTCATCAACCCAGAAAACCGACCATTTATAAAACGTAAACTAGCCGTGTACTGCACCGCATTTTCTGAATATTTGGCTTGCTCAACCTGTGACTCGACCGTATTACCATCGAGTGAAGCCTGATTAGGGTTACGAAACATGACTGTTGCCCCCAGTAATCGATCATTTGGTGAAAAATGGCCTTGTTGAGTGCGTTCCATAGAAAAGTTAGCAGGCATTGATTTTTTCAAAACTGCTTGAAAATCCAAATCACGTGCTTTGTAGCCTGGTGTATCAGCGTTTGCCAAATTAGACGCCAAAACTTCACTACGTTTTTCACGCAAAGCTAACGCCTGAGGATGTATACCCAATGCACTGTCAAAATTAATAGCCATAATTATCACCTTGTCTCTTTTTACAAAGTAATAAGCACAGCTCATGCCAAAAATAATTATGACTTAAAAATCATTGGGGTAATAAATAATCCTAGCAAAATCAGTTGCTCATGGTTTCTTGCACAAGCTCTTGGTTCCGCACACAACTGATCTTTCTAGAATAATGAATATAGTGATTAAAAAATTGAGTGAAATCGTCTGTAGGGCTGTATTCATAAGGACCAGAAGATAGAATACCACTACTGAATTCAAGTAGACATTAAGTGGAACACCTTATTAAAGGCACTTGCATTCTCTATATTCAACAACAAGGCGGCAATATTTAGCCACTGAAATACATTAATAGTCTATGTTAAAAAAGAATATATCACTCAAGAGTCAATAAAACGGCAGAATTAAAAAAAGTACTTCAAGATACTTTTTTAAAATAACGAACCCTTCCACTACGAATTGGTTCAAACTCTTTAATACCTGCAGGCATAGACTCGGTACTACTGAGAAAGATATATCCACCTGGCTCTAATGATTTTGCCATTCGGGTAAGAATATCCTTTTTAACCTCATCTGAAAAATAGATTAAAACATTACGGCAAAAAATAATATCAAAACGACCCAGAACAGAAAAAGGCTTGAGTAAGTTAAATTGTTGAAACCTGACTCTACGAGTAATATCCGGGATCAGTTTATAACCAACATGTGTTTTCTGAAAAAAACGGTTTTTAGTTTGTACTTCCAGGCCTCGGGATAATGCCAATTCAGAATAAACAGCTTCTTTTGCTTCTTTTAAAATCGTTTCAGAAATATCAGTACCAATTATTTGTACATTCTGGCTTTTTCCTGCCACCTTAGCAGCATCTTCATAACACATACTAATAGTATATGGCTCCTGACCCGATGAGCATGCGGCAGACCAAATTTTAATAGTTCCTGTCTTTTTTTCAAAAATTTCCGGAAAAATGGTTTTCTTTAATTCTAAAAACTGCATATCGTCACGAAACCAAAAAGTTTCATTGGTAGTCATGGCATCAACTACCGCTGCTTTTATTTTCATGGTCATTGGACTATTGGTATTTATAGCTGCGGCTAACCCAGAAAATGATTCCAAATCAAACTTTTGCAATAAACCAGTTAACCTGTTTTTCACTAAATACTGTTTACTTTCATTCAAAACAATACCGCAAGACTGACTCAAAAAATTCTGAATAATTTTATATTCGTTCGATGTCATTGCTAACTACTCATCTTTTCGCTGCTATCGGTGACCATATAATTTAAGTAAATTTAAAGTTTGCTGGTATTACGCGCGTGAAACTCTTTCAGTTGTTCCTGAATAGTTTTTACTAAAGTATCAGGATCAAATTTTGCCAAAAATTTGTTAGCTCCCACTTTTTCGACCATGTTTGTATTAAAAACACCGCTTAAAGACGTATGCAAGATCAAAAAAACGTCCTGCATATCTGAGTTGTTTTTGATTTTTGTTGCCAATGTATAGCCGTCCATTCTGGGCATTTCAACATCAGAAATAATCATAGCGTAATAATCGGGAATGTTTACACCTTCTGAAACTAATTGCTTTAAATGTTCCCAGGCCTCTAGACCATCTTTTAGCAAAGTACACTGAATACCAACCTGTGAACATACACGTTTCACCTGATTCCGCGCCACACTTGAATCATCAACAATCAATACACGTTCATCATTACCGGTTACTTCACTATCAATAGCATCATCAGATGCACTTTCCTGTCCCCCAATGACTTCTTTCATGACTTTTTCAACATCAATGACTTCAATCAATTCATTTTCAATTTCAGTCACTGCTGTTAAATACCCACCTTCGCCAGCACCACCGGGAGGCGCCTTAACCTGATCCCACCCTATGTTAATAATTCGATCAACTGACCCCACCAGAAACCCTTGAATAGTCCGGTTATATTCAGTAACAATCACATAACTACCATCATCTCTCGTTAAAGGTGGCATACCTATAGCCATAGAAAGATCTAATACCGGAATGGTTTTGCCACGTAAATGAGCTACCCCACAAATGACTGAATGGGATTTTGGAATCTGAGTTAAAGACGGACATTGAATGACTTCCTGAACTTTAAAAACGTTAATCCCAAACCGTTGGCGCCCAATCAATCTAAACAATAAAAGCTCAAACCTGTTGTGCCCAGCCAACTTAGTTCTCTGGTCAACACCGTCTAGAATACCGGCCATAAAAGCCTCCTAT
The DNA here is from genome assembly GCA_021647585.1 of Methylococcaceae bacterium. Lineage (GTDB taxonomy): Bacteria > Pseudomonadota > Gammaproteobacteria > Methylococcales > Methylomonadaceae > QPIN01. Next base: position 11,275 of record JAKIUK010000091.1, read on the forward strand.
AAAAAACATAAATTTAAGTATAACGGCTTTCTTGATTTTTACTTGATAAATTTTGGCCCGGTTTATGCTTGATATAAAAACAGGCAAAATGAGACAAATAATTGGCACAATCTAATGAATAAATTTAATTTACTTTTAATGATACTGCTCTTGACTGGCTATACACAGCCTACAATCGCAACACAATTTCAAACAGCCGATGTTATACAACAGGCCATTCGCCATTTTGTTGCATCCAATTTACCCTTAGACACGGACTATCAATTAAAACTTGGCCAATTAGATAGTCGTTTGCAACTATCCCAATGCTCAAAGTCCTTAGAAGTTTTTACTCATAACGGCACCATCAAACCTGGGAGAAATTCAATTGGCGTAAGGTGTAACGACAAAAAAAAGTGGACTATTTATAACTCCAGCAATATCAGCATATACAAAAATGTAGTCGTATTAACTCAACCTATCCGGCGAGGAGAAATTTTTCACAAAAACAGATTACAATTAAAAAAACATAATATATCAAACCTCCGCTCTGGTTTTTTTTCAAATCCACAACTTATAGTTAATAAACAAGCAACCAGAAACCTAGGCATTGGAGCTGTTATTAATCAATCAAATATTACAGAAGCCAAACTTATTAAAAGAGGTGAAAAAGTAACCATCAAGGTAACTAGTCAAAATTTAGAAATTAGTGCTATTGGAGTCGCCTTGATGGACGGAATAAACAACCAGAACATTAGAGTAAAAAACATAAAAACAAAACAAATCATCCAGGCAACAGTGGTAAAATCAGGACAGGTTGTAGTCATTTTCTGATCCTTTTATAATAATTACTAAAGTAATCAAAAAAACTGCCGCTAACAGTTTTAGAATAAAATAACATAGAGAATCATCATGGCTATTCAACCTTTATCAAATAATGGAACTAAAGTCGGTTTATCGTCAAAATCAACGCAGCATGAACCTGTAAAAAGTACTGATTCGAAAACCACTGAAAAACACCAAGACAATATTAAATTTACTGCTGTTGCCAAAGAAATAACCAAAGCATTTGAATCATCCAAAACGACTTCCCCCATTAATGAAGACCGTGTCCGGGAAGTTAGAAATGCGCTAGCAAACGGAACCCACGTAATTGATGCGGCAAGTATTGCTAAAAAAATGATGGAAATTGAACAAGACCAATTTAACAGCAGATAATATTATGATTAATAAAACATATCCAATCACAGAAAAGCTTCTTAACAATGGTTTAGACCTCAGTCTAACATTACTGGATCTATTAACAAAAGAAGCTGACAATCTGAAACAAAATGCTGATTCAACCTCTATATCCAATATAGCAAACCATAAAAAAGAAACCGTCTCTCAACTAGAGCAGTTTTCAAAACAGCTATCTCAGGTTTTAGCCACTGAAAAATTACTCCTGTCACCCAATGGCATTGCTGATTATTTTAAAAAAGCAGAAACGGCTAACCTGAATACGTCCACGTCAACTCGCCTTTGGACAAAAATAATATCACTTTCCAAACAATGTCGATTACTCAATGAAAAAAATGGTGCAAGTATAAACCTGTTAGCTCAGCACACACAGCGTGCATTACATATATTGAAAGGCAAGTCGCAACAGGCGACAACATACGGACCTGATGGATCGACCTACAGCGAACGCTTTTCCCACTCATTGGTTTCGGTGTAAACTAAACCTAATGCATATCACTTATTATCAACAGACATGTAATAAGTAAAGAATTGGTCTAACATAAGATATGTTAACGCGATACATGATTTAAAATACACCGAGAATATTGCATATGCTGGGCAGATTGAAAAGGTTTTTTAAAAAACAAGAAAAACCAATAAATACGGATGCTGAAATTTATGATCCAGAACCAAACAGCAATCCAAATTTTTTAACCGACCCCCGAAAAATTAATAAACTTCTTAAAAACATTGAAGAAGAATCTCCCTTATGCACCATAAACATTGAAGGCATGTCAGAAGAATTTAGTTCATCCATTTTAGATATTCAGTTAGAAAACCAACAAATTATTCTTGATGAACTCATCCCTGAGCATGGCAATGAAATTCTCAACAATGCAAACCAATTAAAACTTACAACTATCTATAATGGAATTCGCTTAGCTTTTAAACTTAGTAATATTAAAACAGGTTATTCTCGTGAGATAGCCTACTATAAAGCCGCGATACCCCAAAGAATATACTACCCCCAACGCAGGTCATCTCCACGTATCCAGTTAAACACCCTAAATATCCCTTTCTCAGGTATTTCAGATAGAACGAAATCCACAGTTGGTGGAATTATATTTGATTTATCCAGGGGTGGTATAGGAATCACCATCCCTAACAACAGAGCTAGATTCCAACGCGGGGATTTAATCAAAAACTGCCAAATCACTCTGGATGATTGCATCATGAATTTTGATTTGACAGTCCGTTTTGTAAAAGCAGCCAATCATGGTGCTGGACAAACTCAAATTGGCGGCTATTTCGAAAATATTACATCTAGAAGTCAAAACAAGATAGAACATTTTGTAGCTTCTTTAGAACGAGAGGAAATTAGAAAACACAAAGGATAAATCAATAATGTTATGTTAGAATGCGCTTCTATTTGTCCCGATAGCTCAGCTGGATAGAGCGGCCCCCTCCTAAGGGGCAGGCCGGGGGTTCGACTCCCTCTCGGGACGCCAG
>JAKIUK010000092.1 GCA_021647585.1 Methylococcaceae bacterium
AAACACACATACAATGCTTTTTTGTGCAAGTCCTTCAACTTGACCTAAAGACACTTAGACTTGAGGCTTTATAAATCAATGTTGCGCAACCTTTTTTGAGGGTAGAATGAACTCCGAAACTTTAGTATATCACCTTAGAGATACTGGAATAATTTCTATTACAAAAGATCAAACAGAAGTGCAAAGGCTAATAGATGATGGTGTACTATCAAGAAAAAGGGCTGCAAACTACCATCGTCGAAATATACTTTTATCTGCTATTTCAAATTATTCAGACTATACATTGTTTCAAACAGAGTTTTATATTCTTGCTGGGGATCGTCTAGTACTTCTTTCTGATGGTTCATATAATCTTATAAGAAAAAAAGAAATACGAGATTTATCACTTCAAGAACACAATCTATCAAACCTTTCTAATAAAATTCTTAACCTAATAGAGAGTAGAGAAATAAGAGATGATTACTCCTTTGTAGCATGCCAGATTTAAGAAAGAATATCAGCAACCAAAACGTAGCTAAATCGTAGCTACATTATACAATAACTGGTATATCTGTGACTTATTGGGACTGCTTTTAGTTTTGACGGGCATCGCAAGGCATTGTTTTTATTAGATTCGTATTAAACAGCTAATTTTTGTAATCAACCGGTCGTAGGTTCGACTCCTATCATCAGCTCCATATATTTAAAGGCCTGTAGCGGTTTCGTTACGGGCCTTTTTTATTGGCCGTAGCTAATCACAACCAGTTGGTGCCCCTTACTTTTCTTGTTTTTTTAGAATTATAACTAAAGTATGATAACCTTTGGTTTTATGTAACTGCTTAAAGATACTTTACTATTAAAGCAGCTATATATCTAATAACAATAAATAAAAAAAGGTTAATATACATGAAATTATTAAAAAGTGCTGCTATTGCAACAACACTGGCTGTTTCAGTGGCCGCATTTTCAACACCTGCTAATGCTGTTTGTTTAGGTATGGCATGTATGTACAATCGAATGACACCACTTCAAGCTATCATGCTCACTGAAATGACAGTTGATGAAGCAATCAATCTGGTAGAAGACAAAGCCAGTAAAGAATCGGTTTTAGCTGCAATCAAGGGTACACTAAGAGCAACAAAAGAAATCAATGCTAATGATAAAGTAGATCGTAACCGTATGCGAGCAAATGCAGCAGTAAAAAAAGCTCGAAAAGAAATAAAATCTGGTGATTTAGCTAAGGCAAATGAGCATTTGAAAAAAGCCAAGAAGCTTTATTCAGATCTTCAAGGTATGATCGAGTTATCCCAAGCAGACAGAACATCTCAGCAGACTAACTTTATAAACCGTATTATGGGAACTAAGGACGAAGGAGCTGGTGCTCGGCATAAAAACTAAGGGCTTCAACCCTAAGCTTTCAAAATCAAGAGATCAGATACTGTCTTAAAAAGCAGCTCTAATCTCTCATCACAACTCAAGTTGACTGACCTTAAGTGACATTGGGGTCAGGCCCAATGCCATTGCTCAGCCTCTTACGTGCCTACCTGCCGCTTTAAATAATTGGCTGATCAAGCGGGATAGTAATTAGATATGAGACACCTTTGCCCAGACTACTACAACATTCGATAGTACCGAACAGCTTTTTACAAATCAGGTTGTAAACGACATGCATACCCAGTCCAGAACCACCTTTTCCTCTTTTAGTGGTAAAAAATGGATCAAATACCTTCTTTTGTTGATCTTCCGTCATGCCTATACCATCATCTTTGTACATCAGCTTCAATTCGTTACATTCCGTTTCTATATCAATCACTACCATCCCAGCATTTGAGTTTTCAAAACCATGGATCAGGCTATTTACAATCAAATTAGTGAGAATTTGTGAGAATGCACCTGGATAGCTGTTCAATTCAATATTTTCAGGGCAGTTTAATGTCACAGTGTGAGCTGTTTTTTTAACCATAGGATAAAGACTGAGCAATACATCTTCCAGATAAGATTTAAGATTAAACCTGCGTTTTTTTTCGCTGGATTGATCCACAGCAACTTGCTTAAAACTGTGGATCAAATCGGAGGCTCGTTGCAAATTACTATGAATTATCCGGGACGTTTCTTCACAATCCTCTAGAAAATAATTAAGATCAGATTTTTTCATAGCATTTCTCGAAAATAATTTCTTGAACCGCAGAGAAATATCTTCCAGGTGTGATGAACCGGTAACACCAATACCAATCGGCGTATTAATTTCATGTGCTACACCACTAACCAGACTTCCCAAAGCAGCCATTTTTTCTGCTTGCATTAAAGTTTTCTCAACTTCCTTACGCTCCTTAATTTCCTGATAAAGTCTTTGCGTACGTTCTTTAACGTAATTAGTGAGCTGATCTTTTTGTTTTTTCAGTTCATGGTATTTTTGGCGCAAAGTTTCCAGCTCTGAGTTAAGCTTTAAAAATACATTTTCCTGTTGACACGGTTTGTCAAGACGTAATAGCAAACAAGGAGAGTTAGAGTTATCAACGGGAACAATTAAAGAAATTTTACATAGACACTCAACACTCAGAGTCTTATTTTTTAAAATATTTAAGGTTATAGGCATTGCATCAGTGCTGCTGGCAGCTAATTTAAGATATTTCGGCAATAGTTCCTGTTTAGTCGCCAAAAAGTCTTTTAAAGGCAAACCTACAACTTGCTGCTGGCTGCAATCTATAAATTCTACCATCGCCGGGTTCAGCGCGAGAATATCGCCATTTAAACTTAACAGACACCAAGGCTCACTAGTTGCATGAGAAAATTTTTGAAAGAATTGGATTAGCACCTTTAGACATCCAGATTGAAATACTCTCTTCCCTCAACTGCAGCCGATTCTCCAGTGTTGTTAAAATGTACAATAACCTTACATTCCTGATCTCCCTTTGCTATGGTTTCTTCCAATACTACTTTTGCATATCCCAGATTGTCTGCTGCAATGGTACCAAATACATTGGAAGTCATCATACACATGCACTGACGATCTTTGACCTTGTCTCCAAATGGACAGCGAGTGTTTCTCATAACTACCTTGTCATCATCCTGTTCAACAATCCGAAACTCCCCTTGAATACGACTTTTTAAATCGACTAACACATCTTTAACTTGTTGTTTGTCTAAAATATCTTGTTTTAGCACGGTCTTGTAACTTTGGTTAACCCATTCACCAATCTGTTTTCCTACCAGACTGATAAAGCCTTCAGATTCTTTTAAACCGACAACATCTTGTAAAGTCCCCGCCAGCTCTCTGATTAAAGTTCGACAAAACAAATCTCTTTCCAGCGGAATTTTAAGCTCAGAAATAATTGGTGACTGTTTGTCTGCCATGATTTTTCCCTTTTAATAACAAGAATAATAAGTTAAGCGTAGCACATTAATAATTTTAATTAAAATACTCTATACTTGCTTATTACTTGTCCAATATAAAATTTGTACAGTCTATAAATTATTAATAGTATCTACTGATTTCTGCATACAATCCCAAAATATATCCCACTTTTTCCTTGATTTAGATACCGTTGTACACAAAGCTGGCAAATTATTTACTTTGCCAGATATTTGTCTCAGACTTCGAGAACTGATTGATGAAGAAAAGAACATAACTGAAATTACCCGATTAATTAAAACTGATATTGCATTAAATGCTCGACTCCTAAAAATTATCTACAGTGTCTTGTATTCCTTTCCAACCCGAATTGATTCAATCAAGCGATCACTTTGCTTGGGAACGAACCCCTATATCAACTGGCTCTAGCAACTTCTGCGGCATCAACATTTAAAGGTTCCGGCGGACGTTATATCGATATGAAACTGTTCTGGCAACATTCCATCTACTGCGCCTTACTTGCAAGATTAATTTACAAACAATACGTCAGTAAAGATGCGGAAATACTATTTATCATTGGGTTATTACATAATATTGGTCGTCTGATCATACTGGAACTAGTACCAGATGTAGCAGCTAGCGCTTTAATTACTGTTAATGAAGGACAATTCCCCTGGCAAAGAGAGATAGAAGTCACTGGAATTAGCTGTGCCGACATAGGAGCTGCATTGCTGAATAAGTGGAATTTTCCAAAAAATTATTGTAAAGTCAATTAAGCATCAATACTAACCGCTATTGGCAGAAAATTGTTCTCAATAAGCTGGCATATTGCATATAGCCTTATGTTTTGCTGGTCAATTCACACAAGAAACATCAAAGCCGAATTTTATTGCAACAATTAATCATAAAGTGCTTTATTCATTATCAGTTCAAACAGAATGGGTTGAAGATCAAAAAACTAAAATTGAGATACAGGCCAATGAATTAATGAAAATTTTTATCTGATATAATTTATAAGGTTTTAGCAAGGCATAAATCATTTCTACACCAATAACTACATAAATTGGAATTCTCTATGACAGATCTGTTTTTTTTAGATGAAGAAGAAACACCCATTGAGATTCAACCCACCTGGCCAAACTGGAAAATACTCATCGTTGATGATGAAGAAGATATCCATACCATCACCAAACTAGCACTAAAAAACTTTGCCTTTGAAGGAAGAGGTTTAAATTTTTATCATGCTTTTTCAGCCATTGAAGCCAAACAGATTTTACAACAACACTCTGATATTGCTCTGATTATGTTGGATGTGGTAATGGAATCAGATCATGCAGGATTAAAGCTGGTCAAAACCGTACGCCGGGAATTAAATAACCTGACCGTTAGAATTGTACTTAGAACCGGTCAGCCAGGTCAGGCTCCAGAACAGGAAGTAATTCGTGATTATGACATTAACGATTATAAAAACAAAACCGAACTGACTGCCAGCAAATTAACCACTCTGATGTATTCCAGTCTACGTGCATACCGGGATATCGTAATTCTGGAAAAAAGTAAACAGGGGCTGGAAAAGCTGATTGTTGCGTCACGAGGAATTTCTTCACGAGGTGCATTGAGTAAGTTTATTAGTGTAACCTTGAACCAAATGGTCAACCTGTTGAATCTTGATAATACTGCCATTTTTTCCTGTAAAAGCAATGCATTTGAATTTGAAGGAAACAAGCTTAAGGTTTATTCTTTAAGCGGAGATAGTTTGTCTACTGAATTAGTCAGTTTGTCGGAACTACCTGAAAATACAGTGGAAATTCTATTGCAGGCTTTTAACAATCAAGCCAATGTGTTTCATCATAATTCCCTGGTTATGTTTTGTGCTAATCAGAGCTGCACTATCCTGTTTTATGCTCAGGTCGGGCATCCACTATCTGAGCTAGACCGGCATTTGCTAAACATTTTCACTGAAAACCTGATTGTCATACTGGAAAATATCCATCTCAATGAGTTGATAACCAGCAGTCAACGAGAACTGATTTACCGTCTCGGTGAAATTGTTGAATCACGTTCCAATGAAACTGGAAACCATGTTAAAAGGGTTGCCTTTTATTCTGAATTGTTAGCGCGATTGGTTGGGCTATCAGAAGAAAAATCCGAATTGCTAAAAATATCATCACCATTGCATGATATCGGTAAAATGGCTATACCCGACAGCATACTACATAAGCCAGGGAAACTGACAGCAGATGAATGGGAAATCATGCAGACACACGCGCAACGAGGGTATGACTTATTATCTGGCTCGAAACTGATGGTGATGGATATTGGCGCAATTATTGCTTTGGCCCACCATGAAAAATGGGATGGCAGTGGATACCCCAATGGCCTGGAAAAAGACGATATTCACATTTATGGCAGGATTACTGCCTTAGCAGATGTGTTTGATGCCTTGGGGAGTGACAGATGCTATAAAAAAGCATGGCCTTTAGCCAAGGTACTCGAACTACTAAAACAACAGAGCGGCAAGCATTTCGATCCCAGGTTAGTTAAACTTTTACTTGATAACCTAGATCAGTTTCTTGAAATTCGTGATCAATTTGTTGATTCGTAAGTCATCAATATGTTTGTTGCCATCTTTTTAAGATGAGTGCAATCAATTGTGCCTGATAGGTTGCTACACACCAAGGGTTTCACCAATTTTTGGAACTGCGCCTAAATAATGATGCTTTTCCAAATTGTATGTATTTAGATTCTTCTTGTGTTAAAATAGGCATGTCTGATACTTGATTTAACAACAAGATTTTTATCTCAATTATCTCGGTAAAAACTATACGTATTTTTTGTACTGACTCAGACTTGATCGGACAATTACCCGCTTTTTTAAGATGTCTGTATGGTTAAATTTGAGTCAGGTTTTTTTCTGCCCAAATCGATTGCCCATCAAGTAATGTTTCAAGTGGAGTTCGTCCACAACACATTTTTCCTTGATGAGTTCGGTCATTGTTATAGTATTCCATCCATTCGTCCAGATCTTTTTGTAATTCTTCCATCGTTGAATAGAGCTTTTTTCTAAATGTTATCTGATAAAATTCATTCAATATGGTTTTATGAAAGCGTTCACATATCCCATTGGTCTGCGGTGACATGGCTTTTGTTTTAGTGTGATCTATGTCATTAATGGCTAGATAAAGTTGATAATCATGCTGATCTACTCGACCACAATATTCGGTGCCTCTATCCGTTAATATACGCAACATGGGCAGTTTATATTGATCAAAATACGGCAATACTCTGTCATTGAGTATATCGGCTGCGGTAATCGGTGTTTTGGTAGTATAGAGTTTGGCAAAGGCGATCTTACTGTAAGTATCAATGAATGTTTGTTGATAAATACGGCCGACTCCTTTTAAATTTCCAACATAAAATGTGTCTTGAGACCCTAGGTAGCCTGGATGGGCAGTTTCTATTTCACCACACGCTTCGTCATCATGTTTTTTCTTTTCTAGTGCTGCAACTTGATCATCACTGAGAATAATGCTGTCTTTCGCTACTTTTTCCTCTAGCGCCTTTAATCTCTTTTTAAAGTTTTCTAAATTATTTCTTAGCCAGATAGAGCGAACACCGCTACCCGAGACAAAGATACCTTTTTTACGTAGCTCATTACTCGTTCTGCTTTGTCCATGAGCAGGTTGATCAACAGCATGTGTAAATAACCGCTTGTTCAGTTGCTTCATCAACACGATTTTTTTAAATTGGCTGTTCTTCTACTTTTATTAATAAGAGCATCAATACCTCCAATCATTAACGAGTTCTTGATAGCGATAAAAGGTGTCGCGTGAGACACCCATCACTTTACAAGCTCTGGAGACATTCCCCAGTTCTTCCGCTAAGTTTAATAAACCGGCTTTATGTTTTATGATTGGATTGTTCGTTTGAATCATTAGAGCGTTTCCTTTTTTTAATTAAAGATTCGACACCTTTATCAAAATGGGTAACTCTCTTCTTGTCAATCTGAAGTGTACGATCTAGTCTGAATTAATACAGTCTGCTTATAACACCAGCAGACAAGACATAATTTTGGCTATTACTAATCTATTACAAATATCAATATTTGAGTTTTAATATCAAGATATTTTACGTAATTTTATTTTTGCCGCCAATAAAAGCGCGTATGATTTATCTGATCTTTTAATTTCTCACTCTGCTTTAGCCGCAACTTGTGAAACAACTTTAACTTTTGATAAAAGGACAAGCAGACTTGAGTTATTTACGTTGTTGTAGCCCTTCTACTCTAAACTCTAGAATTGCTATCTGTTCCCAGTCAAAATAATTAGTTATTACAGCCCCCTTCCGTCGTCTACATCAAGCACTACACATTTCAATATTATGGGTAACTTGGTGTGAAATTAGGTGTTAGAGAATATGCAGCAGAAATTTAAACAATCTGTTCAATAAAACGCGGCAAAGCAAATAAATAGCCTTGATAAAAATCAAAACCAACTTTCTGACACAAAATATAGTCTTCTTGCTGACTGAGACACTCAGCTAACGTTTTGATCTTTAAACTACGAGCCATATCGTGTAGTTGCTGAACCAGCTCAACCTTGGCCTGAGGTGCCCTGTGTATATTATCAACCAGCATCATATCAAATTTAAGTACATCAGGCGCAGCCTCAACCAACTCCAGCAAACGAGATTGCCCAACACCAAAATCGTCATATGATAGTAGTATGTCCCACTTTTTCAACTCACTTTTTATGTGCTTTATAAGCTCAATATTTGGAATTGCCTGTTCATGAATTTCTAATGCCATCTGACAATCAGGGTATTTTGTCTTTAACCAGTGAATTTTTTGCATTAATTGGTCAGGATTGGCCATCTCATTAGGGTGGGTATTCATAAAAATATGGCCTTTAAGCCCATTTTCCACTGCTGTTTGGATACCAACTTCACGGAGCATCTCAGATAATTGCACATCAAGCCCCACACTTTCGGCAATCTGAAACAGACCACCAGGATTTACTGGCAAACCGGGATGTGCACCACGGCCCAGGAGTTCATAACCAAATACTGAGCTATTTTGATGATCCACAATAGATTGAAATGCTGGTTTAACCATCTTACGTACCAGCAGTTCCTCTAACTCTTTTACCCCTGTAGGAAAATAATTCGACAACCGATCACGGGGTGTCATAACGGTAGAATCTGATGCCACTTTTTCATGCTGAGTCTGATCATGCATCAGACGCATCTCAACATTTCCAAGGTGGATAACATCACCATGAGCCAGTTTTGTTGGTGAACTGATACTGAGATGATTGACAAACGTTCCATTACTACTGCCAAGATCATTAATACTCAGAATACCATCTTCTTCACTGATGATCGCATGAAGACGTGAGACTGATGAAATCGCTATGCTAAGTGACAGGTTATCTTTACGACCTATTAAAAAAGGACTCACATCGATAAACTTACGCTGCACCAGACCATCAATACCGAAATAGCCTTCCAGATACCATGAAGGCATATAAAGTTTCTGATTACCCATGGTCCTCAGAAATTCTCATAAGCTTAGCAAGCATTGGCTGGTTCCTAACGGCAGTACATACAATTCGAGGTGATGTATCTTGTAGCTTAAACCGCCGATTATATCGACAACAGAACCAGGCTAGGTTGAAAGGTAATAAAGTGACATTTATCAATAGATAAGTCCCCGCCATTGTATTTTTAACATTACCTGTCACGGTATTAATCCAAACAAACCATAAACCTGTAAAACCTGTAAAACCTGTAAAACCTGTAAAACCTGTAAAACCTGTAAAACCTGTATTTTATTCTTACTCATTATTCTGTTAACCAGTTACTATTTATTTACATAGTGTAATAATAGTTCAGTCCCAAAAAATAATTGGAATAGAATGGGCTTAGAGTAAAAAAATATTTCATTCCTCAATTTATGTCATAACCACAGAACTGAAGACGCCTTAGATCAAATAGAATCTTATTTAAATACTGCAAATCATTGCTGGTATATCGGTTGTGTAAAAAATCCTGTTTCCACAAAGACAATTGAGGAAACTATGCGAGTATTTGAAATTTGCCTAAAGTAAAAAATGGAGTTAAAAATACCGGAGGGAGTAAAGTATGATTTAAAAGCAGGAAAACATTAGTTCTTAAGACAGGAGCACGCACAGAAATACTAGGAGGCTGTCCGAGAATAGAAAAACCTACTGCGGAAAAGCTATTTTGGCCAGATTCTCCGTTCATTTTCGTTATATAACCCATTATTCGCCTCAAATGAACGAAAAATATAGCCCAAAAGCATTCCCTCGCTACGGTTTCTATTCTCAGACAGCCTCCTAATCACTTAGCTCATCAACATCAACCTGACCACTCATCCGTCTGCGTACATGAGACCATGACATTCCAATAGCTAGCAGTACAGAAAGACAAATCAGCGCAATCCAGGTAATAGATATAGTTGAATCGGCATTGAACATGCCATAGCTAGTTAATAGCCAGACAAATGTACCAATAAATAAGGAAGCCAGGACTAAACCCAGTACACCTAAAGAAAGCAATGTGGATCTTATCAATATGGTCCACCCAATTATTAGCAACACCCCAGCAAAAGCATGCTCAGCTCCAAATGATGACCCTGTACCATTCAATGCTTCAGTAAGCCAATGATAATAGGAGTAGCCACTTGGGTTAAAAGTAAATACAACAATAACTGCTGCTCCAAGAAATCTGACAAAAAAACTCATCAAGTTAAAGTGTTTCATAGTTATCTTTTGGTATGATTGTTATGAAATTAAAATAAGTTTCTGGAAGAAATACCACCCATTATCCAGGAAATTCACAGGGGCTAATGTAACATGGTTAGCAGTATTCTATATCCTATTAGTTTACAGAAAAATCATGTATTTTCTATGACTGATTAAACCTGAGTCATACTATCAACCACGGCTGTCCATGTTTTAGCTATATTGTTGTGATTGTATCCCCCTCCCCCTAATGCAATAAGTTTGCCTTCACACAATTGACTGGCTAACTCACAAAGTCGTTTGGCAGCATGTGCATGCGCTTTTTCGCTGTATTCCATATGCGTGATAGGATCACCCTTGACACTATCCGCCCCGCATTGCAAGAGAATGAATTCTGCACCGTGCTTTAACAGGAATTCTTCTACTGTGTTCCATGCCTGCATAAAAGCTTCATCATTTGAGTGAGGTGGCATGGGAATATTAAGCTTCATTCCTTTAGCATTACCTTTACCTGTTTCCGTTTCAGCACCTGTGCCGGGGTATAGAAATCGACCATCTTCATGCAAATCAACGAAGATAACATCAGGGTCATTTTCAAAACTATAGAACACCCCATCACCATGATGTGCATCGATATCAATATAGGCTATACGCTGGACATTATGTTGATGGCGTAGAAATTCGATTGCTATGCCGCAATCGTTAAAAACACAGAAGCCTGCTGCTATGTGGCGGCGTGCATGATGCAGGCCTGCTATAGGTATAAAGGCATGTTTGTATTCACTGCTTATTATGCGGTCCACTGCATCACAGACTGATCCTACTACGTAGGATGCTGCTTCATATATTCCAATAAATGCCGGGGTATCTCCCATATCCAGAAAACCCGTGCCTAATTTGGATTGTTGTTTTACCTGCTCAACATAATCATGGGTATGAAATAATTCCAGTGTGCTTTGATCAATCGTTTGCGGAGCTAAAATATCTACTTTTTCTTGCAATGATTGTTTGTAGAATTCTTGTTCAAACACATGATGCCGTTTAGGGCCGAAAGGATGATCATTACCAAACCCATACTTGGCTAATTCATCGCCTAGATAAACACTACAGTGGTGTTTCTGATTCATTGGGTTATCCTCTCATTTGTTCTACAAAATGATTATGCGGTTAATTCTTTTGAGTTCTTAGCTGATAAAGACCTTCTTTCATGCCTTTGAAATAGTGATTCAATAACGGATGATGAATTGGTTCGTTCTCTTCTGTCGATTCAAGGTTACGTTCAGCAACATAGGTTTGGTGCACAGAATCATTAACTAGCACATGATACCAGGGTTGATCTTTAGAGGGACGACTGCGAGCAACCTCCTCATACCATAAATCACTACCTAGAAACTTGTAATCGACATCAATTATAACGCCTTGATAATCAAACATTTGGTGATGGACTATTTGTCCTATAGAAAATTTGGCTTTACTCATTTAATATCCCCCCGACCAAATGGCAGCAAGTTTGTATTTGCACTCTATTCCCCAAAAAGCAGTGCTATTTTTAAAGTCTTCAATGAATTTGTCACCATATATTTTGCAACCATTGAGACATAGATTCAAATAGTGTTGCTGGACGCTGGACTTAGGAAGATATTGATAAGGTGTAAATTGATGAGCACGGAAATAATAAGCATCAAAAATCTGTTTTTCATCATCATAGTGATGGACTTTAATCTTACAGAAGTCATATCCCTGTTCCCGTTGTAAAATATTACCTAATGACACCTCATCCATTTCAAAGCAAGTACCATTTAGTACACTTACTGCATCGGTTTCAGCAATATTCAAAACACAGACAGGACTATTACACTCTGCATCAAATCGATAGGTAGACGCCAAATTAAATACTCTATGTAAACCATAGGTTTTTGCAGGGATAATGTTTCTAGCTTCCGGCACGGTTTTTTTTAACGATGCCTGATTAATCAGGCTACCGTAGGCAAATATTTTATAGATTGTTTTCATAGTACTTAATCCTCTTGCCAGCAATATAGCACAAGCCTGTGTAGAACTGCATCCTACAATTGCTTTAAACAACATGTTGAATCCGCCAAGTATTTTAAGTTAAGCATCCTGTTTAGTGTAGTCACATCAGAATACCTAATTCTACTTTGTCACATTTGAAAGGATACTATACAAAAGTATCTTCGGTGCGTTGTACGCACCATTTCGAAAATGGAAGAATAAACAATAATTTTGATGCGTGCAACGCACTCTACATTTATAATCTGACAAAGTAGATCTAAGCGTGCTATTTGGAATAAACTACAATTAGCCCTAACAATTCTAATTTTTTTCTACTAATCCTTGCCACTAGCATAACAGTCTATCTACTAGACATAAACAATAAATTTTGCCTTCCTTTTTATACTTTCCTTGGAATAAAGACTGATTTGACAATAATTAAATCATAAGCTACGTTTAAACTGATCCTTCCAGCAAGTTTTAGCCCATATCTGTATGAATACATCAAAGCATAGTTCTAAAAATACTGCAGATCTAAATATGCCCTTAGTCTGTATGATACCTTCAAATGTTTTTGGTTCTATCACTGCAAAAAATTTAGGTTATTCCAAAGTGACCCTAGAAGAAACCATTGCCAAAGGTGATAAAGAATGTAAAGTTATTGTGCATTTTTATCGCACTGATGAAGCCCAAGCAGCTGAAGGGAAAGAGTACTTCAATCTAATGCACTAATCGTGAATATAAAACACTTTCTTGAATTTACCTTTTCTTTTTCGGAATGTATGTGCCTGTTAAACCATAAAGGTATAATTCTGGCAATAAATCCCGCAGTTGCTGAGTTTATTGGAAAACAAAATAGTGATGTAAATGGCTATCATTTCAGTAGCTTACTCGATACCACTGAAACCCGCCTCAAACAATATTTAAAAAATGCATGTAGCACTAGGGATACGACTCCAGGACGACTGTTTATATTAGATTCAAATTCTAAAAGCATAGAATGTAAATGCAAAACAGCTTTATTAATCCCCGTGAGCAATCATGGTAATCCAAGTCTTTTATTGCGCTGGAGTAGTACTGAATTTCAATCCAACAAATTCTCATTGTTAAACGTTGAACTGGAAGCTTTACGACAGCAATACCATAAGATCATGGACCAAAAAGAGCATTTGGAAAACTATGTGAAAAAGCGAACCCAACAGCTCTTTGAAAAAACAAAGCTGTTAGAGCAATCCTACAAGGAATTGGAATCAACCCAAAAAGACCTGGAAAATTATCAGCAAAACCTGGAACAACTCGTCGAACAAAAAATTCAAGACTTAAAAGAAACAACTAAAAATGCCTTGCTAGCGAAAGAAACTGCAATTCAAGCCAATCAGGCAAAATCAGACTTTCTTTCTAATATGTCCCACGAATTGCGTACACCTATGCATGCCATTCTATCTTTTTCTAATATCGGTAGAAAAAAAATCGCCACTGCCACTTCTGAAAAATTACATGATTACTTCACTAAAATTCACTCCAGTGGTGAACGCCTGCTAAATCTCCTCAATGATCTACTTGATATATCCAAATTAGAGTCTGGAAAAATGGAATTGAGTTTGTCAGAGCATGATGTACGAATATCTCTCGCTTCATGCATTAGCGAACTTACGGGATTAATAGATAAAAAATCCATTAAAATAATCATGAGTGTTTCCATATTAGTTCTACACAGGAACTAATCGAGCCATCAAGTCGCACATAAGTTCGCCCAGGGACTTTCCTGTGATTAATGCGCTTTGAACGGCTCGAATGGTATATGAGCTGATACG
>JAKIUK010000093.1 GCA_021647585.1 Methylococcaceae bacterium
ACCTAGAAAAATCAGTTGGATCACGGATTCTAGCACAAGCTCTTGATTCCTCAGCACTTCACAGATAATTGCTCCTGCATGATCTGCATTCAGTACATCCTTGTACTTCAAAAAAATACCCGCTTAACCTATGGGTGAAGCTCAGATTTTTTGACCTACATGGAAGTAGGAAATGCAGGTTTTGCAGGAGCAAAAACCTGTTAAAGCACTGTGAAACCAATATCTTGCACTATAATTCCGCGCTCAACTGATTTTTCTAGGTTTATCCTTCCGTTAATATCACTTTGAATTTATGGTTAGATTAAAATCATTCTTATTACTAAACTTTGCTGTCAAATCTAAATCTTGGTCTATTCTTAAAACTGATTTTTGAACACAATAGTAAGCTTTATTTGAAATATTTTTATCGATTTTTTATACTGATCGCTAAACTAGTAGTCTGGCACTTTGGTTTGATGGATGGTGTTTCATTCCTCGAGATTTAAGAATCTTTGGGGCGCAGTGCTTTAGCCTGGTTTTTCGGCAACCAAAGCAGGCTAAAGCACTGCGCCCCGTTATGAGAGCAACCCATCAAACCAAAGTTGTTGGAACTCTAGCAGCTAACCACTTCTCAACGCCTTCTACCCATCAATATAACAATGACAAAATAATAGGCCTATTGAGCAATTTTTGACAGAAGATCAAGGTTAGTAATAAGGTTTCTAACACCATGAGCATGATCTTCCTTAAAGACATTTCCTTTACACCATTCACCTACTGTTTCAATGTTAACCAAAGCGACTTTAGGGCGAACGCTCCACGTAACATGGAAAGGCGAGCCTATTTCGTGTAACTAGGACCCGTTGTTGAACCAGCATATTGGATAGGTGTACCGGTATCTATTGGTATTCCTAGTGCTTGGTGGAGATTATTTTTTACCCCATATTGTGTTAATTCGCCAAAGTCCCGCGCCTTTTTATCATTGACCAGGACATATATTTGAGTTTCTACACGTAATTGAGGATTCTTAATCGAATCACTAAGGCAAGAACCCAAAGTAGGACCTGGTTTTACCTGAGCTGTTGAATAGACATAATGAACCTCTATGGTATCTCCTGGAGAAAGACTACCATGATTACTTGGACATATTTCAGCATTATAGTTAGTTAACTCAGCTTCCGTCAGGTGACCTGAATACTTGTAGCCACTCTGATATCCGTGACCATCACCATTGCCAGCATACTTAGTAAACTCTCCCCCTTTATGTTCAGCATTCTTATGAAAATGAATATTGCAGAGATTCATTTCCATTGAAAGTGGAGCAGCATTAAATACTCGGCTGTTATTGCCAAAGATTAACTCTATATCTCTTGGAGACTGCGGACCAAACCCTTTGCCTTCGGTATTTCGCAGAAGTAGATGACGTTGATTTTCAATAACTTGATCAGTAACCTTCTGCTGATCATGAGCCTCCAATTTATGTTGTTTAACACTAGCACAACTTGTCAGTAACGATGCTCCTATGAGGAGGATCAAAAGCTTGGTTTTCATTTTCATTTTCATTTTTAGATTTTTGATAAAATTTAATATGTCGTACTTACACGAATTAAACCAGAAAATTATAACTGAGTAATACATTATATAATTTACTGTTCATTTTATGTACAAACTATGAGCATAAAAATCTGATTTTTACTGTTAGCAAGGTAGTAGCACTAGGTGGCTGTCCGAGAATATAAACCGTAGCGAGGGAAAGGCATTTTGAGTCAGATTTTTCATTCATTTGATGCGAATAATGGATTTTTTAACGAAAATTAACGGAGAATCTGGCCAAAATAGCTTGTCCGCAGTAGGTTTTTCTATTCTCGGACAGCTTCCTAACACCTCTTCACTAACCTTTTCCAGCGTATATTTCAGATATCTCCATTTCCTTGAATAATCTTTCCTTACTCAGAGTATCCGACCAATGTATTATGAAGTTCACGACAAACTCATTAGTCATTAATTTTTTGACTTATTCTATAAAAATAGATGTTCCCAATATAGCCCTAAAATATACGTCAATAACGCATAAAGTCAAGGATGAATGAGCGTTTTTTATAGTGATAAACAAGGGAAATAAGGAAGGTGTTTAAATATAGAGAATGTAATACTAAACTTCTCATGCTTTACTAACCAATTCTGGCAATAATCCCTTCCAACTCTTCCAGGCTGGTGTAATTGAAAATTAACTTACCTTTGCCATTTTGCTGATGATTAATGATTACTTTGGCACCCGTTTTTTCCGTTAACTCGTCCTGCAGCCTTAATGTATCTGTATCGCGCTTTATTTCAACGCTGTTTTTTTCTGAACCTTGATTTTTAATTATTTTTTCAACAGCTCTAACTGATAGCCCCTGTTTTACCACTTGATTAGCCACCGCTATTTGCTGATCACCCTCAAGGGCTAATAAGCATCGGGCATGGCCCATATCCAGTAGGCCTTTAGCCAATAGAGTTTTTACTTCGTTTTGTAAATCAAGCAAGCGTAGTAAATTGGAAACGGCTGCTCTTGATTTACCCACTGCATCGGCTACCTGTTGATGGGTCATTTCAAATTCATCAAGTAACCTCTTTAATGCTTCAGATTCTTCCAGTGCATTTAAATCTTCACGTTGTATATTTTCAATTAATGCCACTGCCATTGCTGCACGGTCATCTATGTTTTTAATAACAACAGGAACTTCTGGCAATGCGGCAAGCTGAGCAGCTCTCCAGCGTCGCTCTCCGGCAATAATTTCATATTTTTCGTCTGCCAGCAAACGTACAACTATGGGCTGGATAATACCTTGCGCCTTAATAGAATCAGCCAGTTCCTGAAGTGTTTCAGGGTGCATATCTTTTCGAGGCTGATATTTGCCTCTTTGTAAAAATTCTATAGGTAAGGTTTGAAGGTCCTGGCTTTTTTCTTTGTCTGATGCAGATGCAGATGCAACATCACCTAATAATGCATTCAGCCCACGTCCTAATCCTCTTTTTTTTGCTGCCATCTATTGTGTCCCTTCTTTTCTAATCATTTCGCCAGCCATTGCAATATAAGCGATAGCACCACGCGATTTTTTGTCGTATTGGATAATTGGTAATCCATGGCTGGGTGCTTCTGCCAGACGAATATTTCGGGGTATACAGGTGCGAAACACTTTATCTGCAAAATATTCCTGCAATTGATCGGAAACATCTTTAGTTAGCCGGCTTCTGTTGTCAAACATAGTCCTTAATATACCTTCAAGCTCCAGTCCCGGGTTGACTGTTTCCCGAATGTTTTTTAGGGTAGCCATTAACGCTGATAATCCCTCTAATGCATAGTATTCACATTGCATAGGAATTAATATGCTGTTGGCTGCAACCATTGCATTCAAGGTTAGCATATTGAGTGATGGCGGACAGTCTATCAAAATATAGTCATATTGGCCTTTAACTTGTAACAAAGCATCTGCAAGTTTCCGTTCTCTGTTTTTGGCCGTCATTAAATGCACTTCAGCAGCTGTTAAGTCAGAATTTCCGGGGATGATATCAAAACCACAGTCCTGATTGGTAACTATGATTTCAGACACAGGAACTTCTTCCAGTAATAATTCACAGCTGGAGTATTCAACTTCATCTTTATCTACCCCCGATCCCATGGCAGCATTACCCTGTGGATCCAGGTCAATTAATAATACACGTCGGTTGGCAGCCGCAAGTGATGCCGCCAGGTTAACGCTTGTGGTAGTTTTCCCTACCCCACCTTTTTGATTGGTGACAGCAATGACTTTACCCATTTTCAGCCATCCCCTCTATTTGAATTAAACATCTTTCTGCCTCTACTCCTGGTACATTAACGGGAATAATTAAATATTGTGCGTCAATGTTGGTTAGTTCCTGGTCCGGCTTTTGTCCTTTCATGGCTAATAAAATGCCTTGTTTATCCAATAAGTGCCTGGTTAAGCACATAATATCTTGCAGATTAGCAAATGCCCGCATAATCACTGTAGAAAATAGTGCATCAATTTTCATGTTTTCTACACGGCTATGCATGACATTAACATTTTTTAATTTTAATTCTAGTATGGCTTGTTGTACAAAACGGGTTTTTTTCGCATTAGAATCTACCAAAGTAAACTCTACATCAGGCGAAAAAATAGCTAATGGAATACCCGGTAAACCAGCACCTGTTCCAATATCGGCCACTTGTTTCCCTTGTATAAAGGGAAGTACGGTTAAGCTGTCCAGTATATGTAAACGAGCCATATCTTCCCGGTGTCGCACTGCGGTTAAATTATAAGCTTTATTCCACTTTTCCAGCAGCTTTATAAAAGCGAGTAATAATTCAAGCTGGGGTTCATCTGCTCTTATATTTAATTCCTGCAAGCCTTGTTGTAAAATTTTTCGGCAATTATCCATTATGCGGATTTCTTTTTTAAGTGAACCAGCAATAATGAGATCGCGGCAGGTGTTATACCGGGTATACGCGATGCCTGCCCTAAGGTTTCAGGCTTTTGCAGTTTTAACTTTTCACTGACTTCATTAGAAAGTCCAGAAACCTTGCTGTAATCTTCATGAACGGGCAGTTTTAAATGATTATAGCGTTTTGTCCGGTTTATTTCTGTTTGTTGCCTATCTATATATCCGGCGTATTTGGCTTGTATCGCTACTTGGTCTGCCACATGTTCATCAATATTTTCTATGTTGGCAAAGTCCAGCAAATTAATAACATCTACTTCGGGTCTGCGTAATAAAGCCATCATGCTGGCTTCTTTTTTAATTTCTTTGCCCCATAATTGTTCAGCCTGATGTGCTTCATCTGTGCCGACTCTCACCCATTGTTTAGTCAGATCTGTTTGTAACTGGGTAATAGATTCACGCTTCTGCTCAAATGCCTGCCAGCGTTCATCATTCACTAAACCTAGTTCCCGACCTTTTTCAGTTAAACGTAAATCCGCATTATCTTCTCTTAATAACAGGCGGTATTCTGCTCGACTGGTAAACATGCGGTAGGGCTCTTGCGTTCCACGGGTAATCAAGTCATCAATCATTACTCCGATATAGGCTTCATCTCTTTCTGGACACCAGCTTTCCAGGCCGTTGACCAATCGCGCAGCATTTAATCCAGCAATTAACCCTTGTGCCGCCGCTTCTTCATAACCTGTTGTGCCATTGATCTGTCCTGCAAAAAACAGAGCATTCATATGTTTGGTTTCCAGAGATGATTTTAAGTCGATAGGGTTAAAATAATCATATTCAATAGCATAGCCCGGACGAATGATGGTTGCATTTTCAAATCCTAGCATAGACTGAACCAGCTGATATTGAATATCAAAAGGCAAGCTGGTTGAAATACCGTTAGGGTATATTTCGTTAGTTTCCAGGCCTTCTGGCTCAATAAATATTTGGTGAGAATCCCGGTCGGCAAAACGAACCACTTTGTCTTCGATTGAAGGGCAGTAACGAGGACCTACTCCGTCAATAACACCCGTGTACATAGGCGACCTATCCATCCCAGAACGAATAATATCGTGCGTTTTACTGTTGGTACGGGTGATATAACAAGGAATTTGACGTGGATGCTGCTCCCGGCTCCCCATGTATGAAAATATGGGTAAAATTTTATCGCCATGTTGAACTTCCAACTTACTATAGTTAATGGTTCTGCCATCTATACGGGGTGGTGTACCTGTTTTTAGTCTGTCTACCCGAAAGGGTAATTCTCGTAAGCGTTCAGCTAGAGCAATGGATGCTGAATCACCTGCTCGTCCTCCACTATAATTTTCCAGTCCAATATGGATACGACCGTCCAGGAATGTCCCCGTCGTTAAAACAATGGCTTTTGCTGAAAAATCCAGCCCCATTTGAGTTTTAACACCGACTACTTTATCACCTTCTACAATTAAATCGGCAACGGTTTGCTGGAATAGCGTGAGGTTTTGCTGGTTTTCCAAGATACTTCTAATCGCTTGTTTGTACAAGCTTCGATCAGCTTGAGCACGTGTTGCTCGCACTGCCGGGCCTTTGCTGGCATTTAAGGTTCTAAATTGAATTCCCGCTTTATCAGCAGCCATCGCCATTGCGCCACCCAGGGCATCGACTTCCTTAACCAAATGGCCTTTTCCTATGCCACCAATAGCAGGATTACAGCTCATCTGCCCTAAAGTATCAATGTTTTGAGTAAGCAGTAATGTTTTCACCCCACAGCGAGCCGATGCCAATGCCGCTTCTGTACCGGCATGGCCTCCCCCAATGATAATAACGTCAAAATTTGTCTGGAAATTCACAATCAATCTATGTTCAAATAACACTCTATATTAATAGTATATGGTGATTAATCCTAGAAAAATCAGTCGAACGCTACGTTTATAGGTAAATTTTTGGTCATCATACTTATTAATATTTTATATATTTCACGCATTTGGTGAGGAATAATCGCTACACAGATTTGTGAAGATCCAATTTATTTAAGGAGTTATTATGAAAAAAGCTAAGAAATCAAAAGCTTTGAAAACTAGACGAATTAAAAATCCGGTCGCTAAATTTGCCGGCCAATTTAACAAGGCTCAGGTTTTTAAAGATAAAACTAAATATCAACGCAATGCCAAACACAAAGGCCAGGAGCCTTTTGCAATGATGAGGTTCTCATTATTGCAAAAGGTTTCTGCTTGTGTTGCTAGGAGGCTGTCCGAGTGTAACGAGAAATCTTGAAGTTAGGCGGAGTGTACTAAGTAAAGATTGGTGAGTAAACCACAGGGATGGTGAATGCAGACATTGCAAGGAGCAATATATCTGTCCATACAAGTCGTCCCGCCGGTCGAAATGACAGGCCTTTTAAAGTTTAACTTGGTTAATAATAGCCCTATAGTTTTTTTACTTCAACTGTCATCTTTTTTGGCACAATGAGTACATTGACTGGAAAAAGGGGTGTTGTTTAAACGTTCTTTTTTTATCGCTTGACCACAGCTTAAACAAATACCATACGTTCCTTTATCAATGCGTGATATAGCCTGTTGAATTTTTTCTATTTCAATTCGAGCTTCATTTTCCAATGAATCTGGAGACTCATCATTATCCTTTCCAGTTATCGGTTGTTCAAAATCCTTAGCTATATGCTCATCTAATTGCTTCACATTATCAGTAATTTTTTCCAGCCGCTCATCAAGGTCTTCAAGCATATCGATGAGATTTTCACGTACATATTTAAAATCTTCCATAACCTCGTTTCTCTAGTTTTTTCAAACTATATTTTATCGAGTCTTGATGGACTCTACAATTAAATCATGGGCATAAATATATTTCTTCTATACTAAAATGGATACTTTTGTTGCAAAGCAAACTTTTTTTATAAATATAAAACCGCATTATGGAAAATGTATTAAAACCATTACTGGATTCTGCCAATAGCATCATTTTAGGTAAAGAGCAGCAGCTTAAATTGGCCGTTTGCTGTTTATTAGCAAAAGGTCATTTGCTCATTGAAGATATTCCCGGCGTTGGCAAAACAACGCTATCGCATACTTTGGCCAGGTTATTGGGTTTAAATTATCAGCGCATTCAATTTACCAGCGATATTTTGCCCGCAGATATTATTGGCGCTTCGATATTTGATGTGGAAAATGCACGATTTGAATTTCACCCGGGCCCCCTGTTTAATCAAATGATACTGGCCGATGAAATTAATCGATCCACTCCCAAAGCACAAAGCGCTTTACTGGAAGCGATGGAAGAGCATCAAGTAACAGTAGAAGGTAAAACCTACGATTTACCTCGTCCTTTTTTTGTTATTGCGACCCAAAATCCATCACATCAAATCGGAACTTTCCCCCTGCCAGAATCTCAACTAGATCGTTTTTTAATGCGCATAGAACTTGGCTATCCGGATAAGCGGGCAGAACGGAAATTATTAGTGGGCAGGCATCGCTATAGTTTAATTGAAGAGTTGTCCGTGCAATTAGAGCCAAAGCAATTGGCTAATATTCAGCAACAGGTTACAGAAGTGCACGCGTCTTCCGCCTTGCTTGATTATCTTCAGGATTTGATTGCGTACACTCGTGAATCAACAGACTATCACTGTGGGTTATCTCCAAGAGCCGGGCTGGCATTATTAACAGCAGCAAAAGCCTGGACATATATGGATGGCAGAAATGCTGTTTTACCTGATGATATTCAAGCGGTATTGCCTTCTGTCGCTGGACATCGATTACGTTCAGGGAGTACGGATTCAGACTCGATTGTTGCACCGTTACTTAATAATGTAGCCGTTTCCTAAAGTGAGTTTAAGTTTAAAACAACGTTTTCACCGCTCTCGTTTTATTAAAGGTGAAAAGGCGACAGACAAAAGCATTACATTAAGTCATAGACGTATTTTTATTTTACCAACACAACGTGGCTTAGGTTTTGTGATTTTAATTACTCTGTTATTGTTAATCGCATTTGTTTATAACAATAATATGGTCTATCTATTGGCGTTTATTTTAGCCAGTGTTTTTTTTGTCACTATTCTCCATAGCTTCAAATCTTTAGCGGGCCTGGTTTTAACTCAGGGCCATAGCCAGGCTGTTTTTTCTGGGGAAGCTGCGGGGTTTGATATTGTAATTAACAATCCGAATAACGTTCAACGCTTTAATTTGCAGGCAAGTTTAGATAGGACTGTAAATTTCACTTTAGTGGAACAAGAAAAAAAAAGTATTACACTCTATGCTGTTACGCAACAAAGAGGATGGCATAATATTGATACCGTTACCTTATCAAGTACTTATCCTTTGGGATTATTTCGTGCTTGGTCACCGCTACGTTTTGCTGCAAAAACATTGGTTTATCCAAAACCCAATATTGAGGAAATACCTTTTCCTGAAACCGAAGTTGATCAAGCTCAAGAACAATCTCCAACACTGGCAAACAAGAAAACAAAGGGCAGTGATGATTTTTATGGTCTTAAAGAATATCAGGCCGGTGACCCTATCAAGCACATACACTGGAAAGCATTTGCCAAAGGCCAGGGTTTGTTTAGCAAGCAATACGGTGGCGAAAGTCTGGTCGAACTATGGTTGAATTATGATCAGACACCTGGAAATAATGATGAACAACGTTTAAGTCAATTATGTCGCTGGGTTATTGATGCAGAAAATGCAGGTTTGCTTTATGGTTTTACAATTCCCGGTGTTAAATTGGAGCCCGGTTATGGCAAAGCACATTATGAAAAATGTCTGCAAGCATTGGCTTTGTTCTAACTTTATTTTGATGTATAAAAAATGTGTGTCATTTTGAGCGAATGCAAAAAATCTTAAGCCTTAGAGCAAGATCTCTCCCTCTGGTCGAGATGACATACTCTGTTTTTTATAACATTACCCGTCAATTTAAACTTTTAGATTCACTAGGTTTTTAACTGAATATTTTATGTTTAAGTGGGGCGATTAAAGGTAAATGATATGGTATTAGACGTTAATCAACGCATACTTGTTTTCTTATTGGTTTCGATTGGTTTGATTACATTACCGCACATAAACCATATGCCGATGACTGTGTTTTCTTTTTTCAGTTTGCTACTGATCTGGCGTTTTGTTTGCGTATGGAAAACAAACTATTTGCCTAATAAGATAATTATATTGTTATTAGTTATTGTTGCTGTTGTTTTACTTTATACACAGCACAAAGGTTTCCTGGGTAGAGATGCCGGAACCAATTTATTTGTTACCGCATTAGGGCTTAAATTACTGGAAATTAAAAAAGAAAGAGATCTTTATCTCATTTCTTATTTGGCATTTATTGTGGCATCGACACAATTTCTTTATCAACAAAGCATTTTAATGGCTGGCTATATCTTGTTTGTATGCTGTGTATTAATAGCAACTCTAGTTTCGATCAATAGCCAGAAGGCAGCAACAGTATCTGCTTTAAAAACGGCGACACTAATTATCTTTCAAGCACTTCCCATCAGTATCGTGTTGTTTGTTTTGTTTCCCAGAGTTGAAGCACCGCGATGGATGTTGTTTAATCATCAAAATACAGCCATCAGTGGCTTGAGTGATAGTCTTGAACCAGGGTCCATCAGTCGCTTAGGACTATCTGATGAACTGGTATTCAGGGTAAAATTTGCAGGCAAAATACCGCCGCCAAATCAGCGCTATTGGAGGGGCCCTGTTTTTTCCTGGACCAATGGTAAACGTTGGACAGAAAGCAAAAATCTATTTTTTAAAAAAAATCAGCATAAAGTGACTTATACGGGTGAGTCCTATCAATATACTTTAATGATGGAACCTCAGGACAAACGCTGGGTGTTTGCATTAGATATGCCATCTTTATATCCTGACTCGGTAACAAAAAATGCACTTTATCAGTTAATTAATAAAGATAATCCAGGTAAACGCGCCGCATACAAAATCACTTCTTTTTCACAATATAACACCGGAGATATTACTAAAACTGAGCGTAAGGACAATCTGCAATTACCTTCTGATCCTTCCGAAAAAATCATCCATCTGGTGACTCAACTTCAGGGTTTTGAAGCGCCTGCAGAAAGGTTTATTCAATCTGTTTTGAGCCATTTTAAAAATGAAAATTTCTACTACACATTAACGCCCCCATTAATGGAAGAGAATCCCATCGAAACATTTTTATTTGATACCCGTTACGGTTTTTGTAGTCATTATGCCACGGCCTTTGTCTATTTAATGCGCGTTGCAGGATTGCCTGCAAGAGTTGTTGCTGGATACCAAGGCGGTGAACATAATAAAGTCGGAGGTTTTTTAGAAGTCAGACAGGCTAATGCTCATGCCTGGGCCGAGGTATGGTTAAAAAATAAAGGTTGGACACGTTTTGACCCAACCGCTGCTATTGCACCTGAACGTGTTGAACAAGATGTCAATATTGATCTGCAAATTGCTACCGGGTTAGTAAATTTTAGCCCTGCAAATATAAATGTAAGCAGAGCCTTGTCCTGGATGAAAAGTGCTAAACAGCTTTGGAGTGGTATTGATTATAGTTGGCAGCGGTGGGTGATTAATTACAGCACGGTGAATCAGTCAAAATTTTTATCTTCTTTGGGTATTAATAACATTAGCTCTATGGTGCAATGGCTTGTTGCTTCCATAGCGCTGATTACTTGCATTTTGGCATGGACTATTTTTAAAACCCGACAGACTAAAATAGCGGAAGAGTTAATCCTGTATCAGCGCTACTGCAAAAAATTAGCTAGGGCAGGCGTTTATAAAAAGGCAGGAGAAACAGCAATTAACTTTTCGATACGAGTACAACATCTACGCCCTGATATTGCAGAGGAAGTTAAAAAAATTACAGCTATTTATATCAGGTTAAGATATGAACAAAATCTGGCCAAAGAAGATTTTATTTTACTGAAAAACAAAGTTGCCAGTTTTAAAGCTTGAATGTATGTAATTAACAACGAATCAGGTTATTGCTAGTTTTCTTCAACATCTATATATTCTTCTTTAATAGCAAGAATAGCAGGGAGAGAATTGATAAATATTTTTACCAAATGAGGATCAAAATGTTCACCAGATTCTTTGCTGAGGAGGTCTAATATTTTTTCCAAAGGCCATGCTTCTTTATAAGGTCTTTTCATTGATAAAGCATCAAATACATCTGCTAATGCAACAATACGTCCTAGAATGGGTATTTTTTGTCCTACCAATGCATAAGGGTAACCCGTTCCGTTCCATTTTTCATGATGTGATAAAGCAATTGTTTTGGCAAACTTCATAACACGTGCATTACTTCTACCCAGAATTTCAGCACCAATGGTAGTGTGTAATTTCATTAATTCGAATTCTTCTTTATCAAGTTTTCCTTTTTTTAGCAAAATAGTATCGGATACCCCTATTTTGCCAATATCGTGCATAGGGGCAGCATGTTGTATCACATCAAGTTCATCATTTCTAAAGCCATATTGTTCCGCGATTATTCTGGAAAACCAACCCACTCTGACTGTGTGTTTGGCAGTATCCATATCTCTGTATTCAGCGGCATATGACAAGCAGTCAAGTACTTCAAATTGAGATTTTTCAATTTTTCGGGTTCTTTCTAGTATTGTTTTTTCTAGGGTATTATTGTATTTTGCTAACAGTTTTTGTGATAGGTGCATTTCCAGTAAATTGGAAACACGACAAAGTGCTTCCGCTTCATCAAATGGTTTTTCCAAAAAATCACTTGCACCTTTAGTCAGGGCTTTTAATCGTGTTTCTCTATCTTTTAAAACAGTTAAAATTAGAATAGGTGGATGAATTTCTTTTGCTACTGTGGCAAACTCATCCATAACCTGAAAACCATTTAACTGAGGCATGTTAATATCCAACAAAATCAGGTCAAAATCTTTTTCCTGATAAAGCGCAACCGCCTTGGTAGGAGAACTTATTCCAGTTACATCAGTAAATCCTTCTAACAGCTCCTGTAAAATTTCAACATTTACCGGTTCATCATCAACAATCAGTATGGACGCTGCTTTAATATCTTGTCCTATATGCAAACTATGTCCCCTATTCGGTTTTATCTCGGACTAACACTACTTCAAATAAAGCACCATTTGCAGCGGTCACTCTAACTTTCGAATCTAACGGACAATCTTCTCCCTGAACCGTCCAGATTGAATCATCAACCTTGATTTTTCCACGGCCATTTTCAATGGCTTCAATGAGAGAAAAGGTTCTACCAACATACTGAGCACCCCGCTTGTTGAGCAAAGGATGATCTGTTTCAGGTCGATGTTTAATACCATAACGACGCCAAATATAGATGGATGCAATGGATAATAATGCAAAAACTAATAACTGTATTTCCAGGACGGTAGATGGGAACAGGAATAACACTGACCCAACAATAATACTGGATAGGGATAACCACAGAAAAAAGAATCCAGGCGCCAGTATTTCTATGCATAATAGAAATACTGCGAGTACCCACCAATACCAAAAAACTATTTCCAGCTCAGCCATCATTATCCTTTTTTGGTCATTGCTTCTTTTGCCAGTTCACCGATGCCGCCTAATGCCCCTATGACACTGCTGGCTTCCAGGGGCATAAGAATCAACTTACTGTTATCAGCAGATGCAATATCTTTAAGAGATTCAATATATTTTTGTGCTACAAAATAGTTAATTGCCTGAATATCTCCTTTAGCGATGGCTTCAGAAACCATTGTCGTTGCATTGGCTTCCGCCTGAGCTAAACGCTCTCTGGCATCAGCATCTCTGAAAGCGGCTTCTTTACGTCCTTCTGCATCAAGAATGGCTCCCTGTTTTTCACCTTCTGCACGTAATATTTCTGCCTGTCTCAAGCCTTCCGCTTCAAGAATAGATGCTCTTTTTTCACGCTCGGCTTTCATTTGTCTTCCCATCGCTTCAACTAGATCTCTGGGAGGCGCAATATCTTTAATTTCGATTCGAGTGACCTTGATTCCCCATGGAGTTGTAGCATCGTCCACCACATGTAACAATCTAGCATTTATATCATCTCTTTTGGATAACAGTTCATCCAGATCCATAGAACCCAT